>JBCDKB010000147.1:0-16817 GCA_038747035.1 Acidobacteriota bacterium | reverse complement strand
GATAGGTCTCGGCGTAGTGGTCCGGGGTGTCCGCCCCCCGGGCGACGTCGTGTCCCTCGAGGAGGGGCACCAGGCTCCGTCCGTCCGAGCCGCCGGTGATGGAGAACGGTAGGCCGAGCAGGTCGAGGGCGGTGGGCAATAGGTCGACGTGGCTCACCGGCGTCGGAACGCGCAGGCCCTCCGGTCCGCCGGGGACCTGGAGGAAAAACGGCACGTGTAGGGTCGACTGGTAAGCGAGGATGGCGTGGGTCTGCTCGCCGTGCTCGCCGAGACTCTCGCCGTGGTCGCCGACCACCGCCACCGCCGCGTCGGCCAAGGCGGGGTGTCCCAAGAGCCGGCCGAGCTCGGCGTCCATATAGGCGATCTCGCCGTCGTAAAGCCGGTCGCGGTAGCGATCGCGGTAAGGCGCCGGCGGCGAGTAGACGGCGTGGGGGTCATAGAAATGAACCCAGAGGAAGAAGCGTTCGTCGGCCCGGACCGAGTCGAGCCACCTTGAGGCGGCGTCGACCGTGGCGCCGGCCGACCGGTCCGGCACCACCCGGGGCTGGCGGTTGGTGCCGGTGGAGAGATCGTCGTCGTAGGTCTCGAATCCCTGGTCGAGGCCGTAGCGCGCTTCGAGCACCGACGCCGACACGAAGGCCGCGGTTCGGTAGCCGTGGCCGCCGAGAATTTCGGCCATCGTTTCGAGCTCGTCGCCGACGAAGTGAATCCCGTTGTTGCGCACGCCGTGGCGCGGCGGGTTGAGGCCCGTCAGCAGGCTGGTGTGTGCCACCAGCGTGATCGGCGCCACGGCCATGGCCTCCTCGAAGACCACGCCCTCGCGCGCGAGCCGCAGCAGCGTCGGCGTCGCGACGTCGTCGGCGCCGTAGGGCTGCAGGCGGTCCGGGCGAGTGGTGTCGAGCGTGACCAGGACGAACGGCCGGGCCAGTCGCTCGATCGGGGCGAGGTCTTGCGGGCTTGGCGCCTCCGGGGCGCCGGTGGGCCCCGAACACCCTGACGCGGGGCCAAGGATCAAAGCGAGCAGAACGAACCGACGCCACATGGACGGATCCTACCGGAGTCGGCCCTGAGCGCAGCCGGTCCGTGGGGGCCAGAATCAGAAAGGCCGTCGCGCAGAGCCGACGGCCTGGGTCAGCGGTTGTTCCGCCTCGGTCGAAGGAGCCTTTCGCCCGTGGGCTAGGCCATCAGGTAGAGGAAACGCTCTTCGACGATCTTGCCGCCTTCGACGGTATAGATCCCGACCTCGGCCATTTGCATGCGCTCGCCGCCCTTGGGCGTGACGTCGAAGCTGAAGTGGACGACGAAGCGGTTGTCGCCCTCGGCGCAGTACGGGCCTTCGATGGTGCCGCTATGCACCTCGTTATTCTCAAACCACCAGTTGTTCTTGCCCTTGATGGTTTCGAGGCCTTCCATGCGGGCGGGCATGTCGCCTTGGGAGGCGCCCTCGATGCTGACGACGTTGTCGGCGTAGTACTTTTCGATGGCTTCCAGGTGCTTGTGCTCGCGGCAGAGGGCGACGAGGTCTTTGCCGATGTCAAGAACTTCCATGGGGTCTTCTCCAGGGTGTTGTCAATCGTTCAGGGGGAGGTCCGAAGGGACACACGGAGGAACTGGCCAAGGGTTGCATAAGACCGTCCGCGGAGTCGGTGACGGCCTCGATCGTCGGGAATATCCGACCCGGCGGTCGGCGTCCTTGATCGAATGAGGAAGCCTCCGCGGTCAACCGCGGAGGCTTCGGTGAAGCGCGTGGAGACCCGCTCAGTCCTGGGATGGGGGCGCGGCGTAGGCCCCGGCGGCCCACGGGCCATCCGCCGGACGGGGGGTGTCGTCGAGGTCGACGGGGGCGACGCCCGCGGGCGCCGGGGCGGCGCCGGTGGCGCAGGTGTCGTCGGCGTCGAGCTGGTACCGGCCATTCTCGAAGTCGGTGAAGCTCGGGAGGCACGTCTGGGACGCCGCGTCGGCGCCGATCGTGCTTTGCCACGTCGCGAAGTCGGTGATCTTCTCTTCGATGGCGAGGAAACCGCCGGCGGAGTCGTATCGATTGTGGTCGAGCACGAGGTTGTCGGGCCGGTAGGTCAGGCGGAGATTCAGGTCGTCATTGCCGAGGCCGGTGAAGATATTGCCGGTGACCTCGACGTTCGGGTGGGGGTGCTTCGGCAGGCGTCCGGCGGTATCGCCGAGCACGACGGCGCCGTGGTAGTCGATGTCGGCGACGCAGGTGTTGTGGGCGACCCGGATCGTGCCCTCCGGCGGCGCCGCGTCGCTGCCGCCGTGGATCCACACGCAGGCCTCCCAACCGACGGGCGACGCCAGCACGTTGTGGGCAATCAGCACGTCGCCGACCTCTTCGCCGCGGTCGTCGCCGCCCTCGCTGATCTGGATGGCCATATCGCCGGACGTCCACGGGGTGTAGGCGTTGTGCACTTCATTGCGCTCAAAGACCACGCCGTCCACCGGCCGGGCGGACTCGTTGTCGCAATAGCGGTCGGCCCAGCCCTGGATGCGCAGGGCGTTCTTGAAGTCGACGATGCGGTTGTGGCGGATCGTCCAGTCCTGCGAACACTGGGCGACCAGCGCAAACCGAGCACCCGCCGGCCCGCCCTTGGGCTTCGGCTGCCAGTCGTCGACGCCGGCGTTGAAGTGGCCGTCAAGGATCTCGATGCCGGACACGTAGCCCCAGAGGTGGAAGCCCACGAAGGCCGCCCGGTTCTCGCAGCTATCGAAATCGCAGCCGCGGGCGGTAACGGTGAGATTCTGGAAGCGGTAAGGGCCGGCGTCGGGACCTTGGTCGGCGGCGGCGCCGCGGGCGAACCAGCCGCCGTTGCGCGGCGCCCAGATATTGTCGAGCCACAGGTAGCTCAGGCGCGTTTTGCCGGTGAAGAAGTCGAGGGTCGAGACCTCGGAGGAGGTTTCCTTTGCTTTGTTGATGTCCGTCAGGTAGAGGTCGTGGAGGTAGACGTGCTCGAGCTCGCCCTGGTCCGGGCCGAATTCGAGGAAGCCGGAGTCCTTGGCGTCGCCGCCGACGCCGTAGCCCTGGACGGAAAAGTGGGCGAGCTCGAAGCGGTCGTTGCGCGGACCGAATTGGAATGTGCGATCCGCGCCGCCGTCGCCGTCGAGCACAGCGATGTCGTCGGTGTCGAAGGGCGGGTACTCGCGATCTCCGTCGGCGTCCCAGCCGACGATCATCGCCGGATCTTTGCCGCGCTCGAAGGGGCGCTCCTGGTGGCCGGTGGCGGCGACTTCATAGGTGCCCGCGACGCCGGCGGTGCTCGGCACCAGCGGCTGCTCTTCGCGGCAGGTGCCTTTGAAGCACACGATGTCTTCGGCGCCGTCGTCGGCGCCGTCGAGCTGGGTGAACGCGAAGCCCATCGTGGCGCACGGGTTGCCGGGGCCGCCGCAGCCCTCGGCGTCGGCGCCGCCGCCGCAGTCCACGTAGACCAGATCTTCGTCGACGCCGTCGCCGTCGGGGTCGGCGGTGGCGCCATCGCAGACAAGGCAGTCTTCAGGCTCTCCGATGACGCCGTCGTCGTCGAGGTCGAAGCCGCAGGCGCGGGGTTGATAGCCGAAGCCTTCGATGACGGTCAGCACGGGCGGTCCGTCTTCGACCGGAGCGGCGGCGGCTGTCGAGGTCTCATCCTCGGCGCCGTCGTCCGGCGCGGCGCCGCAGCCGGCCAGGAAGGCCGCCAGGGTCAAAAGCAGGGGGATGACGGCGGCGAGCGCCCGGGACTGGGATTGACGCATCGTGGGGGGCTCCTGGGGGCGTCGCTTGAGAAACGGGCGGATCGCCGACGGACGGTGGCGGTCAGTCTCGAGGGGAGAGGCCCTGGATCACCGAACGTCGGTCGTTGTATTGGGAGCGGACGGCGATGAATTCGCGGTGCGAGAAGCCGAGCTCCTCGGCGATATTCCGCACTTCGGCCTCTTCGGCGCCGGTGATGGTGTCGTCGGCGGCGGAGACGGCGAAGAGGCAGTGCAGGAGACGCCCGCGCTCACTTTTCTCAGTGAGCGCGCGGTACTCCCTCGCCACCTGGAAGCTCTCCGTGCCGCCGAAGAGGCGGTTCTGCATCTTGGCGATTTCGACGACCAGCAAAGCCTGGGCCTCCGGCAGCTGACCGACGTCGCGCACGAGCTTCTCCATCGCCGCCGTTTCATCCTCGGAGATATCGAGGTCGGCGTTGGCGACCCGGCCGAGGAGGTAGGCGAAGGCGGCGACGCGGCGGGCGCGCTCCGGCTCGAGGTCTTCAAGCTTGGCGACGATCCGCCGCACGCTCGCCGTGTCGCCGGCGGAGTCCGGCGTCGAACCGGACCCGACGCCGAGCCACTCGAGGAGGGAGCGCATGGCCACGGGCTGCTAGGGCGACGGCTGGTTGACCGGGGCCAGGATCATGGTCATCTGCCGGCCTTCGAGACGCGACCGCGACTCGATATTGGCGATGCCGCGGGTCTGCTCTGCCACCTTGTCCATGATCTGGTTTCCGAGCTCCGGGCGCCGCAGCTGGCGATAGCGGAAGAAGACGGTGATCTTGACCTTATTGCCCTTGCCGAGAAAGCGGACCGCACGGTTGAGCTTGATGCCGAAATCGTGCTCGTCGATCGTCGGGCGGAACTTGACTTCCTTGATTTCGATCGTGACCTGCTTCTTCTTGGCTTCGCGCGCCTTCTTCTCGCGATCGAACTTGGCCTTGCCCCAGTCCATGATCTTGACGACGGGCGGCTCGGCCTTGGCGCCGACTTCCACCAGGTCAAGCCCCTGGTCTTGGGCGCGCTGCTTGGCCTCTGAGAGCGGCACGATGCCGATCTGGGCGCCGTCGGACTCGATGAGTCGGACGGGACTCTTGCGAATCCGATTGTTGATGCGAGGCTGGTCGGCGTTCGGCCGCACGGGACGTCTGATCGGTCTACGAATGGGGACCTCCCCCCCGGCGTTCGACGCCGAGGATCGTTGGTGGTGTCAGGGGACTGACGGTGTCAATGATGGCCCCTCGGGGCCTTCTGTTCAAGAGAATTTGTTCACGGCGCGCGCGACCTGAGGGTCGAAGATAGACCCCAGCCAGAGCGTCCCGAGATCCCCGCGTCGGGGGGATAGCGGGAAGCGGCCCGGAAGTGGCCGCAGCCAGCTCCGACGACGGCTCAATGGATGACATGCGAGAAGTCGGCTGGCGATGCGGTGATTTCGCGGCAGGCGAAACCATCCGGCGCGGAGGCCAGCGACAGGTCACCGGGGCTTTGGCCAGTCGGTGACAGAGATATAAGGCAGTCGACGGACATTCCCTTGGATCATAGCAGAGCGCGGCGTTCCGTGAAAGTCGTCAGTCCGGCCTCGCTTCGGGGCGAGGCGCCGGACCGACGCTTTGGGGCCGCGGACCTTCACGGGGCTCGCGGACTTTAGGGGTCGCAGATTAAGGGGTCGCCCCTCAAGACCCCGCGTCGGGAACCAAATGTTCTTCGAAGAGCTCGAAGATCCGGCGGTATTCGTCGAGCCAGCTCGACGGCCGACGGAAGCCGTGGGGTTCCACCGGGTAGATCGCGACTTCCCAATCCTCTTTGCCCAGCTCGATGAATTTCTGCGCCAGGCGGACGGTGTCGAGGAAGAACACGTTGTCGTCGAGCATCGGGGCGCAGATCAGCAGGGGCTTCTCGAGTCCGTCGGCGAATTCGATCGGCGAGCTGCGCCCATAGGCTTCGGGGTCGATATCCGGAGTATTCAAGATATTCGACGTGTACGGGTGGTTGTAGTGGGCCCAGTCGGTCACCGGCCGCAACGCCGCGCCGGCGGCGAAGAGGTCCGGGTCTTTGAACATCGCCATCATCGTCATGAAGCCGCCGTAGCTGCCGCCGTAGACGCCGACGCGCTCGGGGTCGACGCCGTGCTCGGCCACCAGCCACGCGACGCCGTCCTGCAGGTCTTCGAGCTCGGGCTGGCCCATATGGCGGTAGATCGCCTGGCGCCAGTCCGCGCCGTAGCCGGCGGAGGCCCGGTAGTCCATGTCGAGGACGTGGTATCCGCTTTCGGCGAGCAGCGTGTGGAACATGAACTCGCGGAAGTAGCCCGACCAGCCCATGTGGGCGTTCTGCAGGTAGCCGGCGCCGTGCACGAAGACCACCGCCGGAATTCGGCCGGAGGCGTCGCGCAGCCTCGAGTCCCGGCGGGCCGGGTAGAAGCGCGAATAGATCGGCCGGTCGTGGTGGCTCGACGGCACGCCGATGATCTCGGGCTTGACCCAATCGATGTCGGCGAAGCGCTCCGACACGGTTTTGGTGAGTCGGCGGGCTTGGGCGCCGGCCTTGGCCGCCTGCACGAAGAGCTCGGGCGGTCGGGCGGTCGTCGCGTGGCGCACCAGCAGACGCTCGCCGTCGGGCGAGAGCCGGTAGGTCAAACGGCCGGCGGGTAGGGAGGTGAGGCGCTCCGGGCTGCCGCCGTCGACGGCGACGCGGTGGACGTCGAACCGGCCGGGGTGACGGTCGTTGGCGACGAAGTAGAAGCTCGACCGGTCGGGACTCAGCGTCGGATCGCTGACCACCATGTCACCCTCCGTCAGCTGGCGGGTGGAGGCGTCGGCGAGGTCGTGGAGGTAGAGGTGGGAGTAGCCGGTGGCCTCGGAAAGGAACCACAGCCGCGAGTTGTCGAGCCAGCCGAATTCGTTGAAGTTCCAGTCGATCCAGCCCGTGAGGCTCAAGCGGTGGACGGTGCTCGGCGCCTTCGCCGACTCCGCCGTCGGCTCGACGGTGACCAGCCAGCGGTCCTTATTGTCATAGCTGTGGACTTGGAAGGCGACGCGGGCGCCGTCCGGGCTCCACCGCATGTCGTTCACCCGCACCGGACGCGGCTCGCTCTTCGTCGATTCGTCGTCGCCTTCGGCTTCCGCGTCTTCGGCTTCCGCGTCTTCGGCTTCCGAGTCTTTGGCGTCGCCCGCTGCTTGCTCAGCCTGACGCGCGGCTGCCGCCGCTCGTAGGTCGGCGAGGGGGTCGTCGGTGATGCCGGGGAGGCCGGAGAAGTCGACGGAGAAATGCTCGTGCTGCTCCGCGTCGAGCAGGGTGACGGTGTGGGTCCACTGGCTGGCGGTGCCGACCTTGTGGCGCACGTCGCGGATATTGACGTAGCCGTCTTCGGTGACCCACTCCGGCATCTTGTCGTCCCGGCCTTCGTCTCGCTTTTCCGGGGCGGTAATGACCGCGAGGGAATGGCCGTCCGGGGAGAAGGACCGGCTGACGATGTCGACTTTTTCACCGAGGTAGAAAGTGCGCGGCGGCGCGGTCGGGTCTTCGATCAGCCGCGCCGTTCGCCGTTCGCGGGCCTGCGTCCGACGCCGCTGGCGTTCGGTGATGACCTCGAAGAGGCGCGGCTGCTGGCGACTGAGGTAGTCCTCGCCGAGCTCTTCATCCGACGGGTCCTCGCCGACTTTGACGGCGGCGGGCTGCCATTCGAGACCGTCGGGCTCGCGGACGAAGAATTGGCCACCGCGTTCAAAGGCGACGGCGCCGCTCGCGAGAAAAAACGGGTTCGACTCGCGCGCCGCCGAGCGGGTGAGCTGGCGGAGCGACCCGGAGCGGAGATCTCGGTGGAAGACGTCGCCGTGGCGGGTGAAGACCGCGGCGCTGCGGTCGCCGTTGAAGGTCACCTCGTCCGAGTCGACGGAGGCCCACGCCGCCCCGGTGACGACTTCGTCTTCCCCGTCGCCGTTGAGCGCCAGCCGGACGAGCTCGCGGTCGCCGTCGGAGTCCGCCCGGTCGCGCTCGTAGTAGACCGTCTCGCCGTCGAGGCTCCAATACGGCGAATGGGGCGTCGCCCCGATCCACATCGGATCCGACATGATCAGCTCGAGGCTGAGTTTCTCCCCGTCGGCGTGGCGGACCACCGGGACTTCCGGCGTCGCGTCGGCGTGCACGGAGCCCACCGGGAGAGTGCAGACGACGGCCAGGCCGGTGAGGGCCAGGCCGGCGCGGGTCAGGCCAGAAAGGAGAAGGCTATGGCGGAGGCTAGAGCGACGGGCCCCGCTCACGGCGTGCGGACGCTGCGCAGCATGGAGAGGAAAGCGTCACGCTGGGCGTCGAGGGTCGCCGCCGGGCCGCTGGCCTTGAAGAACCACGGACCCTGGGCGCCTTCGACGACCGCGCCGAGCATGCGCGAGCCCGGCTGCGGCTCCGTGGGGCCGATGCCCATGGTGCTCGGCATGATGGTGCCCTGGACTTCGACCCAGGTCACGCGGAATCCGCCGACGTCGAAGGTCTCGCGCGACGGCTGGGTGCCGGGGGCGACGTCCATCTGTCCGACCCAGCGGTCGATATTGGCGTCGACGCCGCCGCCGCCGCCGGGGCCGAAGTAGAAGACCGTGAGCTGTCCGTCGCCGTCGGGGCCGGGGATGGCGGCTTGGGCGAGGCGCATTGAGGAACTGGGCGCTTCAGCGCGCCAGGCGGCGGGCATCGAAAACGCGGCGCCGGGGGCGGTGATGGCGTCACCCGCCGTCGGGGTGCGGGAGGTCACCGGCGCCGGGGCTCCGGAGCCGGGGGGCGGCGTCAAGGCGGGGGCCGGTACCGGCGACGGCACAGGCGGCGCGGGCTCGGGGTAGGTGGTGGGGGCCCCGGCTTCGGCTTCAGCCGGAGGATTTTCGGCGGGGGCCTCTTGGCCGCCGCAGGCGATCAAGCCGCAGACGGGAAGGAGGACAATCGTGAGGAAAAAGGCGCGCGAAAGCATCGGCTGCTCCTGGGTTTTGGCGGGTCGAAGGGAGGGGGCGGCGGCCCTGGCGGCGCCGCGGCGGAATTTAACATGGGTTAGAATCCCGGCCGTTTCTCTCGGTCTTGCCCGCCACTTCGAGCTGGAGCCCCTCCATGGATTACCGACGCCTCACCTCAATCGAAGCTTTGGACGCCGCATTTACGGAGTCCCAGGAAAAAACCGTCGTGCTCTTCAAGCACAGCCTGACCTGCCCGGTGTCCACCGCGGCGCTGCGCGAGTACGAGCGCTTCCTCGAGTCGGAGCCGGCGATCGGCGCGACCCTGATCGAGATTCAGCCCAACCGGCCGGTGTCCAACGAGGTCGCCACCCGCACCGGCGTCCGCCACGAGTCGCCGCAGGCCCTCGTGCTCCGCGACGGCAAGGTCGCCTGGCACGCGAGCCATTGGGACATCACCGCCGCGAGCCTAGCGGGCGCGGTCGACGGTTAACGCGGTCGACGGCTGAATCGTCGGTCCGCCGGCGCGCGAACGGCCGGCGCGGCGGACCGGCGGGAGAAGACTTGACCGCCGACCTCGGCGCCGGCGGCAGGGCCTTTGAGGGCGCGGTCGTTCCTGGAGCAGACCATCCAGCCCTTCATCGGGTCCGTTTGCGCTGAAGGCTGGCGGACGCTTGGCCTTCGGGGCTCTTATAGATCAAGTCGCCGGCGGCGGAGCCTTGGGAAAGCTCCGCGGCGTTGCCTTCGTCCGTGTCGATATGCATTTCGAGCACGTAGCTATCCTTCACTCGGATGAGCACGTCGCCGAAGGTCAAGTCGCGGGCGCCGCCGGTGACCGCGACCTCCACCTGGTCGCCGTTCTTGACGCCGTAGGCCTCGGCGTCGGCGGTGGTCATGTGTATATGCCGCCAGGCGCAGATCAGCCCTTCCTTGAGGTGCAGGGTGCCGGCGGGGCCCCGGAGGGTGATCGGAGCCGAGCCTTGGGTCTTGCCCGAAGCGCGCACCGGCGCATCGACGCCGAGGCGAAACTCGTCGGTACGGGCGACTTCGACCTGCGCCTTGCTGCGCAGCGGCCCGAGCACGCGCACGCCGTCGATCTCGCCCCGCGGTCCGACGAGGGTGACTCTCTCCTCGGCGGCGTACTGGCCCGGTTGGGAGAGGTCCCGGTAGGGCGTGAGCTCGCTGCCTTCGCCGAAGAGCACATCCATCGACGCCCGGTCCAGGTGCACGTGGCGACCGCTGATGGCGATCGGCACCGGGCCCGGCGAGCGCACTTGGGTGCCGCCGCCGGCGACGCGGGCCGTGCGCCGGGCCAGCATGAGCTCTTCATTGGTCGCCGCGACGAGCACGCGCACCGGCGAACGGTCGGTGCTGATGTCGGCGATCGGATCCTCGTCACTCACCCGGGCGTCGGCGTTGCGGTCTTCGTCCAGACGGACGCCGAGGAATTCGAGCTGCTGGAGAATCCGCCGCCGCATGGCGACGCTGTTCTCGCCGATGCCGCCGGTGAGCACGATCGCGTCGAGGCCGCCGAGCACCGCGGCGTAGGCGCCGATATACCGACGCACGGCGTGGGCGTAGACGGTGATGGCGAGGCGGGCCCGGTCGTTGCCGGCGGCGGCCTGGGCTTCGATGTCGCGCAGGTCGTTGCCGAGGCCGCTCAGGCCGGCGAGTCCGCTCTCGCGATTGAGGACGCGGTCGGTTTCGTCGACGCCGAGCTCGCGCACCAGCGCTAAGACCGCGCCCGGGTCGAGGTCGCCGCAGCGGGTGCCCATCACCAGCCCTTCGAGCGGCGTGAGCCCCATCGAGGTCTCGATCGAGCCGCCGAGCTCGATGGCGCAGGCCGACGCGCCGTTGCCGAGGTGGAGCGTGATCAGCTTGACGTCGCCCAGGTCGCGTTCGAGGTAGTCGGCGGCGAGTCCGGCGACATACTCGTGGGACGGGCCGTGGAAACCGTAGCGGCGGATGCCGAGGCGTTCGGAGAGCTCGATGTCGAGGGCGTATTGGCGAGCGCGGCGCGGCATGCGGACGTGGAAAGCGGTGTCGAAAACGGCGACGTGGGGAAGATCGGGCAGCGCTTCCCGTGCGGCCTTGATGCCGGTGAGGTTCGCGGGATTGTGCAGCGGCGCGAGCGGCACGCAGGCTTCGATGGCGTCGATCACGTCGTCGTCGATGAGCGTCGCGTCGTGGAAGCGCTCGCCGCCGTGGACCACCCGATGGGCCACCGCCTGGGGCTTGCAGCTCCGGGTTTCGTCGAGGATCTGGGCTACGGCGTCGGCGTGGGTCAAGCCCTGCTCGCCGATGCGCTCCACGGCGCCGGCGGCGAGCGCCTCGCCGGTATCAGTGTCGATCGCTTGGTATTTGACGCTCGAGGAGCCGCAGTTGATAACCAGCACGTGCATTGTGAGTCTCTCCGGTCGCAGGATGTCGAAAGGGCCAGGGAAGGGAATCCGGTGGGAGGAAAAAGCGAGCGCTAGCCGTCGGAGGACAGCTCGAGAAGCTTCTCGACCGTCCGCCAGTTGCGCGCCGTCGTGGGCACGCCGAGGGCCTTCTCCGCTTTGGCGGCGAGTTTCGAACGGCCGATGCCGTCGGGCGCGTGAAGATAAAAGCACCGCCCGACCAGCTCGAAGCGTTCGGTGTCGCGTTGGATCGCCCGCAGGCTTTCCAAGTCCGGCGACGCCGGCGGTCGCTCCAGCACGAAGAGGTGCAGCGTCTTGGGCTCGGCCACCGCCTCGGGATATGGGTTTACGGCCGCCAGGTCGCGCAGCTCTTGCGCCGTCAGCACCAGCGTCTGCGGCCGGAAGCCGCGGTCGGCTTCAATCGCCTCCCCCAGACGCTCCCCGAGCGTTTCGGCGTCGCCGTCCGCGGCCTCGAAGACCACGTTGCCGCTTTGGATATAAGTGCGAACGTCACCGGCGCCGAGGCCGGCGACCAATGCCTTCAGATCTTTCATCGGCAAGACGTTCTTGCCGCCGACGTTAATACCGCGAAGCAGCGCGATGAAGGTCGCCATGCCGGCATTCTAACGAGCCGGAGCGCGACCTCAACGGTCCTCTCGCCGACCCATATGATTCCGAAGCTTCAGACGCGCCGTCAGCATTCGTCGTTGCCCGGATGCGCTTGCTCGACCTCGGGCCACGCTCCGTGTGGCCGCGGTGCCTACCGGCCTCAGCGCGGTGCACAGAGCTCTGGAGTCGATCTTTCAGCTCCCGGTGGCCATCGGCTTTCCTCCTGCGGCTGGTGTAGCCGCAGGGGGTGTCATCGCCGAAGTATCGACGCTGAGCCTCGGGCCCTTAGCGCGAGCGGTACCGCTCGTAGAGCTGGCGGTGGAAGTTGTCGGTGCTGACTTCGCGGCCGTCGATGATCAGGTGACGCACGTGGGTCGTGATCTCGAGGGGGTCGCCGTCGACCACGATGAGGTTCGCGACCTTGCCCGCCTCCACCGTGCCCAGGCGGTCGTCGACGCCGAGGATCCTGGCCGGATTCAGCGTCAAGGCCGCGAGGGCGGCGTCGGCGGAGAGGCCGTGGGCGACGGCGGTGGCGGCCTCGAACGGCAGGGTGCGAGCGCTGTGGGGGCCGCCGGGACCGAAACCGCCGCCGGCGCTCGAGCCGAAGGCGATCAGCACCCCGGCGTCGGCGAGCACGGAAGCGGTGCGGAAGGGGCGATCGTGGGGATCGTCATCGTTCTGCGGCAGGCTCTGGGGGCGGCCGAGGATGATCGGTACGCTGTGCTCGATGAGCACGTCGGTGATTTTCCACGCGTCGCGGCCGCCGGCGATGGCGTAGCGGAGGTTCTGCTCCTCGCCGAACTCGATGGCCGCTTCGATGTCGCGGGCGGCGTCGGCGAGGAAGATCACCGGCAGGTCACGGTCGAGCACCGCCGCCAGGTGCTCGAGCTCGAGGTTAGGCTCGAGGCGGTCGGAGCCGGCCGCCTTCGCCTGGGCGTAGTGGCGGGCGGCGTCAAACCAATCCCGGAGCTCGTCTTGGGCTTCCTTCGCTTGCTTCTCCGCCTCAGAGAACGGCGTTTCGCGGATGGTGAAGGTCGTGAAGTCGAAGCTGCGGGTCTGGATCGCCGGCCAGTTGACGATCATGGCGCTGGACGCGTCGATCGCCATCTCTTCAACCGTCCAGCCGTCGAGGTGGACCAGGCTCGCGCGGCCGGGAATGACGCCGCCTCGGCCGCTGGCGGGCGCCACCAAGGCGTGGGTGATGCCGGTTTCGCGGGTCACCGGAATCACCGCGCTCGCGGGGTGCAGGGCCGTCGCCGCCTCCAAGTGCGGGTTGAAGGCGCCGAGCTCCGTGGTGTCGACGGTGGCGGCGACGGCGCTCACCTCGACGAGGCCGAGGCGCGACATGGCGTCGAAGAACCCGGGGTAAACGTGGAGGCCCGAGATGTCGAGGCGGGTGATCTCGCCGTCCACGTCGAGGTCGGGGCCGACGGCGACGATGGAGCCGCTGTCGATCCAGACCGAGGCGGCCCGGGGCTCGCCGGCCATCGAATGCACGGTGCCGCCTTCGAGCAGCAGACCTTGGGCCTGGGCCACCGGCGTCGCCGCGACCACGGCGAGTAGGACCGTGGCGAAACTGGCGGCGGGTCGAGTGGTTGTCGTCTTCCAGAAGCTCATCGCAGGTCCTCCGCGTGCACGTGACGGCAGCTGTAATCCATGGCGTATTCGCGGACGGTCGGGGTGTCCTCCGCCGTCTGCTCGGTCCCGTCGTCGTCTTCACCGCCATCGGGGGGCGCCAGCCTGGCCTTGATGGCGTCGATCGCGGCCTGTCGCTCTCGGTCGAGCTCGCGGTCAAAGTAAAGGTCGCCGTCGACGAAGGTCTTCACCACCGCCGACCTGGCCGAGAGCGGGTGACCGTCGTAGAGCACGAGGTCCGCGTCCTTGCCGACCTCGATCGAGCCGACCCGGTCGTCGATGCCGAGCTGGATCGCCGGGTTGAGGGTCACCATCCGCAGGGCCTGGTTCTCGTCCATGCCGCCCCAGCGCATGGCCTTGGCGGCTTCTTGATTGAGGTGACGCATCTCTTCGGCGCTGTCCGAGTTGATCGAGACCAGCACGCCGCGGTCGGTCATCAGCGCGGCGTTGTGCGGGATGGCTTCGTAGGCTTCGACTTTGTAGCCCCACCAGTCCGAGAACGTGGAGGCGCCGGCGCCGTGGGCGGCGATCTCATCGGCGACTTTGTAGCCTTCGAGCACGTGCTGCAGGGTCGAAACTTTGAAGCCGAATTCTTCAGCGAGGCGCAGCAGCTGCAGGATTTCGTCGGCGCGGTATGAGTGGGCGTGGACGAGGCGCTCGCCTTCGAGAATTTCGACCAGGGCTTCGTATTTCCGATCGCGACGGGGCGGTATCGGGTTGTCTCCGCGGGCGGTGGCGGCGTCGTAGGCCTGCCACCGATCCCGGTACGCCACCGCCTCGGTGAACGCTTGGCGGATCACGTCCATCACGCCCATGCGCGTCGCCGGGTAGCGTCGCGGCCCGGGGGTGCCGACGGAGCGGGAGCGCTTCGGGTTTTCGCCGAGGGCGAATTTGATGCCTTTGGGCGCCCCGTCGAAGAGCATGCCGGTGGCGTTCTGACCCCAGCGTAGCTTGACGACGGCGTTGCCGCCGCCGATCGGGTTGGCGCTGCCGTGCAGGATATTGATCGCGGTGACGCCGCCGGCGAGGGCGCGGTAGATGGCGATGTCGTGGGGGTCGACGACGTCCGCGATGGTGACCATCGACGTCACCGCGAGGCTGCCCTCGTTGCCGGCGCCGTCGATGGCGATGTGGGAATGGGCGTCGACGACGCCGGGGACCAGCGACAGGCCGTCGGCGTGGATGACCTCGACGCCGTCGGGAATCGTCACGTCGGCGCCGACGGCGGTGATCCGACCGCCCTCGACGACCACGGTGCCGCCCTCGATGACCTCACCGGTCACGGTGTAGACCGTGGCGTGGACGATGGCGAAATGGTCCATCTCGCGGAGCGGGCCGCGGTAGGACGCCATCGCTTGACGCAGCTCGTCGAGGCTGACGGCCTCTTCCGCGTCGTCTTCTTCGCCGGCGCCTCCGTCCCCGTCGTCAGCGGCTTCGGCTTTTTCGGTGCGCTCGCCGGTGATGTCCATCACCATCGGGCCGGCGCTGGCCGAGCCCTCGATGCTCTCGCCGTCCACGAGCAGCGAGTAAGACACCGTCACGGTGCGCGGCCCCATCGTGCGGGTCGACTCGAAGCTCAGGCGGTCGCCGCTCATGCGCCCTTCATCGATTTCGGTGGTGCCCCGCTCGCTGATCAGCTCGCCGCTGACTTGGCCGTCTTCGGCCATCTCGACCTTGGCTTCGAAGTCGCGGACGCCGCCGGGGGTTTCGAGCTTCAGGGCCCAGGTGCCGCTCGGGTCGGCGGCGGGGGGTTCGGCCGGCTCTTCGTCTTCCGGGCGTTCGAATCGAAAGTCGCGTCCGACCATCACCGCCCGCACCTCGGCGTCCTTGGCCCACGGCAGGTCGCTGGCGAGCACCAGGTGGGCGATCTTGCCGACCTCGACGGTGCCGAGCCGATCGTCGACGCCGAGGATGCGCGCCGGACTGGACGTCATGGCTTCGAGGGCGGATTTTTCGTCCAGGCCGGCTTCGATGGCGTCGCGGACCTTCGAGAAGACCTGCGACGGGGTCGAGAGGCCGCCGGAATAAAACGCGAACGCGACGCCGGCGTCGCGCAACATGGAAGGGGTGGCCACGGTCATCCGGCGGTGGTAGAGGTCGCGGAAGTCTTCGTCGGCCTCAGGATCGCGGTCCTTCTCCGCCTCCGGCCAATCGAGGGAGAGCAGCACGGGCACGGCGGCGTCGGAGAGGGCCCCGAGGCGGTCGTAGGCGGCGTGGCCGCCGTAGAGGATGGGCCGGAAGTCGTGTCTCTCGGCCATCTGGAGGACGCGGTCGATCTCGACATCGCGCACCGCCGGCACCAGGAACGGTCGACCGTGGCGGAGGTCCGCGTCGAGCGCTTCGAGGCTCGCCTCGAGACGCGGGGCGACCCGGCCGCGGGGCGACTCACCGTAGATTCTGGAGGCGTCTTGGAAGTGGCGGGTGTCCATGAAAGTCTGGTCAACGTAGGCCAGCACACCCATCAGCGAGCCGGGGAAGTTGCGGAAGCCGCGGGTCGGCTCGAGTCCCATGCGCTGGGCCACGGAGCGGGCGATGACCCGATCCTTCGGGTCGCCGCCGCCGAGGTGGACGAGGCTGGCTCGACCGGCGAAGTAGCCCCCGTCGTGGGCGATGAGAGCCGCGGTGAATCCGGCGTCGCGCCAGGTGCTGAAGTCGGCCTCCGCCGGCACGGCGTCCGCCGCTTCACGCCACGGCCAGGTGCCGGGTCGCGACTCCGGGCCGCGGACCGGCGCCGGGTCATTGCCGGCGCCCGGGCCTCCTCCCCCTCGATCGCCCCGACCGCCTCGCCCGTCGTCGTCCCCGTCGTCCGGGAGGCCGAGGGCGGTGAGCGGATCGATCAATCCCGGATAGACGACCAGGCCGTCGCCGTCGAGCACCCACGCGTCGGCGGGGGTTTCGAGTTCGGAGCCGACCGCTTCGATGAGCCCGTCGGCGACCAGGACCGTGGCGTTGTCGAGCTCGGTGCCGTCGCCGACGAGCACGCGCACGTTCTCGATCGCGTAGAAGGACGGGCGTTCGGGGGCCTGGGCGAGGCCCGCGCCGGCGAAG
Organism: Acidobacteriota bacterium; assembly: GCA_038747035.1. Taxonomy (GTDB): domain Bacteria; phylum Acidobacteriota; class Thermoanaerobaculia; order Multivoradales; family J023; genus JAUIJL01. Next base: position 457 of record JBCDKB010000147.1, on the reverse strand, counting down.
CCGAGCAGCAGCGCGGCCATCGCGCCGACACGGCACCGGGACACGGCGGCGCCGCCCGGCTCGGGAAGCGAAGGACGAAGTCGGGGCATGGAAGCTCCTAGGGAAAGATCGGAAGAACGGGCAAACGCCCGCGGACGGTGAGTCGGTCGCCGTCACTTCAGTACACGTGGCAAAAGGAGTGACCGGTTTATCACATCGTCGTCTAGGGGTAGGCTCCGACGATGAGCTCCGAAACCATCGACACGGTTCAAGATCCGACGCCAGTGTCGTCCGTCGCCGGCGGCACTCCGGCCGCTGAAGTCGAGCTCGACGAGGCGCTCGTCCGCCGGCTGCTCGTCGAGCAGCGTCCGGATTTGGCGGCGGCGCCGGTCGAGGCGATGGAGTCGGGCTGGGACAACGCCCTCTTCCGCGTCGGCGAGTCGTCGATCGTGCGCTTGCCGCGTCGGCACATCGCCGT
>JBCDKB010000146.1:0-16991 GCA_038747035.1 Acidobacteriota bacterium | reverse complement strand
TTCCGGCCTCGCCAGGCTGTGGGCCATCGGCCTGGCGGAAGGCCCGGAGAGTCCGGCCGTGACCCGCGAAGACGCGGTGGTCTCAGCCAAGATCCTCGAGCGGTTCTTGCTGCGGATCGGCGAAGCCCTCGAGCTCGAACCGTCGAGTTTGGGGCCCGCCGTCCACCGAGAGCGCCTCGCGGAATTGATCGGCCGTTTCGGCGATCTCGACCATTACCAGCTGCTCGGCGTCGAATCGACGGCCGATGACGCCGCGATCTCGGCCGCCTACGACCAGCTCGCGCGCCTCGCCCACCCCAGCCATGCCGCCGCCCTGGGTTGGAGTGGCAAGGAAGGGACGCTGCGGCTGCTCTTCGAGCGCGCGACCGAGGCCTATTTGACCCTCTGCGATCCGCTGCGGCGATCCAGCTACAACACGCTGGTGGGCGTGCACAAGCGCCTCGAGATCGACCCGTCGACCCGCGATGAAGAGAAGCGCTTCGTCGCGCGCCAGAACTATCTGCAAGCCTCGACGTCGCTCGCCGAAGCGGATTACTCGACCGCCGTCGACTTGATGAAGGAAGCGGTGCGCATCGATCCGCAGGCTAAGTACTTCGCCATGCTCGGGCAGGCCCAGGCCAAGAATCCCAACTGGCGTCGGCACGCCGCGGAGTCCTATCGGCAGGCGACGGAGCTCGCGCCGGACAACGCGGGTTACCACCTCGCTTTCGCCAAGCTGCTGGAGCGGCTCGAAGAATTCGCCGCCGCCAAGGAACACTACGAAGCGACCGTCGACCTCATGCCCGATAACGTCGACGCGCTGGAGGCGCTGACGCGGCTCCGGGGCTCGTCGGGCGCGGGCAAGGCCGTGACCCAGAGCCTGCGCAGCGTGCTCGGCCGCCGTCGCTGAACCGCCGCGGCGGCTTTCGGGCTACAATCGGGGCGGCCGGAGAGGGCCAGGCGATCGCCGCCGCGGCGTCCTTCGGGGCGACGCGGGGGAGGAAAGTCCGGACTCCCACAGGCAGCATGCTCGCTAACGGCGAGGCGCGGTGACGCGACGGAAAGTGCAGCAGAGAGTAGACCGCCTCGGCCCGCTAAGGGCTTGAGGTAAGGGTGAAAGGGTGCGGTAAGAGCGCACCGCTTCACCGGCGACGGTGAAGGCACGGTAAACCCCATGCGGAGCAAGACCAAATAGGGAAACGCTGAGGCGGACCGCCTGTTCCGCACGGCTTCGGCGGGCGTTTCCGGGTAGGTTGCTCGAGGCCGTCGGCAACGGCGGTCCCAGAGGAATGATCGCCCTCGACAGGATCCGGCTTATCGGCCCTCTCCGGCCATCAAAGCTATCTACAGTGAGGATGAGTCAGAGCCCGGAGCTCTCGCCCACGCCATGACACCCCCGGTCCCCAGACATTCAGTGGTTCCGCCGCCGCCCGTCCGGTCCGGCGACACGGTCGGCGTGGCGGCCTTGTCCGGGCCGGTCGACGCCGAGAAGCTGGATGCGGGCATCCAGGCCCTTGAAACGATGGGTTTCCGCGTGGTCGAGGCGTCCAACGTGCGCCGTCGCTCGGGCCTATTCGCCGGGACTGAAACGGAGCGCCTAGCCGGTTTCCACAGCTTGGCGGCGGATCCCGAGGTGCGCGCGATTGTTTTCGCCCGGGGCGGCTGGGGCGTGCTGCGCCTGCTCGACGGGATCGACTGGTCGCTGCTCAAGCGCCACCCCCGCGCCTACGTCGGCTATAGCGACCTGACGCCTTTCCTCGCCGCCGTGGTGGAGAAACTGGGCGTCGCAGCGTTCCACGGGCCGATGGTCGCGGCGGACTTCGCCCGCGGCCTTTCGGAGCGGGAGCGGGAGAGCTTTCTCGACGCCCTCGCCGGCCGTTTCCCACTCCGCTACCCCGTTTCTGCCGTCGAAGATGGGGCGCCCGTCGAAGGGCCGCTGCTCGGCGGCTGCTTGAGCTTGATCGCCTCGTCTTTCGCCACGCCGTGGGCGAGCGATCTGGCCGATGCGCTGTTTTTCCTCGAGGACGTCGGGGAGCCCCCGTACCGCTTTGACCGCATGTTGACCCACCTTCGGCTCTCAGGTACGCTGGCGCGGATCCGGGGCTTGATCGTCGGTCATCTGCATGCCGAAGGCGGTTGTGAACTCACCGCATGGGGCGGCGAGGTGACCTTAGGCGGGTTGCTCCATGAGCTCGCCGTCGACTTCCCGTGGCCCCTTGCGAGGGGCCTCGAAGCCGGCCATTCAAGTCCAAATCTGACCTTGCCTCTGGGCCTTAGGGCGCGGCTCGAGCCCGCCGAGCAACTGCTCACGGTGGGTCTTTCCGCCGTCAGCGAGGCCGCCGGTCGTCCGCCTTGAAGTTGAGAGCCTCAAAAGCATCGACGGTCCCTGGCCAGCGAGGGTAATGATGAAGACGGTTTTCAAATCGACGAGCTCGAAGAAGAAAGAGAAATTCTCCGTATCGATCGCCGCTGACGAGTCGATCTTCCGCGAGGGTGACCTCGGCACTGAGATGTACATCATCCAGGTCGGCACGGTAGAGATCGTCAAGCACTTCAAGGGCGAGGACCAGCGGCTCGCGGTGCTTTCCCAGGGCGATTTCTTCGGCGAGATGTCGATCCTCGAGGACTTACCCCGCACCGCGTCGGCGATCGCCACCAGCGATTGCAAGCTGCTGCCGATCAACGGATCGACCTTCGACCAGATGCTGCGCAAGAATCCGGAGATCGCGGTGCGCATGATGCGCAAGCTCTCCCGACGTCTGCGCGAAACGGACCGCATGTTGCGCGAAGCGCTCGGCTCGGAAGAGAGCCCGGCGTCGCTCGAACACCCGAGCCAAGAGCCCGCGATCGCCGAGAACGCGAAGGGCCCGGAACGCCTCAAGCACCAGGATTCCGACATCGAATTTTTCCTCGCCGCCGGCAGCGAAACCACCATCGGCCGGCGCGACCCCGTCACCGGGATTAACCCCGATATCGACTTGACTCCCGCCGACTCCCAACGCTCGATCAGCCGCCGGCACGCGAAGATCTTCCGCCGCGGCGAAAAGTTCTATCTGCGTGAAGAGATCGGCACCATGAACGGTACTTTCATCAACGGTGAACGCGTGGAAACCGGCGTCCCTGTCGAGTTCAAGAAAGGCGACGAGGTTCGTTTCGGCTTGATCAAGACGACGTTCCACGTCACCTAGAGCACGCCATCGGACTTTGCTCGCCGCCCAGCCATCGGTACCGATGGCCGCCGGCCGGGTGATGGCCTCCCCGCGCACCGACCGACCCTAACAACCCATGGCTAGTCCGCTCCCGACCGCCGGCGTCCTGCCGGAGTCTTGGCACGTCCGCTTGCCGGACTTCGAAGGCCCCTTGGATTTGCTCTTGCAGCTGATCCGGGTGAATAAGGTCGAGATCACCGATATTCCGGTGGCCCTCGTCTGCGATCAATTCCACGCCTACTTGGATCTTATGGAGGTGCTCAACCTCGATATTGCGGCGGAGTACATTTACATGGCCGCGTATTTGATCCACCTCAAGTCGAAGATGCTGCTGCCGAAGCCCCGCACCCTCGCCGGGGAAGAGATCGACGAAGATCCGCGTGAGGATCTGGTGCAGCGCCTGCTGGAGTATCGGCGCCTCAAAGACGCGGCGCAGACCCTCGCCGAGGTCGATTCGGTCCGGCGCGGCATGTGGCCCCGCAAGAGCGATGAGATGCGCCGGATCGCCAAGGACGAGGCGCCGGAGATCGACATCAGCGACCTGTCCCTCTTCGATCTCCTCAAGACATTCAAGACGGTCCTCGACCGCTACGAGAGCGAGCACCCCGAGCCGATGCACATCATCGGCGAGACCTTTTCGGTCAAGGCCCAGATCGAGCGCCTGCTCGACACCCTCGGGCGGGGCAAGCCGATTGATTTCCTCGATGACCTGCGGACGCTGTCCAACAGACGCGAGGCGATCGCCGCTTTCCTGGCGGTTTTGGAGATGGCCCGCATGCACATCCTGCGTCTGCACCAAACGGCTAAGGGATCGCTGCTGCTCTACCGCACGGAGCGAGAAATCGATCGGTCGGAAATCGAGGCGCTGTCATGAAAGAAGATATGGCCGAACGCGCCGAGATGGAGGCGGTGCTCGAGGCGATCCTTTTCGTCGCCAACGAGCCGGTGCCCGAAGGCAAGCTGCTTGGGGTCTTCGGCGAACGGAAGGCCGAGGCGGCCCAGGCCGCTTTGGATGCGGTCGTGCGGCGCTACGAGCGCGCGGAGGGCGGCGTCATCATGGACCGTGCGGCGGGTGGCTTGCGCCTGGTCAGTCGCCCGGATCTGCACAGCTATTTGCGTAAGTTCTTTGAGTCGACCGGCGGCAACAAGCTTTCGATGCCCGCCCTCGAAACGCTGGCGATCGTCGCTTACCGGCAGCCGGTGACGGCGCCGGAGATCTCCGAGCTGCGCGGCGTGAGCTCCCAAGGCGTCCTTAAAAAACTATTGGAGCGCCGCCTCATTCGTGTCGCCGGTCGCAAAGAAGTCGTGGGCAAGCCCTTCCTCTACGCGACGACGCGGGACTTCTTGATGCATTTTGGCCTGCGACACCTCGACGAGCTGCCGCCCCTCGAGCAATTCGAAGACATGTGGAGCGGGGACAGCGAGGCCCAGGTCGACGAGGCTCCGGACCTCGAAGAAGTGGCCGGGCGTGAGGCGGCGGCGGCCCGCGACGAGGATGAAGACCGCTTCGACGCCGAGGTTGCGGCCGCCGACGAAGAGCAGCGCCTGGAGGCTGAAGCCGCCGAGCTGCCGGTCGACGCCGATGAACCGGCGGCGACGGAGGCGGACGTCGCCGGCACACCGAGCGATAATGCGCAGGACGAACGGGAAAGCCTCGCCGCCGTCGACCCCGACGGGGGCGATGGACCCGATGTAGACAAAGCGGCGGCAGACGAGCCAGCGAGCCAGGGAGACGACGATGGCTTCTGAACGACTACAAAAAGTACTGGCCAGGGCGGGCGTGGCGTCACGCCGCACGGTCGAGGAGTGGATCGCCGCCGGGCGCGTCACGGTCAACGGCCGCGCCGCGGAGCTCGGCGCCCGCGCTGACCTCGAGGTGGACGCCGTCCGCGTCGACGGCAAGCGGATCCAGCCGCGTCGTAAGGCGCCGGTCTACCTCGTGCTCAACAAGCCCCGCGGCGTGGTCTCGACGCTGAAGGACCCCGAAGGGCGTCGGAGCATCCTCGACCTGATCCCCGAACGACTCCACAAAGGCCTGGTGCCCGTCGGCCGCCTCGACTGGGATAGCGAGGGACTGCTGCTGCTCACCGACGACGGCGATTTCGCCCAGGCCGTCGCCCATCCGCGCTATGGCTGCGTCAAGACCTATGAAGTGAAGGTCCGCAACACGCCGAAGGAAAGCGACCTCGAACGGCTGCGGGGCGGCATCGTCATCAACGGCCGTCCGAGCGCTCCCGCGGATATCGATCCCTTCCGCGGCCCCGGCGGCGCCCGCGAAACCAGCGCCAACTCGTGGTGGCGGGTGCGCCTCACGGAGGGCCGCACGCGGCAAATCCGCGAGATGTTCCAACGCATCGGCAACCCGGTCCAGCGTCTCCGACGGGTCGCCATCGGCTCCTTCACCGCGCCCGACGTTCCGCGCGGCCTGTGGCGGGAGCTGACCCCCGACGAAGTGATCCGCATCCGAGATACGTCTTCTGAAAAAAAGCCCCGCGGCGCCAAAGGCACCGGCCGGCGGGCGGCGGGGCCGGGGGCCAAGCGTCCCGGCGGCCGGTCTTCCACCGCGAGGGGCGGTCGCGCCGAGTCCGATAAGCCCCGCCGCGGCCGCCGCCGCGGCGGCGGGCGAAGCGGCCGTGGCCAAGGCCGCGGCCGCCGTTAGAACTCCCCCCCATGGAATGATGCAAGCACCTCTGATCATCGCGATCGACGGCCCGTCGGGCGTCGGCAAATCGACTGTGGCGCGGCTCTTGGCCCGTCGACTCCGTGTCCCCATGCTCAACACTGGGGCGATGTACCGCACCGTGGCGCTCGATGCCTTGGAAAGCGGCCTGGATCCCGAAGACCGGAAGGAAATTCGGCGCCGGCTCAAGGATCTCGACCTCGATCTGCGCCCCGACGGCGACGGCGGTATCGAAGTCCTGCTCAAGGGTGAGCCGGTGGGTGGGCGGATCCGCACGCCCGAAGTGAGCAAGGCGGCGTCCATCGTCTCGGCCCACTCCGCGGTCCGCAAACGCATGGTCGAAATCCAGCGTCGATTCGGCCAACGCGGTGGCGGTGTGCTCGAAGGGCGAGATATCGGCACCGTGGTATTCCCCGATACGCCGTTCAAGTTTTTCCTCGACGCCCGCGCCGATGTGCGCGCCGAGCGACGGTATCGCGAGCTGGTGGCGGCCGGGCGCGGCAGCACCCAGGAAGAGGTCCTCAAGGACCTTGAAGAACGCGACCAGCGGGATCGCAAGCGGCAGGATTCTCCGCTCACCGTGACCGACGAACACTTCCAGATCGACACCTCGGACCTGCTGCCGCCGGAGATCGTCGAACGCATGGTCGGCGTGATCCGTACCAAGCAGGTCCGCGAGGATGCGGGAGCGGACGCGGCCGACCCAGCCGACGACGTGGATCCGTCCGACGGGTCCGACGGCGCCTCCTAGCGCCGCGCGCGAAGCCCGCGGCGGCGACATCGAGGGACAGCGCAGGGGCATGGAAGCTTCCGAGCACGACGTGAACTCACCGGACCCGCGGTCGGTCAGCCAGACGCTGATCGACTGGGCGGTGGAAGCCGGATTCACCCGCGCCGGCGTCGCGCGGCTCGAGCCTTCCTCCCAGGGCCAGGCGCTGCGGGACTGGCTCGACCGCGGCGACCACGCGGAGATGCGCTGGTTCGAAAAGAACGTGGAGGTCCGGTTGGATCCGCGTCGGCGCCTCGACGGAGCGCGGACGGCGCTCGTGGTGGCGCTGCAATACCACCCCCTCGAAGGGGAAGCGCCGGTCGACGGTGACCTGTGGCCGCGGGTGGCGCGCTACGCCCGGGGGAGGGACTACCACGACTTCATGGGCAAGCAGCTGAAGGCCCTGGCTCGGCGCATCGAGGGCGCTTTCCCAGGCGCCGCCACTCGACCCTATGTCGACACCGGTCCGGTACTTGAACGGGAGCTCGCCGCCCGCGCCGGCCTCGGCGTGCAGGGTAAGAACACGAATCTCCTGCACCGCCGCTGGGGCTCGTATTTCCTCCTCGGCGAGATCCTGCTAACCCTCGACCTGCAGCCCTCGGAGCCGATTTCAGACCTCTGCGGACGCTGTCGGCGGTGCTTGGAGCACTGCCCGACGGAGGCTTTGCGCGAACCCTACCGGCTGGACGCCCGCCGCTGCATTTCCTACTGGACCATCGAGCACCGGGGCGCCTTCCCGGACGAAGTGCGCGACATGGTCGGCGACTGGGTCTTCGGCTGCGATATCTGCCAAGAGGTCTGCCCGTGGAATTACAAAGCGAAAGCGGGCGACCACGACAAGCTTCGACTGCCGCCGGAGCGCCGCGAGCTCGACCTCGCGGCGCTCCTCGGCCTCGGGCGCGACGAGTACGTGCGTCGCTTTACCCGCAGTCCGATGAAACGCGCCAAGCTCGGCGGGCTGAAGCGCAACGCGGCGGTCGCCATGGGAAACCGCGGCGACGCCGCCTACGTGCCGGCCCTGGTGACCTGCCTGGCGGAAGAAGAAGAGGCGCTGGTGCGTCGTCACGCGGCCTGGGCCCTCGGCCGCATCGGCGACTCGGCCGCGGCGTCGGCGCTGGAGCAGGCCCTCGACCGCGAAGCCGACGCGGAGGTGCTGGAAGAGATCGGCGCGGCGCTTGAACGCTGCCGGGCCGATCTGAACGATTCACAGAGCCTACGGGCGTCACTTGGAGGAGAAAGTCATGGACGGGGATAGCCCGAAATCCGAACCGCAGTCTGGGCGCGGTGGACTCATCGGCGGGCGCTTCGACGCGCCGCCCAGCGAAGAAATGCAGCGCTTTTCATCCTCGCTGGCGGTTGACTTGAGGATGCTCGATGAGGATATCGACGGTTCCCTCGCCCATGCGACCATGTTGGCTGAAGTCGGCATTCTGTCGATTAGCGAAGCCGAACGCCTGCGCGAAGGCCTCGAGCAGGTCCGGCGCGACCTCAAGGGTGGCACGTGGCGACCGACGGACGCCCACGAGGACGTACACATGGCGGTGGAAGCCCGCCTGACCGAGCTGGTGGGCGAGGTCGGCAAGAAGCTGCATACGGCCCGTTCGCGCAACGATCAGGTCGCCACCGACGTGCGGCTGTGGCTGCGTCGGCGGCTCGATGCCATGGATGCCGCCCTCGTGGATGTGGTCGAGGCTCTCCTCGGCGTCATCGAGGGCCAGGGGCAGACGCTGATGCCGGGTTACACCCACCTGCAGCGCGGGCAGCCGATCTGGCTCGGGCACCATCTCCTAGCCCACGTCTGGCCACTGCTCCGCGACCGCGAGCGATTCGCCGGCGCGCGGTCCCGGGTCGACCGCTCTCCGCTCGGGGCCTGCGCCATGGCGGGCACTCCGCATCCGATCGACCGGGAGTCCACCGCGGCGATGCTCAATTTCAGCGGTCTGGTGGAGAACGCCATGGACGCGGTGGCGGCCCGCGACCACGAGCAAGAGGTCACCGCCGCCTGCTCGATCTGCATCACGCACCTTTCTCGTATGGCGGAGGAGCTCGTGGTGTGGGCGTCCTCGGAGTTTGCCTTCGTCCGCCACGGCGAGCACTACACCACCGGCTCCAGCATCATGCCCCAGAAGCGGAATCCCGACGCCGCGGAGCTGGTGCGCGCCAAGCCGGCGACGGTCAACGGCGCCCTGATCGCGCAGTTGACCCTCACCAAGGCGCTGCCGATGGCCTATAACCGGGATCTCCAAGACGGCCGGGAGCCGCTCTTCGCGGCGGTCGAAGCGACCCTGGATTCGCTGCGCATCACCGCCGGCATGTGGCGTACCGCCCGCTTCGAGCGTCGCCGCTTCGACGAAGATCTGCAAGGCGACTTCAGCCTGGCGACGGAGCTCGCGGATCTCCTGGCGCACCGCGGAGTCCCGTTCCGCGAGGCCCACGAAGTGGTCGGGCAGATCGTTCGGTGGTGTGAGGAGCGCGGAACCAATCTGCTCGCGCTCACCCCAGAAGAAGCGCTCCGATTCCATCCCAAACTTCACGGTGATCTGCGCCAGTGGCTCGACCCCCAGGCGGCCGCTGAACGCCGGACGTCCCGTGGCGGTACGGCCTGGATCGAGGTGGCCCGTCAAGTCACCTCGATCCGCCAGGCCCTCGGCGCAGACCAATAGGTCCCGAAACATCACAAATCGTCCGGCCAGGCTCCTTGACATCCCCGGCGGGGAGTCGGTACGCTCCGTCGGTCCCTAACGCTGCGTCTAAATCTAGAAGGTACGAAAGGAAGGCCCATGACTTCGCGGCTTAAGAAGTTCGCTCTCGCCCTTTGTGTGGTGTCCGTTGCACTGCTCATCACCGCCCCGGCATCCGCCCAATCCAACTGGATCGCCGGTTCCAAAGTGACGCTCGACAACGTCGACATCGACACCCTCACGGTCGACATCACCGGCTCGATCTTCTACTCGACCGGCGTCGCTTTCTCGACCGCCTTCATGGGCGCCGACTCCGGCTACGGCGAGATCGCCCCGGCCGTCGATTGGGGCGATGGCTCCTCGCTGCCGCCGTACTTCCCGGCCGGCAACGGTATTCCGTTCGACACCACGTCGACCCCTCCGGGCGCTCCGGGTCCGGTCCGCGCCTACCGCATGGCCTTCTCCCACACCTACGCCGCTGAGGCCGACTACACCGTGACCGTCAACAGTCACTTCACCGGTGGTTTCTCGCCGGGTCAGGTGTTCACCGGTACGGTGACCACCGCGCCGACGCCGTCCTACGCGACCTTCGGCGGTGTGCAGTCGTTCGTGCGCAACACCACGGTGGCCTCCCTCGCCGCCCCTGCGCCGCCGGTCATCGAGATTCCGACCGCTTCTGAAGTCGGCCTCCTCGCCCTGGCGCTGCTCCTCGGCACCGCCGGCGTCTTCTTCCTGCGCCGCTGATAGCAGTCGCGCGGCACCGCGCTCTCAAGAGCGCGGTGTAGCCCGCGACGGGTAGGACGCAGCACAGGGTGACCTCCCCGGGTTGCGGCAAAAAAAGCGAGGCTCTTCGGAGCCTCGCTTTTTTGATGTTCGACGCATCAGCCTTGACATAATCGGCGCGATGAGCGCTGAGTCGAATGAGCGTGCGGATTCCGGCGATGAAGAACCCGTCGGCGCAGCACGGGCGGCGGCCCCCCGTTCCCGGCGCCGCAGGCTGCTGCTCGTCAGCTTAGCCTGCCTCGGGGCGCTGGCCCTGTTCGCCTCTGTGCTGGTGGCGTGGCTGGTGGAGACGGAGCGCGGGCAGCGGGCGCTGCTCGATGGCGTCGCGTCCCGGGTCCAGCGGACCCTCGGTTGGCAGCTCACCGTGGCTGACGTGGATGTGGAGTGGACTCGGGGCCTCGTGAGGCTCGAAGGCCTCGCCCTGGGCGCGCCCGGCGAGTCCGACCCCGTGCTGGCGCTTGCGGCGGTCGAAGCAGACCTCGACTGGGCCGCATTGCGCCGAGGTGATGTCGTCTTCGAGTCGATGGAGTTCCGCCAGCCGCAGGTTGATTTGGCGGCGCGTCGGCCCGGGGGGCAGGGGCAGAACCCCGACCAGACCCCGGTCCCGGCGGACGAGGCCGCAGGGGCTGGGGAGTTCCCGGTCGACGTTCTTGACTGGCGCGTTGTCGGCGGAACCGTCCGGAATGGCCCGAGCGGAGGCTGGCTGGCGGCGCTTACCGTCCGAGATCTCGAGGCCAGCGGCAGTCTGGTGGATGGCGCTGCGGAGAGCCGGCTCGAATCCGGACAAGTGATTCTCGAGCGGGCGGCCGATGGAACTGAGCTCGTCCTTGATCTGCTTGGACAGCTGCGGGGACCGTTGTCCGGGCCCCTCACCCTCGACCGTCTGGAAGTCGAAGGGGAAGCGGTGGACCTGCGCGCGGCCGGCACGCTGGGCTTGGTCGAAGCTCAGCCGTTGCGGGTCACTTTCGGCGGCCGCCTCGATCCGTCGATTCTCGCCCCCGAGGTGGCGGCCGGTGCGGGCGTGGCGACGGTGGAGGGAGGTCTGGATGCGCCGGCGGAGGAGATCTGGGTCCGGGCGGAGCTCCCCGACTTTCCACCCGGGACCCTCAAACCTTTCCTCGCGCCGGAGTTGATGGCGTGGATGGAAGCCGTAGACCGACTCGACCTCGACGCAGATCTCCGCTTCGCGGGCTTCCGCAACCCCGAGACGCGCGGCGATCTCGACATCGTCCTCCGCCGGGGGGCCGAGGTGCTCGCCCGGGCCTCGGCGACCCTCGGGGACGAAGCCGCCGCGGCGACGGCCGACGAACCGGCGACGGTCGCCCTCCGTGCCGCCCTGCTGCCGGAGGCGACGGGGATCGCGGAGGTCGAAGTGCGCCTCGCGGTGTCGGACCTGGGCGACCTCGCCGGCGGCGAGCTTCGGTCCGCGCAGGTCGATCTTGAAAAGGCTGACCTCAAGGGCTTCGCGGAGCGTCTGGGGTCCCTGTGGCCGCAGCTCTCTCCGGTGGTCGAATCGGTGCCCGCGGGCTCCCTCCGGGCGAAGGCCACCGCCTCTGGAGCTTTGTTGCGGCCCCGCTTCGAAGCGCAGCTGCGCCTAGAGACTCCGGCGGCGGGGGCGGCGAGCCTCAAGGCGTCGGGTGTACTCGGCGCCTCGGGGGCGTTCGACGCGCCGGCAGTCATCCTCGATCTGGAGGCCCTCGATCCCGCGGCCCTGCATGGAAGCGTACCGCCTTGGGCGTCCGGATCTTGGAACGGTACCGTCGAGCTCACCGGCGAGGCTCCGCGGATACCGCTGCGATTCGACCTCGTTGCGGAGACGGTGGGTGAAGCGTCGCGGCAAGCGAGCGGTGTCTCGGTCCGAGGAGACTTCTCCCTCCCGTGGCGGGGTCGGCCGCTGCTCGATCGCGCCGTGACCGGGGAACTGGCTGTCGCGGTCGCGGCCGGGACCTTGGTAGGGGCAGACCGAGGGCTTTCCGCACAGGAACTCACGGCGTCGGTCGCCGTCGACGGGGTCCTGGGCCCCGGGGTGCTCGGCGACGGTCTCACCCTGGCCGTCGCCGCTCAGGAGCTTCGGTCCGGCGACGTCCGCGCGAGCGGCGTCGACCTCTCCGCCGAGACGCGGGGTGGAGTGGCGCGAATCCTCGCCGGCCAAGTCCAGCTGTCGACGCCGACGGTCGATCGGCTGCCCGTCGAAGTTCAGGGGCAAGTCGGGGTTGATGCCGGGCGGCTCCAGGCGCGCGGCGACGGTCGGTTGACGCTGAAGGTGGGGGCCGACGGGGATCCGCTCAAGCTCGCCGCCGACGTCGAGGTCGCGGCCGGTGATCTGGCGCTCAACCTGTCAGAGGTGGCGCTCGATGGCGCGCTCGCTAGCGGGCGGGCCCGGGTCGCCGGCGCCGTCGCACGGTGGGCGCTGCTGCCGGGGCTTGAAGCCCTGGCGTCCCTGCCGGGGTTCGAGGCCGGCGCGACGGCCGGCGGGGGCGGAGAGACGCTCACCCTCGATTTTGAGTTGGCCGGCTTCAGCGCTTCGGGTCTCCAGAGCCTGCTGGAGGACCTCGGACTTGGCGCGGAGGCCGCGACACCGTGGCCGGACGTGGAGGCCTCAGCGCGGGGCGAGCTTCGCCTCGATCCGACGGATCTGGCGGCTTCCACCGGCCGTGTGGAAGTCGAGGCCCTCGACGCCAGGCTCAGGGGGCGGGACCTCGTCAGTGAAGCGCCCCTGAGGCTGCACTTGTCCGACCGCGCCTTGACCTTGGAACCGGCGCGCCTACGCTTTGGGGTCCACGGACTGGAGGGCGGCGGGCACGTTAAATGGGCCAGGGAATGGCCGGCGGATCTCACGGCGGCCGATATCGACCCGAAATCCCTCGTCGAGGCGTTTGACTTCAGCGCCAGCGGCGTCGTCGACGGGCGACTCTTCGAGCCTTTTCTGCCCGACGCCCGCAGCGAGGGCCTGCTCGGCTTTGCCCTCGATGCGTCCGGCACTCTGGATTCTCCGTCGGCGCGGCTCGAGCTCCGTGACGCCGGCGATTTCTCGATGACCTTGGATCGTCCTTATGTGACGCGGGTCGCGTCGCCTTCGGCGGTGCTCCGGATGGGGCAAGGCGAGCTCATCATCGAACGGGCCGATGCGGCCCTCAACGAAGGTGCGCTGACGGTGCGCGGGTCGATCGGCGGCGACCCACTCGGTCAAGACATCCACATCGACGCAGAGCTGGCGGGCGTCCGCTATCGGCTGGACTACGGCCTGACGGTGGAGGTTGGGGGGGCGGCGAGCTATACCAGTACCCCGGCACCCGGCAAGCTCGAAGCGTCGTTCGTTGTTGACCGGGGGACGCTGCGCCGCCGGATCGACGCCGGGCAGGAGCTGCTGGATGCGCTGCTCGCACCGCCGGCGCTGGAGACCGGCGCGACGTCCTCCGAGATCGGGGAGACGGAGCTGGCGATTCGTATCGCCACCGAAGACGGCGTCCGCGTGAAGAATAACCTCGCTGACCTGCGCGTCGGCTGGGCACCGCTACAGGTCGAGGGCACGCTGGCGGCTCCGCGGATTTTCGGCAGCCTCGACGTCGACCCCGACGGTCGCGTTTACGCCTACGGTCAAGTGATTCGGCTCGACCGCGCGGCGCTGGTCTTCCCGGGCCTGCCGTCGGTGGCGCCCCGCCTCGACCTGCAGGTGACGACGTCGATAGAAGATCCTTCGCTGCTCACTCCCCAGGACCAGCGGGTGCTGGCGTCGCTCGCCCAAGGCGGAGACAGTGGCCAAAGCCTCGACCCCGCGAATCAGTCTTCCCAGGCGCGGGACAGCGTCGCCAGCGGTTTGACGACCTACTTCGGGGACCAGCTGGCGTCCCGGCTCGGCAACGTGCTCGGCCGGACGCAGCTGCGCTACCGCCCGCTGTGGATTTTTGGTGAGGCCGATCCGGAGGCGAGGCTGGTGGTGAGTCGGGATCTTTCCCGATTCGCCAGCGTCGGCGTCGCCTTTGACCTGCGGGAGGCGGATGAGCAGACGTACCTGCTTGAAATTAGTCGCTTACCTCGCCTACCGCGTTTCACGGGCACCCTCTTCTCAGACGACGAGGCCCAGCTCGGGGCGACGTTTCAACAGCAGATCGTCTTCGGCGGAACCTCCGGGCGTGATCAGGAAACAGGCCTCGAGGTCAGAAAAGTCACCGTCGATTGTCCGGAGTGCACGGCCGCCACCGGCCGCGGCGGCGTCGCCGACCTCGCGCGCCGTGGCGTGGCGTGGCGACGCGGAAAGCGGGTGGCGAAGGATTCGGCCTTCGACCTCGAGGTCGATATCGCCGAGCGTTTGCGAGGGGACGGCTATCCAGGGGCCCGGCCGACGGTAGAGCTCGTGCCGGCGGGGGAAGGCCGGGTCGATATTTCGGTATCCGTGGACCCCGGGCCGAAGGTGCGTTTCGACTGGCTTGGGGAAAAGCCGCCGGCGGCCCGCCGCCGAACCCTCGAGTCCCTCTACCGGAGCGACTATTCGGAGCGGGCGTCCCTGGTCGATATTCAGAAGACGGCCGAGCGCGTCTGGCGGTCCCGCGGGCACCCGTGGCCGCGGGTCCTCGTCGGCGTCGGGCAGGAGGGCGACGGCGCGGAGGCGGTCCGTACGGTATCGATTGAGTCCGACCCCGGGGAGGCCTTCGAGCTCACCGCGTCGCGATTCCTCGGCGTCCCGGGGGAGGTCGAAGCGGAGCTGCAGAATCGCCTCAGCTCCCAGCAGTGGCTGTCGGAACTGGTCGCCGCCGTCGACGCCGCCGATGAACGCCTCTTCGGCGCCCTCCGGGCCCTCGGCTATCCGTCACCGAGGATCCTCGACCGTTCTTTCGATCCCGAGGGCCTGCAGCCGAGCGTCACGCTCGACCCCGGACCCCGCCGTCGCGTCTCCTCGGTAGAAATGGTGGGTGCGCCCGACGGCGAGCGGCGGCGGCTACGGGATCTCGTCGAGCTCAAAGCCGGTGCCCCGCTGATCGACGCGGAGGCGGTGGCTTCAGCCTTCGCCATCGAGAAAGACCTCCGGGAGCGCGGATATACCGCGGCGCGGGTGCGCCTGGTGGTCGAGCCGGCGGCGGGGACCTGCGACACCTCGGCGTCCTTCGACCCCGTCGCGTCCCCGACGGGCGCCGGCGGTCTGGAGTTCATCGAGACGGCGGCGCGCTTCGAGATCCAAGCCGGGGCGCAGCAACGCCTGGCCGAGATCGACATCCTGGGCGCCGAAGTCACCCAGGAGCGGTGGGTTGAGAGGTTGGCGGGTGTCGACCAGAAGCGGGGTGAATTGGTCAACGCGACCCGCATCGGCGAAGCCCGCCGCCAGCTCCTCGAGACTCGACTTTTCGGCCGGGTTCAGGTCGATGTGGTGACCGACGAGGCCGGCCAGGCGGTGCTGCGCATAGACCTTGAAGAGCGGCCCCGATACCTGCTCGCCTACGGCCTGCGCTGGCAGGAGTCGGAGGGCTTCGGCGCGCTGGTCGACGTCTTGGATCGCAACGCCGGTGGCCGCGGGGTCGGCCTCGGGCTCCGGGCCCTCTGGGTCCAAGACGAAAAATCGCTGCGTCTCTACTCGCGCCTGCCGAAGGTCTTCAACTCGCCCGTGGGGCTGGAGTTCTTCCTCGAGGGCTTCGAGGAGGAGGACGAAGGCCTGGTCTCTGAAGGCTTTGAGCTCTCGGCGCAGCTGCGCTGGCCGCTGGCGCCGAAGACCGAGTTCCGGTCCTACGCCCGCTACCGCCGGGCCGACGTGCGGGATGAGCGGCTCGAGCGGGACGAAGGCACGGCCTCGACACCGCTGCTCGGCCTGCAGGTGGTGCACGACGGCCGCGACGATCCCCTCGATCCCCGACGGGGTTATTTCGCCAGCGTCGACCTCTCGGGCTCGGAGGACGTGGTGAGCGAGGGCGAAAGCTATCTACGACTCCTCGCCCAATTCGACGCCTTCCTGCCCGTCGCCGATCGCCTGACCTGGGCCCACGGCGTGCGCGTCGGCGCGGCCGAGGTGTGGAGCGGTGAGCTGCCGCGGGACGTCCGCTTCTTCGCCGGCGGCGCCCGCTCCCTCCGGGGCTATCGGAGCCGGAGCGTCGGCCCGCTGGAGGTCCTGGAGGACGGCTCCCTGCGCGCCGAGGGCGGGGAAGCGCTTCTCGTGCTCCACGAGGAGCTTCGCTACGACTTCAACGCGGCGGTGCAAGCGGTGGTCTTCTACGATCTCGGCAACGTGTGGGGCGACACCGACGATTTCGGTGACGATTTGCTCGGCAGCGTCGGACTTGGAGTCCGGTACCGGAGCCCCATCGGCCTGCTTCGACTCGACGTCGCCCACGCGCTCGACGGTCGGCCGGAGGACGAAGACGTCGAAGTGTATGTGGGCCTCGGTCACGCTTTTTAGTCCCTCCCAAGGCCTCCGGCGGCCGCGGATCAAGCTAGTCAGGGCGGGGTCGAAAGAGATCGAAGCGATATTTCTTGAGTCGGGGATAGTCTTCTCCCCTGCTGGCTAGAGTCTGGACTTCTGGCGTCTTGGAGGAGAGGTCTATGCTTCCCATGCGCGAAACTCCGGCGTATGGGAGGGGCTTGTCCCCCGGAGAACAGCGCAGCTGAGTCTTTCTGGCGCAGACGCCGAATCGTCGAACTGGTCCGCCCGACCCTTGGCTTTCGGCAAGCTGGGCACCGTCGCGTCGCTGCGGGCCGGGGCAAGCCCGGCCCCAACGCCGGACTCCGCTCGAAGCGCCAATTTCCGCGTCGGGCATGACTTCTCCCCTGCTGGCTAGAGCCTCTGGACTTCCTGCGTCGTGGTGGAGGGGCTTGTGCTTTCCTTGCGCGAAACTCCGGCGTTGGGGTGGGGCTTGTCCCCTCCCGCTCCGAAGCGACGGAATCCCGAACTCCAAGGGCCAGAAGTG
>JBCDKB010000145.1:0-17019 GCA_038747035.1 Acidobacteriota bacterium | reverse complement strand
CCGGAAACCGATCTTGAAGTCGTGGAACATGCCTAGCCTTTCCGGTCCTGCCCTTGGAGTGAGGGGTGGGGGGGGACGGTGAGATGGATCAACGCCTTGGGTACGGGGGGACCAGCGCGAAGTTCGCCGCGGGCCCCCGGATCCCGGAAGATCTTCGGGACGGTTGGACAACGAACGGTCCCGGGCGAGCGCAAAACCAGCGCCGGGGCTAGGATGGCGGTCGACACCTTCCGAGGAGCTTCCATGCCAAGAACGCGATTCCCGCCCGCCGCCATCCCTGCCTATTTCCCGGTCGGGCCTTTGTGGCTATTGCTGGCCGCCGCGGTGGCCTTGGGGCTTCCAGGGGTGGCGTC
Source organism: Acidobacteriota bacterium (assembly GCA_038747035.1). Classification (GTDB taxonomy): domain Bacteria; phylum Acidobacteriota; class Thermoanaerobaculia; order Multivoradales; family J023; genus JAUIJL01. Next base: position 16,666 of record JBCDKB010000145.1, on the reverse strand, counting down.
GGCGTGGACCGGCTCGAATTATGAGCTCGACCTCAGACCCGATTTCGGTCAGCAGACGCTCCACGGAAAGGCCCGCATCGAGCTGGTGGCGGAGGCGGTTCCGGAAGACTTCATCGAGCTCCTCTCGCCCCGCCTGACGCTGCTCGACGCGGCCATCGGGGGTGCGGCCGTGACGCCGGAGAAGGGAAAGACCGGCTGGCGAATTCCGCTGACCGGGGAGCAGAAAGCGGCGACGGTCCTCGAGATCGACGTCAGCTACCGCGTCGGTGCGTCGTCGGGTTTGGTCTTCGGCGACGGCTTCGTCTACACGGCATTTCACACCTGCCGGTGGCTACCGTGCGCCGGCTCAGATCTGAGCCGGGCGTCCGCGACGTTCACGCTCCATCTCCCCGACGGCGCCCGCTCGGTCGCCAGCGGCGAAAGGGCCGCGGGCGCCGCCGGAGGCCACCGCTGGCGACTGGATCCACCGGCTCCGCTCTACACCTTGGGTTTCGCCGCCGGTGATTTCGTTGAAGTGGCGGAATCCCTAGGAGATCGGACGCTGCGCTACCTGGGAGCCGGACAGTCGCCGGACCGGCTCCGCACTGCGCTGCGCGACACCGCCCTGATGCTGACCTTTCTGGAAGGCAAAGCGGGGATTGCGATGCCGGGCACCGGCTACACCCAGGTTGTAGTCCCCGGCGGCGTGGCGCAGGAGGCCACCGGCTTCTCGATGCTCGGGGCGCGCTGGCTCGACCCGATCTTCGAGGATCCGACGGAGGACTGGATCGTCATCCACGAGATGGCCCACCTGTGGTGGGGCAACCACATCACCTGCGCGAGCTGGAATGAGCTGTGGCTCAACGAGGGGCTCGCGGTCTTCATGACGGCGGCGTGGAAGCAATATCGCTGGGGCGACGCGGCCTACCAGCGCGAGCTGCGGCTAGCCCGCGAAGCCCGGGGGCGGGCTCGGCAAGCCGGATTCGACAAGCCGCTTCGGTGGTCCGGGGAGTATCCGAGCCTGCGGGTCCGCCGGTCGATTCAGTACAGCAAGGCGTTCTTATTCATCGCCGAGCTGCGCGACGAGCTCGGCGAGATCGCTTTTTGGAATGGAATCAGGACCTACACCCAGCGCCACGCCGGCCAGACCGTGCGCTCCGAGGACTTCCAGGCGGCGATGGAGTCGAGCGTCGGCCGCAGCCTGCAGGCGCTCTTCGACGCCTGGGTTTACGGGCTCGGGTGAGCTGACGGCCCCGACGGCTTGCGGGCCACGAGGTCGATCAGCGCTGAGCGGCCGACGTGGGCGGTCCCCTCCTTGATCTCGGCGTCGTAGGACTCCAGGCGCTCGATCTCAAAATCGGCGAAGGCGTCGCGGAGCAGCTCCTCGGTGTAGAGATTCTCGAGAACTGGCGGGCCGCCCGTCCGGTATTCGAGCTGCTTGGGGGTGTAGCCGTGGAGTAGCAGCCGACCGCCGGGGCGGAGCGTCCTTTTCATCGCGCCGAAGATCCGCGCCCGGGCCTCAGCTCCGAGGACCTGGATGAAGATCCCGACCACCAGATCATAGGAATCCGCTTCCCAGACCCAGCCCTCCATATCGGCGATGTGGAAGTCCACCGTGACCCGCCGGGCTTCGGCGAGCGCCCGCGCCTTGCGGACGGCGACGGCGGACGGGTCAAAGGCGGTGGTCCGGACCCCTTGTTCGGCGAGGAATATCGAGTTTCGCCCTTCGCCGTCGGCGACGGCGAGGGCCTCTAGATCCGGCCGCAGGAGATCCCGCGATCGGCTTAGGAACTCGGCGGGTTCGGTGCCGAAGAGATAGTCTTCCCGGGCGTAGCGTTCGTCCCACATCATCAGGTCCTCCTGGGGCGCACCTCCTGGTGGAGGCGCCGTTTAAAAGAGGATCCCACTTCAAGTCCACTTGAGGTCAAGCCCAATGGATCAAACCGACCTGCTCGATATCGGAGAAGTCGCGGCGCAGACGGGCCTTGCGGCCTCGACGCTGCGCCACTGGGAGTCCGAGGGACTGATCGAGCCGGCTGGACGTCGCGGTCTACGGCGCCAGTACGTGGCGTCCACCCTGGAGACGATCGCGCACATTCGGCTGGCTCAGTCGGCGGGCTTTTCGCTGGCGGAGATCTCGACGTGGATCCGGGCGGACGGCCCGCCGGAGGTGGACCGTGGGGCCCTGCGGGCCAAGGCCGACGAGCTGGACCGGACGATCGAGCACCTCGCCATCCTGCGGGACCAGCTGCGTCACGTCGCCGACTGCCCGGCCCCCCGCCACGCCGAGTGTCCGAATTTTCGGCAGCTCCTCAGGCGAGCGATGGCGGGTGTTTTCGATCGGGATCGCCGCTCGCCGCCCGCGCGGTGAGCCCGGATCACGGTGACGACCCGTCCGGAACCTCGACGGTGGTCTCGCCGCGGATGATGTCTCCGCCGAAGGTCAAGTCTCGGTGGTCGCTGCCGTTCAAGGTCACGGTGATCCGGCGGGTGCCCGGCTCCAGGTGACCGAGGTGGAACCAGTGGCCGTAGAGCCGGCCGACCTTGCGCTCGTCGACGTAGACGTGGCCGTGCCCCTCGTTCGCGACGGTCGGCTCGCCGTTCTTCTCAGGGGTGAAAGTCCACGGTTCGATCTCCACGTGGAGGTCGTAGAGGCCGGGCGCTTCTTCGATCACTTCAAAGACGACGAACCGGGGCGGCGCGGCGGTTTCGTCGAGGGCGAAGGGGGGCCCGTGGTGGTGGCGGTCGGCGTCGTCGGCGTTCGGCGTCGGCGCCATCCGAGGCGCCGTCGGAGCCGTGTCCGGCGCCTGCTCGAACTGTCGGTGGGCCGTCCAGGCGTAGGCGGACGCGAAAAGCGCGGTCAGCACCACGAAATTGACCGCGGAGAAGGCGAATCGCGCCGCGATCTTGGAATGGATGGCGATGGGCGGTCGATAGAAACCGCCGGCGCCGTGGAGCAAAAACACCACCAGGGCGGCGTGCACGGGGGTGTGCCCGATCACCTCGACCTTGCCGAAGACCAGTGTCGTGGTGAAGAAGACGAGGGTGATGAGTACGGCGAGGGGGCGTTCGAGCAGGCCGATAAGCAGCAGGAAGCCGAGGCTGATTTCCACGAAGGCCGCCCCCTGGACGAAGAAATCCGGCGGAAAACCGAGGGCGAGCTGCGGATTGGCTTCGAGCAGGTAGAGCGACCAGGTCGGGTAAAAGAGCTTCTCGCAGCCGAGCCACATGAGCGAGAAGCCGACGGTGGCGAAGAGCGCGGGGAGGCCGACGTTGCGGACGGCGGCCCGCTTCGACGGACTCACCATCAAGTAAACGCTGATCCCGAGGTAGTGCAGGTAATCGAGCATGTGGAAGAGGCCGAACTCGGCGGACGCGCCGAGAAAAATCAGCAGGAGCCCGAAGCCGCCGAGACCCACGGTCCGCGAAAACAGCAGGCAGATGGCCACCGCGAATTGCGCCGTCACGAGCAGCCATGAGCTCGACTCGAGCTCCGGCGCGAGGACGGCCTCAGAGGACCACGAGACGAGCAGCAGCGCCGACATCGCCAATCGCATGACCGAGAGGCTGGCGTCTTGGCGGCGGCTGAGCCAGCCATTGAGGGCGATATAACCACCGAGCCCCTCGAGTCGTCTTTCCACGAAGACAAGACTGGCGATGGTGAGCGCGCTCAGGGCGAGGAGCCCGAGCACGGTCGGAGACGTCATCACCTGCTCAAAGGACTGCGGCGGGGTGCCGTAGTCGAAGTCCACGAACCACTTGACGTGGGCGCGGGCGGGCGTCGCGGCGAACGCGGCGGCGACGGCGGCCAGGCCGAAGACGCTGAATTTATGCATCGATCGCACGTAGAAGTCTCCTGGAAGGAAGCGAGGCGTCCGTGGCGGCGAGCTTAGCGGACGTGTGGGATAGTCGCAGACCTGCATCCCCACGGCCTTGAAATTCGGAGCGGCGCCGGCACCCGCGCCCCGCCGACCCGCGTAAAGGAGTCCTTTGATGACCGATGGAGAGCAACACAGCTCGGACGAGACCCGCGCTGCGGACGGGTCCTCTGAAGTGGCGGCAGGCCCCCCGACTCGGGGTGCGGTTCCACGGGGTCTCTCCGCAGACAGGCTGAGCCTCGTCGTCGCCATTTGCGCGATCTTGGTCTCGCTGGCTTCCTTTTACGCCACCTACCTCCAGGCCGACTCCGCCAGAAAGCAAGTCAAAGCCATGACGCTGCCCTTGCTGCAGTTCAGCCACGGCAATTTCGACGAAGCGACGAAGAAACTCCGGATCTCGTTCGTCCTCAAGAACGCCGGGGTCGGGCCGGCGATCATCAAGTCGGCCGCCATGCGGTACCGCGGCGAGGATTACTACTCCTCGGCGGATCTCTTCGAGGCGTGCTGTCCCGAAGAGTGGGAGCGATTCAAATCGGAGGTCCTCGCCGTCGAATCCGAGGACCGCGATATTCACCTATCGAGTCCGCTCGTGAACGCGATTATTCCGGGCCAAACGGACTACCGATTCTTGTCGATCGAAGAGCATGAGGCCGGCAAGGACTTCTGGCACAAGCTCGACAAGGAGCGCTGGTCGCTTCGGCTGTCGATCTGTTTTTGCTCGCTGCTCGACGAGTGCTATCTGACCGAAGAAGTTGGCCTCTACACCGAGGTCGATCAGTGCCCGGCGACGCGATTCTCCCGGTGAGCGCGGCTCGGCCGGGTCGAAACCGCCGCGTCGACTAGCGCTGGTATTTATCGTTCCAGGACCAGCTCAAGGCGAGGGAGAAACGCTCATAGTCGGCGGCGCCCGGCAGCCGCGAGTCCCGGTAGCGGTAGAAATTCCACGTCGGCGCGATGGTCAGGCGCTCCCGCACGGTCATCGGAAAGCTGATTTCGAGGTCGAAGCGTTCGATGGTCGCCTCGGAGTCCTCCGCGTATTCGGTCCGCAGCTCCGCCGCGACGCCGGGCCAGCCGCCTGTGGCCGGCCGCAGGTAAGACGCTTCGAGCAGGACGCCCAGCCGCTCGGCCTCCTCGGTATCGTCTTGGGCCCGGGCCAGCGCGCCCAACCGGATGCGAGGCCAATAGGTCGCGGTCCACTCGAGGCCCGCCGTGAGGCTGTGCTCGAATTGGCGGGGCAGGTCGCGGCCGTCGGAACGATCGGCGCGGATCTCGCTATCGAGGATATAGCCCACGTAGGGGTTGCCGCGGAGCCACCGGCGGTCCAAGAAGACGGCGGTCAAGGCCATGCGCACATCGTCCTGCAGCTCCTCGACTTCGTCGTCGTCGTCCCGGGGATCGAGGAGTCCGAAGCGGATCCTGAGGTGGTTCTCCCAGCGCAGTCGACTCCACTGCTGGTCGGCAAAAAGCTGGACATCGGCCTGGACGGACTGGGACGCGTCGGTCGAGGCCCGGGAGTCGGAGACGCCCTGGTAGGCCTCGTCCGCGTCGACTTCGATGCCGTCGAAGGAGAAGGTCAATTCCTGGATGCCGAATCGCCACAGGCCCCGGGTGGCCGGGTCGTCGAGCGGCACCGCGGCGTCATCGAGGCGCGGTAACACGACGTCTTCCCGCAGCTCGAGGGGATCGCCGTCGGCGCCGGTGAGCGGCGGGTCGTCGATTTGGGCCAGTTGGGGATAGCCGTCGCCGCCGTCGGCGAGCCAAGCGTTGATCGCCACCGAATAGGAGTCGGTGGGATAGAGGGGCCGGCCGTTGATGAGAATGGAAGTGGCGCTGGCTTCGGGGGTGCCCGCGTTCTCAACGTCGAAGGTGACGCCGGCGAAGCGCAGGCTGCTCTGGCGCGGACTGCCGTCGTCGTCGAGCCGGGTGACGCTCTCCTCGACCAGCGCCTGGACGTCCGCCCCGGTCAGCGAGCCGACGACGATGCCCTGGTCATAGGAGAGAAGGCGCATCACCGTTTCTTGGTGCAGCGGCGTGTCCTCGAAGTACCGGGCGGCCACTGGGCGAAGGGCCCCCTGGTTGAGGATCGCGATCTCGGTGCCGGCCGCTTCCCGGAGGGCGCCGAGGGTAAAGACTTCGAGGTCGGCCCGCTCGGCGGGCGCGGCGGCCGGGAGACGCTGGCCGTAGGCCTCACGGAAGGCCGAGAAGGCGTCGGCGATCTGGCGCTCGAGCGCGGGATCTGCTTCCACCTCGGGGTCGATGCCGTGGAGGGTCTGCCGCACAGAGTCCAGGCGCCATCCGTCCGACGCCTTGATCAGCTCGAGGTCGAGCTCGGCGACGCGCCACGGTTCGGCCGTCGAGAGCTCGCGGCCGACGAGGAAAACCGGCGCGCCGTCGGCCGTGTCCCGGCGTAGCGCCAGGTCGGCCTCGAGGTCCGGGTCAAGCAGCAGGTCAAAGCCGGCCGGGGTCTCGACCAGATCCCAGGTCATCTGCCGGCTGACGATGCCCGACCCGTCGCCGCGGGAGTGGAGGATGGCCACCTGGAGGGCGTCGGGATCGGCGTCAATCAGGGCTCCGCCCGGGTCCAAAGGCCGCGCTTCGATGCCGCTGGCGGCGAGCGCCCCCACGTAGTTGGGGTGGGCGAAGACCCGGATCTGGAACCCGACGCCGGCGAGATCCAGGCGAGCGTCGGTGGGCAGCGCGCGCAGCCAGGGATCGTCGGTGTCGAAGCCCCGCAGGACCTGGAAAGGGTGGTCGTCGCCGAGCTGCATGACCCGCGCCGGACCGACGGACCAGTCCACCGGGTGCGGGGCGACGAGGCGGTGTCCGGCGTGGTCGAGCGCGGCGGAGAGCGCGGCGCCGCCGTCGAATCGCGATTCGGCGTACGGCACCAGGGTGACCCCGGCGTCGATCACGGCGACGTCGCGGCCCTCGGCGCGGTTCCGAGCTTCGAGCTGGCGGATCGTCGCCACGAAATCGGCGACCGTATGGACGTCGTCGGCCAGCTTGCCGGCGAGGCCGGCGGTGACGAGCAGCGTCGCGGATCGTCGCTCGGGGCCGTCGGCGGCCTCGCCGCGCGACGGAATAGCCACGACCAGCAGCGCCGCTAAGGCGACCGTCAAGGTCCGCAGGAAGGGAGAACGGAAAGGCGAAATCAACAGGCGGATCGGCATGTCGGCGGAGTCTAACAAGGCGCTTGCATGCCAAAGACGGGGCCGATCGACGGAGCGGAGGCTCGACCCGGGTCGATGGCCGACGCTAGGCCGCGCGCTCGGCGACCCTGCCGTCGACCACGTGCACCGTGCGGTCGCAGCGGGCGGCGATTTCGGGATCGTGGGTGCTGATGAGAAAAGTCGTGCCTTCGTCCGTCGCCACCGAGTGGAGCAGCTCCACGAGCTGCCAGGTCGACTCGCGGTCCAGGTTGCCGGTCGGCTCGTCGGCGAGCACCACCGGCGGGCGATTCATCAGCGCCCGGGCCACCGCCACCCGCTGCTTCTGTCCGCCGGACAGCTTGGTGGAGCGGTAGTGGGCGCGGTCGCTCAAGCCGACGCGGTCGAGCAGCTCGAGGGCGCGACGCCGGGCGGCTTTGACCTCTCGGCCGTGGCGGGCGAAGGACGGGAAGAGCACATTCTCGAGGGCCGTGAAGTCGCCGAGCAGGTGGTGGTACTGAAAGACAAAGCCGAGGGTGCGGTTGCGAAACTCGGTCAGCTTCTTTTCCGCCAGCTCGACGACATCTTCGCCGTCAATCTCGACCTGGCCGGCGGTCGGACGCAGCAGCGTGCCGAGGATCGAGAGCAGGGTGCTCTTGCCGCTGCCGCTCGGTCCCATGAGCGCGACAAAGGCGCCGCGCTCGAGCTCGAGGTCGACGCCGCGCAAAACGCGGGTCTCCACGTCGCCGTCGAGGAAGGTCTTGGTGATGCCGCGGGCGACGAGGACCGGTCCGTCGGCGCCGGTTTCGGTCGGGCTCATTGCTGAATCACCTCCACCGGGTCGACCTTCGCCGCCGCCCGCGCCGGCAGGATCGCCGCCACCACGCTGAACAGGGTGGCGAGGCCGATGGCGGTGCCGTACTCGCCGAGGGCGGGGTCCACCGGGAAGCTGGTGGTGCCGTCGGGTCGGCGGGTGATTTGCAGCAGGAAGAGGCAGAAGAGCCAGCCGCCGAGGGCGCCGAGGCAGGAGCCGATGAGCCCGATGAGCAGGCCTTGGATCTGGAAGATCCGGCGAATAGCGGCCCGTCCGACCCCCATGCTGCGCATGATGCCGATCTCGGCCCGCCGGCGCACGGCGGCGAGCAGGAGCACGCTGGCGACGCCGATCAGGATGGTCAGCAGACTGAAAAACTTGATCAGCGAGCCCGTGCTGCCCTGGGAGCGGATGGCCGACTGCAGCCGCTGGTTCTCCTGGATCCAGTCCGTCGCCTCGAGGCCGGTGGAGGCGGCGAGTTCCCTGGCGAGGGCTGGGGCGGCGTAGATGTCTTGGACCTTGAGCGCGATGCCGGTGATGTTGCCTTCGAGCTCCAGCAGACTTTGCGCCGTGCGTAATTCGACGAAAGCGAGGCGCTCGTTGGCGCTGGCGCTGCCGACGTCGAAAAGGCCTCGGACAATGAGGGTGCGTTCGCGTCCACGCTCGCTCGTCAGCCGCAGGGGCTGGCCGGTGGTGACCCCGAGCTCGTCCGCCAGCCGGACGCCGATCAGCACGTCGCCGGGGGCGAGGCTGAGGGTGCCCCGCACCAGGCCCCCTTCGAGGTCGAGGATGGCGGATTCGCGCCCGGGCTCCAGGCCGTTGATGCCGACCGGCATGATCTTTTCGCCGCGCTGGAAGAAGCCGTTGCCGTTCACCTCGGGCGCGACGGAGAGCACGCCGTCCATGGACTCGATGCGCGTGATGATCGGCCGCCAGCCCGGCAGTTTGGGCCGGCGTTCGTTGGTTTTCTGCACCGCCAGCAGGGTGTCGAATCGGTCGGCGTCGCCGAGCAGTCGGGGCTCCTCTTCGAGCGGCTCGAGATTGACGTGGGCGATATTGCCGATGACGTCGTTGGTCAAGCTCACCGCCAGGCCGTTGATCAAGGCCGCCATGAAGGTATACGCCACGATGCCCACCGCCACGCCGGCGAGGATGAGCAGGGTCTGGGTCCGGCTGCTGGCCAGGTAGCGCAGCGCGACTTTGAGCTCGAAGGGCATGGAGATCCGAATTGACTCTCTAGGTCTCAGGGACCGGGCGCGGGGTCGTCGGCGCCACCGTCCTCGGCGCCACCGTCCTCGAGCTCGACGCGCACCTCTTGGCCGGCGACGGTCGAACGGGGATCGAGCGCGACCAGATCGCCGTCGGCGAGTCCGCCGAGCACAACCAGGCGGGGCGCCGGCCAGTCGATGACTTCGATATCGCGGCGTTCGGTTCGACCGTCAACGACCGCCAGAACCCAAGTCTCTCCGCCGAGGCCGCCGACGGCGGATCGGGGTACGGTGAGCGAGCCGGGGTGCTCGGCGATCGCCAGATTGACGTCCAGGGTCAGGCCGACCGGCAGACTCGGGGCGTCGCCCGCGAAGGTCAAGCGCACGATCACCGCGCCGCTCAAGCGGTCGATGCGGCGCCCGATATAAGCCACCTGGGCGGGCCACGGCTCGGCGGTGCCTCCGAGCGGCGCCACCAGCGCTTCTTGCCCGAGCGCCAGCTCGCCGAGGTAGCGCTCGTCGACCTCGACCTCGACCTCGGGATCGTCGGCGGTGGCGAGCTCGAAAATGACGTCTTCGGGACCCACGACCTGCCCCGGGTCGACCGGCCTTTCGACGACGAAACCGTCGAGGGGCGACCTGAGCACATAGTCGTCCAGACGCGCCTCGAGCTCGGCGAGCAGCTCGAGGCCCTCGTCCACGCGGCGCTCGCTCCGCACCACGTCGAGCTGGGCGGCTTCGAGGTCCCGCTGCGGCAAAAGCGTCTGGTCCGTGAGGCTGCGGGTCCGCTCGAGGTCCCTGCGCAGCTGGGCCAGCTCGTCGCGGTCGCGACGGAGGGCCGCCCCGGCTTGGGCGAGGTCCGCTTTGACCTGCCGGGCGTCGAGCCGGGCGAGCACGTCGCCGGTTTTGACTTCTTCGCCTTCGTCGCGCAGCAGCTCGACCAGCCGGGCGCGGACCGCCGGCACCAGCGCGTTGCTTTGTTCGGGCCGGATGCGGCCGGTGAGGGCGAGGGCTCGGCGGACATCCTGGGGCTCGACGGCGACGACGGCCACCTCCGGCGGCCGCTCCGTCAAGCCTTTGAGCCGCCATGCGGCGAACGCCAGTGCCGCGACGCCAAGCGCGATGAGGAGGGGCTTGAGAAGTTTCATAGTCAGGGGGGATGGGGCGGCAGGAGCCGCTGCAAAAGAATAGAAGACTAGGCGCCGTGGCGCTGGAACGCGACACGACTCTCGGCAATCAGTGCCTTCGGCGTCGACGTCGCATTGGAGTCAAGGCCGTGCGCCCTGACGTGGCGACGGCGCCGGACACGGCGGTCGAGGTCTAGCCGTCGGGCCTAAAGAAGAACCGAAAGCCCGCGGCCGCGAAGCTCTCGAATCGTTCAACTTCCCGACGCCCGACGAGCGCTTCGAGCGCCGGCAGGTCCACCCGGCCGAGCTGGAGCGGGTGGGTGGAGAAATCCCACACCTGCACGGCGAGGGTCGCCGCGAGCTCGCGGCTGGCGCGGCTTCCTCGGGAACCGTAGTCGTTGAAGAGCGATTCAACGATGACGGCGCCGTCCCGGGTCCCCCGGTAGCGCTCAGGGTCTTGGCTGAGGTGCGGGACGAGCTCACCGCGGAATCCCCCGATGGCGATCACTTCGGCGCTCAGGCCCACGGCGCGCCCTCTTTTTGCGAGTTTGGACAGAAAAAGAGCTCGAAGCCGGCGTCGAGCAGGCGCCCTATTTCTTCGACTTCACGTTTGCTGAAATCGGTCTCCAGCGCGGCTTTGTTGATGCTTTGGGGATCGATGGCGTGGGCATTGAAATCCCAGACGTCGATTCCCAAATTTTTCGCCAAAGCCCGGCGGCCGCTTGGGCGGTAGGCGCAGAGGACCCAGACCAGCATCGGCGTGCCCTCGGGGACCGACGCATAGCGCTCCTCCGAGTACTCGAGGCAATCCGCGATGTCCGGGTGGTAAGGGCCGAGCGCGAAGACCGAGCATTCGATGAATGGCTCTTCGGCCTCCGGTTCCGCCGGCAGGTTCCGGTTGAGGATGTCGGTGGCTTCTCGGAGGCCGACGCCGAGGTCCCGGCGGATCGCTGCGACGGCGGCGATGCGGCCGCCGGTTTCAAGGGCCTGGAGCCAGCGCTCCTTCTCGAGATCGGAGGTCACGGCGTCGTCCTCAACGCTCCGCGGCGACGGTTTGTGTCCCGGCGGTGAGCTCAGCCCCCAGCTTGAGCACGGCGTCGAGGAAGATATCGATGTCGTGGAGCTGCGTGCGGTGGTTGGTGATCGCTACCCGCAGGGCGAAGCGCCCCCGGCGCTCGGTGCTCGACGGGATGGCGATGCCGTCCTCTTGGACGCGCATGAGAATCTCGCGGTTCAGCTCGCGCAGCGCCTCTTCGTCCAAGCCGGGTTCCGCGTATCGGAAGCACACGACGTTGAGCGGCGCCGGGCCGAGCAGCTCCAGGCGCGCGTCGCTGCGGACCCGCTCCGCAAGGTGCTGGGCCTGGGCGACGTTAGCTTCGATCTGACGGCCGATCTTGTCGACGCCGTGCACTTCGAAAGCTGTCCAGACCTTGAGCGCGCGGAAGCCCCGGCTGAGCTGGATGCCGAGCTCCGCCAGCTCAAGGTCGTCAGGCTGGACGCCGCGCCCCGGCGGCTCGAGGTATTTGGCCTTGGTGCGGAAGGTCGAGCGGTGCGCTTCGCCGTCCCGCACCAGGGTGCAGCCGAGCTCGTAGGGCAGGTAGCCCCACTTGTGGATATCGAAAGCCACGGAGTCAGCGCGCTCGAGTCCGTGCAGGTGGTGGGAGAGCTTCTCTGAAAAGGCGAGCAGCGCGCCGAAGGCGCCGTCGACGTGGAGCCAGAGATCTTCGTCACGGCAAAGATCGGCGAGCGCGTCGAGGTCATCGACGGCGCCGGCGTCCACGGTGCCGGCGTTGCCGATGACGCAGATCGGTCGCAGGCCGCGGGACCGATCCTGGGCGATCGCCCCGCGCAGCGCGTCCGGGACGACCCGGCCATCGGCGTCCGAAGCCACGCGGCGGAAGGAGTGGCGTCCCAGACCGAGCACGTCGCAGCATTTCTCTGCCCAGCTGTGGGCCTCCGAAGACCCGTAGAGCCGCAGCGGCGGCCCCGCCGTGAGGCCCTCTTCCCGGACGTCAAATCCGGCCTTCTCTTTACGCGCCACGGCGACGCCGATGAGATTGGCCATGGTGCCGCCGCTCACCAACACGCCGCTGCCGGACTCGGGGAAGCCCATGATCTCCTTAAGCCAGGCGATGACCTGTCGTTCGACGGCGGCGCCGCTTTGGTCATAACCCGCGAGGTGAGGATTCATGGCCGACGCCATCAGATCGGCGAGCGCCGCTTCCGGCGTGCCGTTGCCCATGACCCAACCCCAGAAACGCGGATGGGCGTTGCCGGTGGGGTAGGGCAGGACCGATCGTTCGATCCGGTCGAAGACCTCATCGAGCTGGCCTTCACCGTGGGGCAAGGGCCTTTCGATCTCGGCCCTGGCTTCGGCCGGCAGGGGGCGCCAGGGCCGCTCGACGGACCGGCTCCGCATGTGCTCAATCGCCGCGTCGAGGGCCCGGTGGGCCCGGTCCGAGAACGCCCGCCAGTCTTTCGGGTCTAGAGTTTCGTGATCAGTCATTGTGGTTCTAAGTTCTTTGTATCTTCTTGATATCTGAAGTCTCGGTCTTCAAAATCTCGGCATCGAAAATCTTGATGTGATGCTTTATTTCTTGCCGCCACCGGCGAGCATAGTGGATCTGGCCGAGACTTCGCAGGGTAGGCTCGAATTCCATGCCGAAGCCCGCCCGACTAAGGCATTGAATGGGTCGAGCGTGCTCGGCGTATAACCACCATGCCCTCCGACTCGCATCACTTAACCCTCCGCGGCGAAAGGTCGAGGCCAATGCCCCTCGCGGCCAAAGCTTTGGCGGGGGCTACGAGCGTCGGCTTGTTTGCGCTCGCGCTTTTCTTTTGGAACGCGGATGGCGTCTACCGCAGCGGCCAATTCGTGCCGAGGACCGAGCAGCCGACCTTCTTCTATAGCGTCGTCATCCACTTCGTCCTCTTCGGCTTTGTGGCGCTCGGTCTCTTGCTGTGGACTGTCTTCGTACCGACAGAGGTGATGGCACCGAGGCCCCAAGGCCCCCGGCGTCGCTCGCTGGCCTGGCGGATAGGCGCTGGGACGGTCGGACTCGCCAGCCTCGGTCTGCTCGCCGTGAGCTTCTTCTGGTCGGAGGTCGGGGAGATTCGGCTCCATGCGGATCTCATGGTCTCCGAGAGCGCGCAGCCGTTTCTTTTTCACGCGACCCTGATCATTGCGCGGTTCCTCTGCTGCATCGTCCTCTTTGCTGTGGTGGTCGCATGGCCGACTGCAGCAGAAGATCAGCGGCCCGAGGGGAAGACGGCCAAGCGGAGACGGCTGGTCTTTGAGTTGGGGATGGCCTTCGGACTGCTGGCCATTGTGCTCGTCGGCGGCTGGGCAATCGGGGGCTACGCCCTCGGGGCGGGCGAATTCACCGGGAGCACGGGCTGGATCTATTCCGCCGCGGAGGATCCGGCGCTTTTCTACCTCAAGCTCGGCACCGCAGCTTTCATATCGCTGTCACTGGTCGTCAGGGTCTTCTACCGGATTTACGTTCGGTATATGAACGGGGAGTACCGCGCCGAGGACTAACAGCCCGTGGCGGAGAAAGCTCCCGTCCTGCAGCTCGCGGAAGGCCCGGCGGAGCTCGGCTTGGGTATTCATCACGATCGGCCCCTGCCACGCCACGGGCTCCCGCAGCGGCTGGCCGGAAACGAGGAGGAATCGAACGCCCTCCTCGCCCGCCTGGACGAGGATCTCGTCGCCGCGGCTAAAGAGCACCAGGGACTTGTTCTCGACCTCGCCGAGGCGGTGGCCGGCGCCGTGTTGGACGGGTGCGCCGTCGGCGCCGACCCGGTCGGTGGGCATGGCGCGGGGTTCCGACGCGTTGCGGAACGAGCCGCCGCCGGCGATGACGTAGGCGAAGGCCTGGTGGCTGGTGGTTACCGGCAGGGTCCGGCGTCGGCCGGGGGGCACCGACACGTCGAGGTAGGTCGGGTCGGCGGCGATGCCGTCGACCGGACCGACCCGTCCCCAGAAGCGGCCGCAGATCACGCGCACGCGGGCGCCGTCGTCGTCGGTGACCTCCGGGATCTCCGCCGAGCGGATGCCCGGGTAGCGCGGGGCCGTCATCTTGAGGCTCGACGGCAGTGCAGGGGCGCAGCTAAAAATTCCCGGCCGTCACGAGCGCGCAGCCTGGGCGCCGAAGCGGGGCCGGGCCGAGCCGTCGAGGAAGCCCATCATCGACCGCAGGCGTCGGCCGACGTTTTCGATCGAATGGCCCTGTTCGATCGAGCGGCGTCGGTCGAAATACGGGCGGCCGAGGCGGTTCTCTTCGATCCAGTCCTCCGCGTAGCGACCCTGCTGGATGTCTTCGAGCATGCGGCGCATCTCGTGCTTCGTCTCTTCGTTGACCAGCCGTGATCCGCCCTGGTAGCCGCCGTGCTCGGCCGTGTCCGAGACGCTATGCCACATCTCCCCGAGGCCGCCGCGGTACATCAGGTCGACGATCAGCTTGAGCTCGTGGAGGCATTCGAAATAGGCGACCTCCGGCTGGTAGCCGGCCTCCACCAGGGTCTCGAAGCCGGCGCGGACCAGGGCGGTGACGCCGCCGCAAAGCACCGCCTGTTCGCCGAAGAGGTCGGTCTCGGTCTCTTCGGAGAAGGTGGTTTCGATCACCCCCGCGCGGGTGCAGCCGAGGGCTTTGGCGTAGGACAAGGCGGTGGCCTTGGCGGCGCCGGTGGCGTCCTGGGCGACGGCCACCAGGGCGGGCGTGCCTTGACCGGCGGCGAACAGCTCGCGCACCCGGTGGCCCGGGGATTTGGGGGCGACCATGGCGACGTCGATATCGTCCGGCGGCTGGATCTCGCCGAAGCGGATATTGAATCCGTGGGCGAACATGAGGGTGTCGCCGGCCTGCAGGTGCGGGGCGATCTGCTGCTCGTAGATCTGGCGCTGCGCCGTATCCGGCGCCAGCATCATGATCACGTCGGCGTCCTTGGCCGCCCTCTCGACGGTCGTGACCTTGAGGCCGTCGGCCTCGGCCTTGGCGCGGCTGCGGCTGCCGGCGTAGAGGCCGACCGTGACGGCGAGGCCGCTGTCTTTCAGATTCAGCGCGTGGGCGTGGCCTTGGCTGCCGTAGCCGATGACGGCGATGCGGCGGTGGCGCAGGGTATTCAGGTCGGCGTCATTGTCGTAGTAGAGCGTAGGCATGGGTGTCTCCAGGGGAGGTGTGGGTGAAAGAACCGGGGTGAATAGCCGGGGGGAAGAACCGGAAGTCAGCGTTTGCGGGTCTAGCTGGCCCTTCGGGCGCTCGTCCGTCGCCGGCGGCGGAGCCAGGTGGATTCGTCGTCCGGCCCGGTCGCCAGGACCCGGTCGGCGCGGGCGAGGACAACGGGGCCGGTACGGTTCATCTCCAGGATGCCGAAGGGGCGGAGGACCTCGAGGAAGCCGGCGATCTTTTCCGCGTCGCCGGTGGTCTCGACGATCACGGTCTCCGGCCCGACGTCGACGATGCGACCGCGGAAGACCTCGCAGAGCTGCGCCACCTGGGCGCGCTCGTCGACGCCGGCGCCGACTTTCACCAGCAGCAGCTCCCGCAGCACCGACGGCTCGTCGGTGAGGTTGTCCACGGAGAGCACGTAGAGCAGGCGGCGGAGCTCGCGGGCGAGCCGCGGCGCCTCGTCACCGTCTTCGAGGGTGACGGTGAGGCGCGCTATGTGGTCACGGTCGGTCTTGCCCAGGGTCACCGACGCGCACCGGAAGCCGCGCCGGCGTAGCAGCGCCACGGACTGGCTGAGCACGTCCGCGCGGTCTTCGACCAGCGCGCTGACCACGGCTTCCCGCTCCAGTCGCGGCCGTTTGGAGATCGGGCTAGGACTTGGCATGTCGCTCGATCCGCTCAGGCGTTTCGGCGGTCTTATAAGACGCAGGGAGGGGGCGTCGGATCATCTCGTCGAGGTCGGCGCCGGCGGGCACCATCGGGAAGACGGCGTCGTGCTGCTCGACGACGAACTCCACGAGGGTCGGGCCGCCCCGGTGGGCCGACGCGCGCTCGATGGCGCCGGCCATCTCGTCCCGGCGGGTGACCCGGGCGGCGGGGATGCCGAAGGCGGCGGCGAGGTGACAGAAGTCCGGCGCCAGGATGGGGGTCTGGTGGTAGCGCTGGTCGTAGAACAGCTCCTGCCACTGGCGCACCATGCCGAGGTAGCCGTTGTTGACGATCGCGATCTTGATCTCGACGCCTTCCTGCACCGCCGTGGCGAGCTCGCAGAAAGTCATCTGGAATCCGCCGTCGCCGACGATCGCCCAAACCTCTTCATTCGGACGGGCCATCTTGACGCCGATCGCCGCCGGCAGGGCGTAGCCCATGGTGCCCATGCCGCCCGAGGTAAAAAGAGTCCCCGGCCGGTCGTGGGGAAAGTACTGGGCTTCCCACATCTGGTGCTGGCCGACGTCGGTGACGTTGATGCCGTCATCGGTATGGCGCCTGAGCGCGTCGATGACCTCCGCCGCCATCACCACCGGGCCTTTTTCGGCCCGGCTCAGGATGTCGCGGCGCTCCGT
>JBCDKB010000144.1:0-17105 GCA_038747035.1 Acidobacteriota bacterium | reverse complement strand
GTCTGGTGCTCCCGAGAACCCCAGCCGTCGCCCTCGCCACCGCCGCAGATCACCACGCCGCCGCCGCTCGGAGGATCCGGGTCCGTCTGGTGCTCCCGAGAACCCCAGCCGTCGCCCTCGCCACCGCCGCAGATCACCACGCCGCCGCCGCTCGGAGGATCCGGGTCCGTCTGGTGTTCTTTCCCGACGATTCCCCCGAGCACGTCATCCCACAATCCACCGACTCCCCGGCGGATCAAGATCGAGGTCAGGTCCGCGCCTGACACTCCGGCCCGAGGGGCGAGACCCGAGCCAGGTTCTGGGGTCGACACCGCCGCCGTGGCGAGACGTCGGCCCGCGCCGTCGAGCACTTCCGCGTAGCTCGCGACCGCTCGCCGATTCCCCAACCCCGGATCTCCAAAGCGCTCGAGATCCCTCGCCCCGGCCCCCGTGGCGAAGTAGACCGTGTGCTCGACTGCGACCCGTCGGCGCTCGAAATCGACCCAGAATGATCGCCGGTCGACCTCGACTTCCTCCACC
This sequence comes from Acidobacteriota bacterium, assembly GCA_038747035.1. Classification (GTDB taxonomy): domain Bacteria; phylum Acidobacteriota; class Thermoanaerobaculia; order Multivoradales; family J023; genus JAUIJL01. The sequence goes on along the minus strand of JBCDKB010000144.1, from coordinate 16,586 downwards.
GCCCCCGACACCTGGGTCGGCCCCGAATCCAGGCCGCTCCACCCTAGATAAACAGTCCCCGGTTGCTCCACGGCAAAGCGAAGGGAATTCTCCGCCTCGCCCAGCCGCTTGGCGCCGGTGCCGCCGCAGTCGAGCCACTCGAATCCGCCCTCCGCGTTCCATTCCAGTCGCACGACGCTCGGCGCCACCACGTCGACAAAGATCGTCCTCGCCCCTTGCGCACGCGCCGACGTCACCGGCACGGCCTCGCTGCATCGCGTTTCTGTAGATCCCGTCGCCGCCGTTGTCACGCCGGCTAGAGAAGTCAGCAAAGCCCACATCACGAAAATATTTTTCCCCATGTCCGATTACCTCAAATAAAAGGTTCCAAATTTTTGACGCAGGGATTCCCGACAACGCAAAGATCATTATATTCAACACTTTACGGAGATTCAGACGATCCCAACGTCCGCTTAACTCGGACATTAGATAGAGCAATCAGAGTGCCAACAAAGGGCCAGCAAGACAAGTTTTTTTGTGATTTTTTATGTTCAACTAAATGTCATATCTCACCCCGACTGTCGGCGTCCCTGCCGCCGACACATTCCGACACTTCATCCCCCGAGGGGCGTCCGTACGGAGAGGTTCGCGAGGTCTCTGCGCGCTTCGTCGCCCCGGCTCGACGTGAGAGGATCCGACCATGGCTCGAGTTCTTCTCCGGCATGCCGTGGCGGCGATGGCGACCGCAGCCGTCGCCTGCGGCCCTGCGGATCCGCCCCCCGTCAACGGGACTGCGCCGCCCTTTTCCCCGGCGTCGCCTGGAGACGCCGGCGGCCCGATCGCCTGGCGGCCGATCGATCCGCCGGCGAAGGGGGGCGCCCTGGCGTCGCGAATCCAGAAAGTCGGCGGAACCCTCCACGTCACCTGGCTCGAGCCGAGCCAGGCGACGGCGAGGAAGACCGCCGGGGCCCCTTCGCGAGACGACAAAGGCGGCCGGCGGGTCGAGCACACGCTTTTTCATTCCCGCTGGGTCGATAGCGAGTGGACGCCGCCGGTGCCGATCCAGTCCGGCGACGACTTCTTCGCCAACTGGGCGGACGTCCCGGGCCTCGCCACCGACGCCGACGGCACTTACTATGCCCACGCCCTGCGCAAGCTCGGTGAAGGCACCTATGCCTACGGCGTGCGCCTCAGCACCTCAGAGGACGGCCGGACGTGGCGGGACGCCGGCTGGCTCCACGACGACGCCTCCGCGACCGAACATGGCTTCGTGTCTTACATCGCGGCGTCGGACGGCGCCGTGAGGGCGATTTGGCTCGACGGCCGCGCCATGCTCGACAGCGGCGCCATGCATCTGCGCACCGCCAAACTCCGCGGCGGGTCGCCCGCCGCCAGCGAGCTGCTCGATGAGCGGGTCTGCGAGTGCTGCTCGACGGATGCGGTCCTCACCGCCGACGGCCCGGTGGTGGCCTACCGCGACCGCAGCGACCGGGAAATTCGGGATATCGCCGTCGTCCGCGCGACCGCCGACGGCTGGACCGAACCGATAGTCGCCCACGACGACGGCTGGAGCCTCCAAGGCTGCCCCGTCAACGGCCCCGCCCTCGCCGCGAAGGGCCGGGACGTGGCCCTCGCCTGGTTCACCGCCGCCCAGGACCGGCCGCGGGTGCAGGTGGCCTTCTCCCGGGACGCCGGCGCCAGCTGGGGCGCCCCCTTCCTCCTCGACGATCAAGCCCCCCTCGGCCGGGTGGACGTGGTCTTCGACGACACCGGCGACGCCCAGGTCCTTTGGCTCGCCCAGCGGGACGGCCGCGCCGAGGTCTCCCTCCAGCGAATCGGTCCGGACGGCGCGGTCGGGGAACTCAGGGTCCTCGCCACGACGGAGGCCGGTCGGGCCGCGGGCGTCCCGAAGCTCGAAGTCGTCGAAGAAGGTCTGATCGCGGCGTGGATCGAAACCGGCGATTCAGCGACACTCCGCGCAGCCTTGATTCCGGCGGAGTGACCGGCCCGCGGTCCCCGCGGCGCCCGGCTAGCCCGCCCGCTTACCAGGTGTCGACAAAGCGCGGACGGTGACCGTTGGACGACGGGGCCGACGAAGACGCGGCCGCATCGAGCGACCGCAGGATTACGTGGCGGGTCTCGGCGGGGTCGATCACCGCGTCGATCTCGAGGAACGATGCCGTTTCGGTCGCTTTGCCCTGGTTATAAAGCTGGCCCACGAGCCGGTTGAAGAGTGCGTCCCGCTCCGCGCCGTCGACCGCCTCGAGCTCGCGCTTGAATCCCAAGCGCACCGCCCCCTCTAGGCCCATGCCGCCGAACTCCCCCTGCGGCCAGGCGACCGCATAGTCGGGACGCTCGAAGGTGCCGCCGACCATCGCCATGGCCCCGAGGCCGTAGGCTTTGCGCAAGAAAACCGCGACCCACGGCGAGCGCACGCCGGCGCCGGCGACGAAGAGGCGCCCCATTCGACGCACCGCCGCGTCCTTCTCACTCTCGGGGCCGACCATAAAGCCCGGCGTGTCACAGAGCGACACCACCGGCAGCCCGAAGGCGTCGAGCAGCTGGAGAAAGCGCGCCGCTTTCTCGGAGGAGGCGGCGTCGAGGGCGCCTCCGAGGACCTGGGTATCGTTGGCGAGGATGCCCACCGGGCGGCCTTCGAGCCGGGCCAAGGCCGTGATCACGCTGCCGGCGTACTGTCGACGCAGCTCGAGCCAGCTGCCCTCGTCGAATAGCCGCTCCAAGAGCGGGCGCGCTTTGTAGCCGTAGCGGCGATCCGCCGGCAGCGCCCGACGCAGCTCCTCTTGGTCGGCGGCCGTGAAAGTCGAGAGCTCGCCTTGGAAGTAGCCGAGCAGTTGCTTCGCCACCGCCGTCGCTTCGGCTTCGTCTTCAACGACCACGTCGACCACGCCGTTTTGCGCCTGGGTCTCGATCGGGCCGATCTCCTGCGGGGCGAATCGCCCGAGGCCACCGCCTTCGATCATCGCCGGGCCCGCCATACCGATCGACGAAGACCGGGTGGCGACGGTGATATCCGCGGTGCCAAAAAGCGCGGCGTTGCCGGCGAAGCAATAGCCGTGGGCCACGGCGATGCGAGGCACCCGTCCGCTGAGGGCCGCCCAGGCGGCGAAGGTCGGCACGTTGAGCCCCGAATTGCCGACCAGCACGTCGACGTCGCCCGGGCGGCCACCGCCGCCTTCGGCGTACATGACCACCGGCAAGCGCCGGCGGCCGGCCACCTGCAGCAGCCGGTCAATCTTGCGATGATGGAAATATCCCTGGGTCCCGGCGAGCACGGAGTAGTCGTTGACGATGACCGCCGCCTGGCTCTTCTCGACGCCGAAGAGGTCGGCGTTGACGGTCCCGAGGCCGGTGATGACGCCGTCGGCGGGGGTCTCGGCCTGGAGCTCCTCAATGGCCCGGCGCCGGCGCTGCGCGGCCACCGCAAGCTCCCCGAATTCAACGAACGAGCCGGGATCGCACAGGTCGTCCAGATTCTCGCGGGCTGTTCGGTAGCCCTTGGCCCGGCGTTTCTCCGTCGCCCGGGGGCGGTTCGCGTCCCGGGTCAATCGCCGCCGCGTCCGGAGGGCTTCTAAGGGGGTCTGGTCATTCGCCATGGCGCGATCCTCTCACGGCCATCGGGACCGGTCGCGCCCCCGTCAACCGGCTTGGGCGCCCAGACACGACGATGCTATAACTCTGATCCTGGATTCTCATTTCGTCTTTTTACATCACCCACCAGCCGAACGCTTCCGTTCTTGGAATCGGGGGATCCCTTGGCGACGCCCACAGACATGGCCCACGAAATTCTGCGCCGTTGCGATGAGCTGGCGGAGTTTTCCGATGAACCCCACCGCATCACGCGCGGCTACCTATCACCGGCGATGGATCAGGCCACCGAGTGCGTCGCCCGGTGGATGGAAGCCGCCGCCCTCGAGACGGAACTTGACGGGGCTGGCAATCTGGTCGGCATCCGGAGATCCACCGTCGCCGACGCGCCCGTCCTGGTGCTCGGCTCCCACCTTGACACCGTCCGCGACGCCGGCCGATACGACGGCGTCCTGGGCGTGCTGCTAGCGATCGCCGCCGCCCAAGGCCTCGACGGCCGACCGCTCCCCTTTGACCTCGAAGTGGTGGCCTTCGCCGACGAGGAAGGGCTGCGTTTCGGCGCCCCCTTCCTAGGCTCCAAAGCGTTGATCGGCGAGTTGGGCGACGATCTTCTCGAGTTGAGCGACGCGGGCGGAGCCCACCTCCGGGACGTCATCGATCTGTGGAATCGCCGCCACAGCGGTGGACCGCCGCCGCCCCTGCGCTGTCGCTACCGGGATCGCCGCCCCCTCGGGTACGTCGAAGCTCACATCGAGCAAGGGCCCCGCCTAGAAAGCTGCGGCACGTCCCTCGGGATCCTTGAAGCCATCGCCTGCTCGTGGTGGCTCCGGCTCCGATTCACCGGCCGGGCGGGGCACGCCGGCACCACGCCGATGGCGTTGCGCCGGGATCCGATGCCCGCGGCGGCCGCCGTGGTCCTCGAAGCGGAGCGCCTCGCCCGCGGGACGCCGGACCTGGTGGCCACGGTCGGTCGACTCGAGGTCGCCCCCGGAGCCGGCAACGTCATCCCCGGGGCCGTGGAGCTCACCGTCGATATGCGCCACCCCGACCACGCGACGCTGGACCGGCAGGTCCAGGCCTTGCTCCTGACGGCGAAACAGCTCGCCGACGAGCGCGGCCTGGGCTTCTCGAGCGAGACGCTCCACCGTGAGGCCGGCGTCGGCGCCGACCCGGATCTCTCGTCCCGTCTCGAAGGTGCCGCCCAAGCCGCCGGTATCGACGCGACTCGTCTGGTTGTGGGGGCCGGCCACGACGCCTTGGTCATGGCGAGACGCATGCCGGTCACCATGCTCTTGGTGCGGAGTCCCGGCGGCCTCAGCCACCACCCCGACGAGGCGGTGGCCCTCGAGGACGTCGACGCCGCCTACCGCGTCATGCGCGGCTTCCTTCACCGCCAGGCCGACGCCATCGGCAGCACCGCGGCGCCGCGCACAGGCTGGCTCGAGGCCACCGAGCGGTCGGCGCCGGGGGCGGGCATCGAAATGGAGATCGAAGGCTCATGAGATTCCGCCGCAACAACGCCGACGGGGGCGGCTGGGTCGCCGTGCCGGAGCACGGGCCGGAGGTCCCCTGGCGGGGTCTTCAAACCGGCCCGCTGACCCTCTCCGACGCGGAGATCGCCGCACTCTGTAGGTCTCTCGTGGGGTGTCCACCATCGGAAATCGGCGCCAGGGCCGACCGGATCTTGGTGCCCGCCGTCGGCGACCGGGCGCGGCTGCCCGCCATCCTGCTCCACTCAACGACGCCGGACCTCAAAACCTTCGACGGCGACCTCGACGCCCTGCTCACCGGCGGACCGGGTGGAGACTTCACGACCTACAAGGAAGCCCGGTCCGTCTACCTCGGCGGTCCTGGCGACATCGCGGTCGGCCGCACCGACGCCTGGCAGACCGCCGTCGACGCGCTGGGCGCCCGGGCCATCCGTCTCGAGGATTGTGACCACTACTACCTCTCCCACGCCCTCCTGCACCTCGCCTCGAAGCACGCCGAGTCTCCGGTGCCGTCGATGACCGCGTGGATCGAAGCGCTGCGGGAGCGGCCGAGGGTGATCCGCCTCTACGCTTTCGAGCTCGAAATGCAGATTTTCCTGCTGTGGCTGGCGCGGCAAGCCGGCCTCCACGAGCTCGCCGTTGAGGCCAATCGGGCGTCGATCTCGACGGACTGGAACCGCAAAGACGTGCTGCACCCGACGGTGGACGCGGCGGCCACCGTCCCGGCGACCCTGCGATTCGGGGGCGACCCCTTCGCGCTCCTCGCCGCCGAAGGTCAGCGCTGCGAGCTCGCCGAGCGCATGGACCTCGAAGTGCCGAGGGTCCCCGGCTATACCGTGCAAAGGCGCGGCCGATCCGTCGACGCGTTCGTCCGCCAGACGCTCGACGCCGCCCGCTGGCTCCGGGAGCGCCACGGCCTGGAGCTCGGCTGTTTCAAGGCGTCCGAATCCGGCGACGGCGCCCGCATCACCCCCGGCCTGGACCTCAACGACGGGGCGTCCCTCGGAGCCCTCGCCCGTCGCTCGTTCGTGCACGGCGACGACTATGTGCTCGAAGCCCACGTCCACTACGGCCGCGCCACCATCGCCGGCCAGACCTTGCCGACCGCACTCTCGGCCCATATCCGCGGCGGCGCCGTCGCCGACGGCGCGACGATCCAGTTCATGGAGGGCCCGTCCTGGAAGGGCAACATCCTGCTCGACGGGGACAGCGCCCCCCTCTTCAACGTGCCGGTCGCCACCTATCGCCGTCTCCACGGCTTCATGCGCGACTTTCACGCCGCTTTCGAAGCCAAAGCCCCCGGCTTGGTACTCGCCGGCCTCGACTTCGCCATCGGCACCGTCGGCGGACGCTACGGCGACAAGCCGCTGCTCGGTGTCCAAGATCTCAACATCTCGTTCACCGGCGCCGAATGTCTCCGCGCCTTCCTGGACAAAGTTCGCGGGCACTCCGGCGACTCCGCCCAAGGCTACGGCGTCACCCGCATCTTCAGGCCCCGCCCCACCGCCGACCACCACGACTTTCTCCGCGTCACCCGGAGGTTCATCCAAGGCCACGTCTTCGCCGACACCGTCGCCGCCATCCCGGGGCGATGGGGCATGGTCGGCATCACGGGCGAGGACCCGGAAGACGCGGTGCGGCAGCTCAATCGACTGCACGGGGCCCTCCTCGACGCCGACCTTCTCCTGACCACGACCCGACCGTAGTCCGACCCGGTCGGGTTCACGGGGAACTGGCCACAGGGGCCCCGACATCCAACCGGGCTAAGATCGAGGTATGAGCTATCCCCCCCTGGTTCTTCAGCTACCCCCGTGGGTCGACGACGTCGTCGCCGCCGCCGGTGACCTCAGCCAAGCCGACGATGAGGGCCGCATGCGCCTCGCCCTCGAGCTCTCGCGGCGCAGCGTCGCCGAAGGCGGGGGCCCCTTCGGCGCCGTCGTTTACGACCAGGATGGCCGGGTCATCGCCCCGGGGGTCAACTTGGTGGTGCCCGCCGGCGCGTCGATCGCCCACGCCGAGGTGGTGGCGCTCGCCATCGCCCAGCAGGTGGTGGGCGACTATGACCTCGGCCGCGGCGACCGGGAGCTCCAGCTCTACACCTCGACCGAACCTTGCGCCCAGTGTTTCGGCGCCGTGCCGTGGTCCGGCGTCAAACGCCTGGTGTGCGGCGCCGCCACCGAAGACGCGGAGGAGATCGGCTTTGACGAAGGGCCCAAGCCCGAGCGCTGGGCCCACGCCCTCGAGTCCCGCGGCATCCGGGTGACCTGCGGCGTCCTGCGCGAGGACGCCCGGGCCATTCTCCAGGCCTACGCCGCCGGCGGCGGACCGATCTACAACGGCTCGGGCGACTGATCAGCCGCAGCCGCGGGTGCGTTCGACCGTGCCCTCAATCAAGCCCGCCGGCTCGTCGGTGGGCACAAAGATGATGTTGGGATTATCGAGCTCGAAGGCTCCGAGATTCGCCAGCAGGTAGTGCCTATTGGGCATGCGCATGAAAAGGCGCTCGACCTCAGGCGCCGCCGCCAGCGCCGCCTCGCCCATCCAATAAAGCGTGTGCTGCACCGACCGACTCGTATGCTCCGAAAAGGCGTCGAGCATCGCTTCGAGGACGCGGCGGCGCACATCCGCGAAATCCGGAGCCGTATCTTCCACGGCCAGGCGAGCGTAGTCCCACCGCGCTTCCAGGCTCGTCGAGAAGAGGCGGTCGTCGGTCTCCTCGAGCACCGTAAAGCGGTCCCTCGGGAAGTCGGAGAAGCCCGAGTCGCTGCTTTTGAGCACCACGAGCCCGACGACGCCGGAGCTCACCGAGTCGCCCCCGGAGAGATCCCGGCGAACCTCCACGGTATGGCGCTCTGGGCCGCCGGCGACGAAGGCCGCGTCGGCTTGGGCGTGGCGGCGCCACGGCCGCTCGTGGATGCGAATGGTCGCCTGCGTCACCTGCTCGTGCTTCGTCACGAAGTGTCGAGCTAGCAGACGGGCGAAGCCCTCGGCGGTCTCGAATGCGCGCTCCCGCGCCAGGCCGTAGACCGTGTTTTTCATCGTGTCCGTCGGCAGCACGCGGCGGTTGTCACCCTCGGCGTACGCTTCGTCGAAGTCGCCTTCGAGGGAAACCTCCACCGTCGCTTCGAAAAGCTGATGCGGCGTCGTCGAGCGATCCAGACGCAACAGCCGAACCCCGACCTTGCCGTAGCGATGCTCGACGAGCTGTCCAATCCGACGTGCGCTCATGGGGACATCCTCGACTCCAAAATAGGTGGACTGAAGGTCTTGACGTGGAGGGACGGAGCGCCGAGCTCAGCTACCGCGGTAGGTACTGAATCCGTAGGGGCTGAGCAGGAGGGGTACGTGGTAGTGCTGGGCCCCGTCTTCGACGCGGAAGGTCACGTCCACGCTAGGGAAGAAGCCGGATTCGCCGCGACGTCGCCAATAATCCTCGACTCTGAAGTGCAGGCGGTAAACGCCCGGGGCGAGCGTCGATCCGGCGGGCAGCAGTTCGCCGATGCGGCCGTCGGCGTCGGTGGTCCCGGCGCCGATCTCTTCCGTCCCCGCGAAGAGGCTAACCTGGACGCCAGACGCCGGGGCCCCCCGGGCGGTGTCCAAGATGTGGGTGGTAAGCGGGCTCCTCATGACTCCAGTGTCTCACGACCGGCCGGCTCTCCCGCGGAAAGCTCCGCCATTTCCCCCGGGCGTCGCGCCTCTCCGGGCGGCCAGACGCTTCGGCCGCCGAGGTAGGTCGCTTCGACGCGGCCGACGAGCTCCGAACCGTCGTAGGCGCTCCCCGGCTGCCGATGGTGCAGCGCCGCGTCCCGCACCCGCCATGGGGCGTCGGGGTCGAAGACCACGAGGTCTGCCGCGGCGCCCGGGACGATCGCCCCGCGCTCGGGCAGCCCGGCGAGCCGGGCCGGCGCCTCCGACGTCCAGCGGGCGAGGTCCGACAGCGTCGCCCCGCGGCGGCGGGCCTCCGTCCACAAAGCGATCCTCGCGACCTCGAGCGACAGGATGCCGCCCCACGCGGAGAGGAGCGAACCGGTCTTCATGGACGGCGGCGCCGGCGAGTGGTCTGAGGCGACCAGATCGAGGGTGCCGTCGAGCAGGGCCGCCCAGAGCGCCTCCCGGTGCCGGCGCCCGCGGATCGGCGGCGCACACTTGAATCGCGGGTCGCCGTCGGGCACGTTCTCTGCGTCAAAGAAGAGATAGTGCGGACACGTCTCGGCGGTCACCGGCAGCCCCGAGGCCTTGGCCTCGCGGATCATCGGCACCACGTCCGCCGCCGCCACGTGCACAACGTGCACGCGACACCCGGTCTGCTCCACCAGCTCGAGGAGACTGCGCACCGCGTCGACCTCGAAGCGCGGCGGTCGGGCCGCGAGCCAGGTGGCGTAGCTCTGGGGATCGGCGACGCGGCCCGCCGGCGGCGGCGCGGTCGTGACCACCTCGGCGTGCACCAAGAGCGGCGCGCCGAGCTCCGCCAGGCTCCTCATGGCCGGCAGTAGGTCCGTTCGCTCTACCGGCGGGAAGGAGTCGACGCCGCTGTCGGCCATGAAGGCTTTGAAGCCGGCCACACCTTGACGCCACAGGGCCTCAAGCCGGGGCGCCGACCGCGGAACCAGGCCGCCCCAGAAGGCGACGTCGGCCAGCAGGTGGCCGCGGCGCCGGTGGCCTTCGGCCGCCTCGAGCTTGGCCGCGAACGCCGCGACGTCAACCGTCGTCGGCTCGCTGTTGAGCGGCATATCCACCAGGGTCGTGACGCCGCCCGCGGCCGCCGCCCGCGTGCCGGCCACGAAGCCTTCCCACTCCGTGCGCCCCGGCTCGTTTAAGTGCACGTGGCTATCCACGCCCCCCGGCAAGACCGCCAGCTCGCCGACGTCGACGGTCTCCGGGGCTTCCGTGCTTATCGTCCCCTCGGTGACCGACTCAATCCGCCCTTCGCTCGAGACGACCACCGCGCCGTCGACCTCGCCCCGCGGCGTCACCACGCGGCGACTGCGCAGCGTCCACCGCCGACGCGCCTCACCGCGAGATGCGCACGGCCGGCCCGCGACGACCCGGGGGATTCGCGACGGTGCCACGGCCGTCATGGCCCGTGCGGCCCTGCGCCGCCCAGCCACCGGTGTCGACACGCCAGCAGCTGGGCGCCGACGCTCACCGCAATCTCGGGCGGCGTGTGGCTATCGATCGGCAGGCCGACCGGCGCCGTCAAGCGGTCGAGCGCGCTCGACGGTAGACCCAGGGCGAGGAGCCGGCGGCGGATCTCTTCGAGCTTGGTTCGACTGCCCATCGCGCCGACGAATGGGAACTCCACCGCCAGCGCCCCGGCCAGCGCGCGGACGTCGTTGGGCACGTCGGTCGTCATGACAACCGCGGCGGTCAACTGCGGATAGTCCACCGCCGACGCCGCTTGGCGGAAGTCTTCGACGAGACGCACGTCGAGGTCCGCCGCGTCGGGGTCGTCGACCACCGCCGCCCGCGTTTCGAAGAGGCATACCCGCCAGCCGATCCCGAGCATCAGCCGGGCGAGGGCGCGGCCGCAGTGGCCGGCGCCGAGGATCACCAGCCGCCGTCGCTCGACGGCGGTTTCGTCATAACGCCAGGCGGCCCCGTGCCAGGCGCCGCCGCGACTCTCCCCGCGGTCCACCCGCGGCTCGGCCCGGTCCTCCTCGAGCACCCGCAGGCCGTCGACGTCGGTACGCAGGACGCCGCGTTCGCGCTCGAGCGCAAGTAGCCAGGCTTCGAGGGTCGGTAAGTCTTCCGGCGTCACGGTGACGTCGATGTTGGTCTGTCGGCCGGCGCAGATCATGCCCGAACGCTCCACGCCGGGCTCTTCTTCGACATCGCGCCGGTGGTGGACCTCCACCAGCCGCCGGACGCTCTCCCCCGACTCGAGGGTCGCCTTCGCCTTCGCCAGCCAGCGAAGCTCCATCGCCCCGCCGCCGATGGTGCCGATTCTGCGGCCGTCGCCGGCGACAAAGAGCGCCGCGCCGGGAGTTCCCGGGGAGTGGTCGGTACTGTCGGCGACGCGGGTCAAAAAGACCGACTCGCCCCGGCGCAGAGCGTCCGCCAGCTGTCGCCAGAAGTCCAGCCGCTTAGACACCGACCGTCTCGGCACTCGCCGGTGTCGCCTCAGCCAAGTCGTCCGCCTCCGCGGCGACGGCGCCGCCCCCAGCGCCCGCGACCGGGCCGTGGAGCTGCATGAAGACCCGTTCCGGCGTCATCGGCGCGACGAAGGGAAAGTCGCGGTCGGGCTTGAGCGCCCGCAGCGCGCTGCGCAGGGCGAAGACGACGCCGAGACCGTACATCAGCGGCGGTTCGCCGACGGCTTTCGAGCGGTACGGGCCGGGTTCGGAGCCGGGACCGCCGGGGCCGTCGTCTTCGAGCAAACGAGCGTCGAGCTCCCGCGGCACCAGCTCGACGTCCGGCACCTTATAAGTCGCGAGGGCCCCCGAGAGGTTGCGCCCTGCCCCATCGAAGCGGAGATCTTCCACCGTCATCCAGCCGAGCCCTTGGACCAGGCCCCCTTCCACCTGGCCGAGGTCGACCCGGCGGTTGAGGGGCCGGCCGACGTCGTGCACCAAGCGCACCGCGTCGATATCGTAGGTGCCGCGCCAGCCGTCCACCGTGACCTCCACCAAGGCCGCGCCGCAGACGTGGTAGGCGAAGGGGTGGCCGCGCCCGGACTCGGCGTCAAAGTGGATCACGGGCGTACGGTAGAAGCCGTGGGCGGAGAGGGCCACCCGGTGGAAATAAGCCGACTTCACCAGCCCGTTCCAGTCCAGCTGCCCCATGGCCTCGCCGGTGCGCAGCACGCGCCCGTCGGCGATCGAATAGTCCGCCGCTTCGCCGCCGTGGAGCTCGGCGGCGTGCTCCAAGAGCCGTCCCCGGACCTGCTCGGCCGCCAGGCGCGTGGCGTTGCCGTTGAGCAGCGTCGTGGAGCTGGCGGCGCTCGCCGACATATTGGCGATGCGCCGCGTATTCGTGCTCTCGATGCGGATTCTCTCCGGGTCGATGCCGAGGGTTCGGGCCGCCACCGACGCCATATTGGCGAAGAGCCCTTGCCCCATCTCGACGCCGCCGGTGGTGACGCTGACGCTACCGTCGGTGTAAACGTGGAGCAGGGCGCCGGCCTGATTCAAGAAGGTCGCCGTGAAGGAGATGCCGAAGGTCACCGGCATCACCGCGAAGCCCTTCTTCACCGACACGTTCTCGAGGTTGAAGGCGTCGATCCGCCGACGGACGTCGGCGAGGTCGAAGGCGGCGTCGAGCTCGTCCCAACAGCGCTCGATCGTCACGGTCTCCGCGGACTGGCCGTAGGGGAACCGGCTCTCGGCGCTCAATAGGTTCCGGCGCTGGAAGGACTCGCGGTCGATCCCCAGCGACTCGGCGGCGCGGGTCACCGCCGACTCGATCACGAACAGGCCCTGGGGGCCGCCGAAACCGCGGAACGCCGTCGACGGCGGGATATTCGTCCGGCACGGCGCGCCCCAGACCCGCACGTGGGGAATGTCGTAGGAATTCGTCGCGTGGAAAAGCGTGCGCCCAAGCACCGCCAAGCTCAGGTCGCACGCGGCGCCGGCGTTCTGGAAGTAGCGACCTTCAAAAGCTTCGATCTGGCCCAGCGACGAGACGCCGATGCGGTAGTCGGCGCTATACGGGTGGCGTTTGCCGGTCATCATCAGGTCTTCCGCCCGCGACAGCACCAGCTCCACCGGCCGCCCGGTCGCCACGGCGCCGAGGGCGGCGAGGCACGCCCACGGCGTCGCCTGGTCCTCCTTGCCGCCGAAACCGCCGCCGAGCCGCTTCACGTCCACCTCGACCTCGTGCTCGGCGACCCCTAGGATCCGGGCGACGGTCTTCTGCACCAGATACGGGCCTTGGGTCGAGGACAGGATGCGCATCGCCCGCCCTTCCTCAGGAATCGCCCGGGCCCGCTGCGTCTCGAGATAAACGTGCTCTTGGCCGCCGACCTCCACCCGCCCTTCGAGCACGCGGTAGCAGCCGCCGAAGGCCCCGTCGACGTCACCGCGCTCGAGCGTCTGGGGCTCGGCGATCAGGTGGCCGGCGTCGTAGGCCCGGCGCGGGTCGACGATGACCTCGAGCGGGTCGATCTCGAGCTCGATATCCCGGAGGGCATGCCGCGCCCCCAAGGCGTCGTCGGCCACCACCAGGGCGATCGGCTGGCCCAGGTAGTGCACGTCGTCCAGGGCGAGCAGCGGCTCGTCGGACAGCACGGATCCGATTTGGTTTTCGCCGGGAATATCGTCGGCGGTGAGGACGCCGCGAACACCGGGTCGACGGGCCGCGCGGGCCGTGTCGAGCCGCCGGATCTTCCCGTGGGCCACCGGCGACGGCAAGACGGCCGCAAAGAGCAGGCCCTCCGGGCGCGGCTCGTCGTCGACGTAGCGGGATCGACCGCGGACATGGGCCTGGGCGTCGAGGTGGTCGAGGTCGTCGAAGGTCGCCATAGATTCCCCCCCTCCCCGGCTTCAGGCGGTGGCCACAGCGCGGTAAGTGGCGTCGGCGTCAAGCGCCGGCAGCAGGGTCGCCGCATGGGCGGCGAGCTGGTGACGAACCAGCAGACGCTTATAGTCCGCCGACCCGCGCACGTCAGAAATCGGCGCGATCTCCGCGTCGGCCGCTTCGAGCGCCGCCTGTAGACGATCGAGTGACGGCTCGCCGCATAGCGCCCGGGACGCTTCCGGCAGAAAGAGTGGGATCGGGGCGACGCCGCCGACCGCGACTCGCGCGTCCTCCACAACACCATCCCCGAGCCGCACACGGACCGCCGAGTTCACCGTCGCAATATCGAGCCAGCGCCGCTTCGAGGTTTTCTCAAAATGCACGCGATCCGAGGCCGAGAGGTCCGGCAGACGGACCTCGATGAGCACCTCACCCGGACGCCGATCGAGCTGCTTATAGCCCCGGTAGAGCGCCTCGAGCGGCAGCTCACGCGTTTCGCCCGCACCGCCGAGGTCTTCAAATACCGCGACGGCGCCCAAGGCCAGCATCAAAATCGTCACGTCGCCGATCGGGGACGCGTTGATCAAGTTGCCGCCCAGCGTCGACCGGGTGCGGATTTGCCACGACGCCACCAGGTCCATGAATTGCGGTATCGCCGGCACCCGGGCGCGGAGGAGTGGGTCCTGCGCAAGCTCCTCGAAGGAGGTGAGCGCCCCAATGCGCAGCGATTCCCCGTCGAGGCGCACCCCGCGCGCTTCGGGCCGGCCGGCGAGCACGCGGTGGAGCGAAGAGACCGGCGCCGCCGGCAGCGTCTCTCCGCGCTGAACGTAGAGGTCGGTGCCCCCCGCCACCCACGGCGTCGCGGGCGCCGGCCCGGCGGCCGCCGAGTCCAATCCGCCGGTGGCCGCCGCGTCGCGGAGATCGCGCAGTCTGCCGGGCACCTCGAGGAATGAATCGGGCAGCTCCCCCGCAGAGACCAGCCCGTCAACGCCGGCGTGCTCCCGGAGGGCTTCAAAGGTCCGCCGCGTCGCCGAGCGAAGCGAGCGGTAGCCCGTGCACCGGCACAGGTGGCCGGAGAGGGCTCGGTCCACGTCGTCGGCGAGGGCGTCGCTGCGGGGGCCGTCGCCACCGGCCGTGGGCGGCGGACTCCCGCCGTCGACGAGGCGGCCCATCACCGACACTACGATGCCGGGGGTACAGAAGCCGCATTGGCTCGCCCCCTCTTCGACGATGAGGCGCTGCGCCATGTTGGGCCCGCCGACGTCGAGTCCTTCCACGGTCACAAGGTGCCGGCCGGCGGCTTCGGCGATCGGCATCATGCACGAGGTCACGGGCCAATAGCGCACCCGATCACCGGCGGGCTCAAGCTCACCCACCAGGACGACGCAGGCGCCGCAGTCGCCTTCTTTGCAACCTTCTTTGGTGCCGGGGGCGCGCAGGTGGTTGCGGATAAAGTCGAGGACCGTCAGTCCGCTCGGGACCGTCGCGGGATCAATCCTCTCGTCACGATCATTGATGAGACAGCGGATCGGTGCGCTCTCCATCCGGCTATCGTACCAGGGAGTTAGCCCCGATCTCGGCCCGCCGCCGGACCGGCGACGGGGCCCCAGCGATAGAGACCACCGTCACGGGTTTGACTTTGCTTCGAAGCGAGCTTTACGCTTGCGCCGATCGTACCGGAGGCGGCACCCCGCAGCGACGCCCGCGCCCGGCCTTCCGTCCGACGATCGCTTGTCCCACCCCGTTACGGCCCATCCTGTGCCCCTGAGTTTCTGATTTAAGAGGTTCCCATGCCCCACGATCTTTACCGCAGCGCGGAAGCGCTCGACGTGGCCCGCCTGGAAGCCGTGTCGGAGGCCGCCGAGGTGCTGCCGGAATTCCGCGGCTTCGAGCCCGGACACCGCCTGCGCCTGGCCCTCCTGCGCGAAAAACTGCCGACTGCCAACGACCTGCGCGCGCTCGACGGCGCCCGCCTCGGCTCCGTCGTCATCGAAGGCGGCCTCGAAGCCGATGACCGCGCGTTTAAGGAAATGCAGCGCCTCTTCAGCGAAGCCGGCGGCATCGTCGGCGACGTCGGCATGCTCGCCGTCGTCGCCGAGCTCTTCGTCGAAGAGGGGGGCCTCGACGCCGACGAGCTGCAGGTGGTGCTCCGCCGCGGCGATCTCATGGTCGGCGGCTTCTCGAGCGAGCCCCCGGCGCGCCGCCGCGAAATCTTCAAGCGCGTGGTCGACGGCCTCGGCCTGCCGGTGGACGTGGTCGGCGTCGGCGCCGAGTTCAGCTTCACCCATCGCCACGGCCAGTTGCTCCGCTCGACCGGCGGCCCCGGCGACGGCAAGGCCCCCGAGTCGTGGCAGGCGCACGTCCGGATGTCGCCGGTCGACGCTTTGGCGCGCGTCAAGGCCCTGGCCGGCGACAGCGCCGACGAGCTGACGTGGCGCGCCCAGTGCATCCAAGACGGCCGCAGCCCGCTGGCGATGGAAGAAGGCCGCGAGATCCTGTCGACCATCGTCGAGCTCGCGCCGGCGGCGGACGCCTACCGCATCGAGATCCAGCTGGCGCTGGACGCCCTCACCGACCTCGAAGCGCTCCGCCACTTATGCCGCGGCGAAGATCGCCTGACGGCTCCGGTGGCCGGTTTCTGCGACCCTGCAGGCAACCCGGCCGCCCTCGAAGTGTGGACCGGCCAAGCGGGCCATCGCCTGGTGCTTTCGACCGAGGACCGCGCCTTCGCCCAGGAAGTTTCCGAGCTCCTAGGCGTCAAGTTCCTGCGCCTCGTCCAGCCGGACCTGCCGACGGTCTAGAGATACGCCGACGCTCCCTTTCCGGCGTAGGGGCCGGGCTTGCCCCGGCCCGCATCAGAGCGTCGGAGCCAAGCCTCACGGCCGACGCTCCCTTTCCGGCGTAGGGGCCGGGCTTGCCCCGGCCCGCATCTGGGCGTCGGAGCCAAGCCTCATGTTGAGGTCCAGTGGCCACGAAGAGCCTACGGCCACCTCCCGAAGAAGCTCGGCTACGCCTCGCGGGAGGGGACAAGCCCCTCCCCTACCCCGGAACTAGAAG
>JBCDKB010000143.1:0-17115 GCA_038747035.1 Acidobacteriota bacterium | reverse complement strand
CTGCTTGCCGATATTTTTCGCCCGCCCGAGGTAAATCTCGGTCGGGATGCCGGCGCGACGTAACTCATAGGTGAGCTGCAGGTATTCATCGTCGAGGCGATCGTCCATGCGCGTGACCAGCACCTGCGCCGTCGACGGGCGGCTCTTGACCTTGCCCAAGTGCTCGAGGGCCGCCAGCAGGCGGTCGACGCCGATCGACGCCCCGACCGCCGGCACCGCCTGGCCTGAGAAGCGCTTGACGAGCCCGTCGTAGCGGCCGCCGCCGAACACCGAGCCGAATTGGGGCGCGTCGGTCAAGATGGCCTCGAAGACGGGGCCGGTGTAATACGCCAGGCCGCGGGCGATCGAAAGGTCCAGGCGGACTTGCCCGTCGCCGTAGCCGAGGGCTTCCAGGTGACGCGAGATGCGTTCGACGGTGTCGATCTTGGCGGCGGCGCCGTCAACGCCGGAAAAGAGATCTTTGACCTGGTCGAGCACCTCGCTCCGGCTTTCAGAACGGATCGCGAGGAATCGCTCGATGGCGTCCACCGACGCCGGCGCGACGCCGAGGCCAGGGATCGGCGCCCCCGAATCGTCTTTATAGCCGGTCGTGAGCTCCAGGCGAACTTTCTCGGGACCGATCTTGTCGAGCTTGTCGAGCACCCGGAAAATGTCCCGGGCCCGCTCGGCTTCAATGCCCGCGTAGTCGAGCAGGCTTTCGAGCAGGCCCCGGCTCGAATAGCGAACCAGATAATTCGGAGCGCCGAGGGCCTCGAGGGTGTCGCACATGCCGGCTAAGATCTCGGTATCCGCGATCTCTGACGTGGTGCCGACGGAATCGAGGTCGAATTGGGTGAATTCGCGGAAGCGGCCGGGGTCGGGCTTGTCGCCGCGCCACACCGGCGCCACCTGGTAGCGACGGAACGGACGGCCGAGGTCCTGGTATTGCGCCACGACGCGCGCGAGCGGCACCGTCAGGTCAAAGCGCAGACCGAGCTCTTCGCCTTCGCGGTTGCTGACGGTGAAGATCTGCTGCGTCGCCTCGTCCCCGGGCTCCGAGCCGAGCAGCACGTCGAGATACTCGACCGCCGGCGTGGAAAGCGGCAAGAAACCGTAATTTTCGTAGACGCCGCGGATGGTGTCGATCATCCACTGGCGGGAGAGCTGGGACGCGGGCATCAAGTCCCGCAGGCCGCGGGAGAGGCGCGCTTTGACGCGCTGGGGCTTTTTCTTCTTCTTTTTGGGACTCATGGCGGAACCGGGTGGCGGGACAAGGAAGGGTGGATGAAACTGGGGGAGCAGACCCGGATAGCCCGATCCCGAGGCGCGGGTGGTCCGCGCGGGCGGCGATCCGGAGCGGGCCGCGGGCGCCGCTGAGTGCGGATGTGGTCGAGGGGCCGCGGCCGGACGCTATGGTAACTTCGATCAGGCCCCGTGTGTCGGGCCATCGCTTTTGATGTGGAGGATTCGCGACTCTCGTGTTTGTTTTCCGCTCGTTCCGCACCCGCCTGACCTTGGCCTTGATCGCTATGGTGCTCTTGGCGGCGACATCGGTGATGGTCGGCAGCCTGTGGTTCGGGGGCACCGTGGCCGAACGGGCTTTGGCCCAGGCCGATGAGATCGCCTTCGCCTCGGTCGTCGAAAAGGTGCGGCACCTGGAAGGCCACGGTGAATCGCTGCTCATCGCCGAAGCGCTGGAGCGACTCGGCTCTAGCCCGTCGATCGACGTCGTTGTGCTGACCGATGCGAAGCGGCGCATTATCGCCAGCAGCGACCCCGGACGGCTCGGGGGCGTCTTCGTCTCCGGCCCCGCCTGGACCGTCTCGACAATCAACCGGACCGACGGTGCCCAGGGATTCCTCGCCATGCACCGCGTCACCGGCACGTGGCGCCGAGCCATGGTAGCGCCGGCGCTGCTGGGTCTGCTCCTCGTGTCTTCCCTGCTGGCGCTGGTGATCCTAGGGGCCGGCCGAAGCCTCTTCCGACGCTTCGGCCGCCTCTACACGGAGGCCAAATCTTTGGCCCCGGACCTGGCGGGACGCGGCGACGACGAGCTCAGCGTCATCGGCGCCGCCCTCGACACCCTGAAACGGGAGCTCGAGGGGCGCCAGCTAGAAATCGACGACCAAAACCGGCAGATCCGCGCGCTTTCCGATGACCTGCCGGTGGGCATGTCCTACATCGACACCGAGATGCGGATGCTGTTCCTCAACCGCACCCTCGAGTCGTGGCTCGGCTGGAAGCGCCAAGCCATCCTCGGGCGGCGCCTGTCGGACTTCATGTCCCCGGCGCATTACGAAGAGACAGTCCGCGGCGTCAGGCCGGCGATCCACGGCGCCAAGGTCCAGCGCGAGCGAGACTTCGCCATCAACGGCCAGCCGGCGGTGATCGCCACGATCAACATCCCGGACCGGGGCCCGTCGGGTGAAGTCCGCGGGGTTTTTTCGCTGCTGCGCGACGTCACCGGCCCGCGGACCCAGGAGGCCGAAAAACAGCGCCTGCTCGAAGAGCTCGCCGCCAAGAACGCTGAGCTCGAGCGCTTCTCCTACACCGTGTCCCACGACCTCAAGGGGCCACTGACCACCATTGTCGGCTCCGCCGACTTGATCGAAATGGCCCTGGATTCGGGAGACTCCGCAGATCTCCGGGACGACCTCGGGCGGATTCGCGAGACCGCCGGCACCATGCGCCAGATGCTCGACGAGCTCCTTGACTTGGCCCGCGTCGGACTGGTCGAGAACCGCGAGGCCCGCATCGATCTCCACCGCCTCGCCGGCGAGACGGTCCGCCTGCTCTCCGGCTCGATCGATCGCCACGGGACCCGGACCACCGTCGCCGACGACCTGCCGGCGGTGCTCGGCGACCGACAGCGACTCCAGCGGGTCCTTCAGAACCTCATCGACAACGCGGTGAAATTCTCCGCGTCCGTCGACGAGCCCGAAGTGGAAGTCGGCCACCGGGACGTCGACGGCGAGACCGTCTTCTTCGTGCGGGACAACGGGCGCGGCATCCCGACGAGTCAACAGAGCCGCGTGTTTGACCTCTTCAGGAAGCTCGACGGCGACACCGACGGCACCGGCATCGGCCTGGCGATCGTGCACCGGATCATCACCGGCCACGGCGGACGCATCTGGGTCGAGTCCGCCGGCGCCGGCCACGGCACAAGCTTCTGCTTCACCCTGCCGCTGGCCGACGCCCCTTAGCTCCGCATACGCAAAGCCCGCACACTTCCGGCGGGCGAAGCCTGTAAGCCCCGCAAGATCACGAGGCGCCGAATTTCTCGATCAGGCCGAGCACCTCATCGATATCCCGCGGCGTGTGGTCGGCGTTGATTTGGAAGCGAATCGATTCGTCGCCCTTGGGCACCACCGGGTAGTTGAGGCCGGTGGCGAGCACGCCGTTCTCGAAGAGGTAGCCGACCAGGTCGGCGGTCTTGGGGGTATCGCGCACCATGAGCGGCGTCACCGGATGGGGGCCCGGGATGGTTTCCCAGCCGAGATCGACGATGCCGCGCTCGAAGCGCGCCGTCATCTCCCGGAGGTGCTCGAGCAGCCCGGCGCCGACGTCTGAATCGACGACGTCCAGCGCCTTGGTGGCGGCGGCGGTTTCGCCGACGGTGATCGGGTTGGAGTAAATGTAGGTCGGTGCGGATTCCCGCAGATAGCGGGTCAGCGTTTCCGTCCCCACGACGTAGCCGCCGTTGACGCCGAAGGCCTTGCCGAGGGTGGCGATGAGCACGTCGGCCCGGGCACCGGTGAATTCCTCGGTGCCGCGACCGGTGTGGCCGAAGGCGCCGGCGCCGTGGGAGTCATCGACCACAACGATCGCATTCTCCTCGTAGCGCTCGTCATACTTCCGGGCGAGCTCGACTACCTTCTCGAGCGGCGCGTAGGAGCCGCGCATCGAGAAGATGCCGTCGGTGACCACCAGCGCTCGCTTGCCTTGGCCTTCCGCCAGCGCTTTTTCCAGCCCGTCCATGTCGAGGTGGCGGTAGATCTTCTTCTCGAGCGGCCGGGCCAGGCGCATGGCGTTGATGATGCAGTTGTGATTCAGCTCATCGCTGATCACCGTCGTTTCTTTGGTGATCAATGGCACCAGCACACCCAATATCGACGCGTAGGCCGAGCTGAAGATCATCCCCGACTCCCGGCCGTGGAATTCCGCCAGCCGCCGCTCCAGCTCCAGGTGGTGGCGATAGGAGCCGGAGATGAAGCGGACGGCTCCGGGGCCGACGCCGAACTCACGACTGGCGTGCTCCTCCGCTTCGATCAATTCCGGGCGCAGCGACAGGCCCAGGTAGTTGTTGGAGTTCATTTTGAGGAACTCCTGGTCGCCGCGGCCTTCCAGGTGGTACCGCGGGCCGCGCCCTTCCGTCGCCGGCACCACGCCGACGATAACGTTCTCGGCGCCCTTGGCGGTCCCTTGGTTTTCCAGCGTCTCAATATGCGCCGCCAGCGCGGCGTCAAAGCGATCATGTGGCATGGTCGTTCCTCTTATTTTTCAGGTCTCGCGACGCCGACGGGACTCGTCGCGACGCAAATTCTCGAGCATATCGGCCACCATGGCGGCGAGGTCGTAGGTCGGGTTCCAGCCCCACTCCTCCCGGGCCGCCGAGTCATCCAGGGACTCCGGCCACGAATCGGCAATCTTCTGGCGCACCGGGTCGACGTCGTAATCGATCTTGAACTCGGGAATGTGGACGCGAATCGCGTCGGCGAGCTCCTCGGGAGTAAAGTTCATGGCGGTGACGTTGAACGCGTTGCGGTGGACCAGGCTTTCTGCGTCAGCCTCCATGACGTCAACAGCGGCCTTGATGGCGTCGGGCATGTACATCATGTCGAGCCGGCTCGCCGGTTCGAGGAAACACGTATAGTGCTGGTAGCTGATCGCCCGGTAGAAGATCTCCACGGCGTAATCGGTGGTCCCGCCGCCGGGGGGCGCCACGTGGGAGATGATGCCCGGGAATCGAACGCCGCGGGTATCGACGCCGAAGCGCTCGTAGTAATAGTCACACAGCAGCTCGCCGGCCACCTTGGTGACGCCGTACATCGTATTGGGGCGCTGTAGGGTGTCCTGGGGCGTGAGGGTCTTCGGCGTCGCGGCGCCGAAGGCGCCGATCGAGCTGGGGGTAAAGACGGCGCAGCCGCTGCGTCGGGCCACTTCGAGCACGTGGTAAAGGCCGCCCATATTGACGTCCCAGGCCTGTTGCGGTTTGGCCTCGGCGATGGCGGACAGCAGAGCCGCCAGATGGTAGATCGTATCGATGCGGTGCCGCACCACCACCTGCTGGAGCTGGTCTTCACTCCGACAGTCGACGTACTCGAAGGGTCCGCCGGCGTCGAGGGAGCCTTTGGGTGGCATCTTGATATCTGAAGCCACCACGTTGTCGGCGCCGTATGTCGAACGCAGGCGATGCACCAATTCGGTGCCGATCTGCCCGAGGGCGCCCGTGACCAAAATTCTCTCCATGAACTGCCTCCTAGTTGGCGCGATGATAGCCAAAAGCGGGGCCCGCGGCGATCCGTTCAAGCGTCCTCTTGAATCGGGCGCATTGCTATACTTGGGGCTCCCGGCGGTGCGCCCCATTCCTTCCCCGGAAGCGTCCTTTCCGAGCCCCTCGAATCCGCCGGCCCCGCCCACGAGCCACGCTCTTTGTCCGCCAAAAATTCACGCCCCCACCGAACGCAGCCCAAAGGATCCCCGCGGGATTCCGCGACCCGTCTGTCGCGCCCCGGAGACCTGTGACCCACTTGGAGCCTCGATCTATGTCTTCCGAAAATAACGAGCACCGCTCGGTGCTTATCCTCGGTACCGGCCCCGCCGGGCTGACCGCTGCCCTCTACGCCGCGCGAGCCAACCTCGAGCCGCTCTTACTCAGCGGCTACCAGCCCGGGGGCCAGCTGACGATCACCACCGACGTCGAGAATTTCCCCGGCTTCCCGAAGGGCATCCTCGGCCCTGAGCTGGTCGCCCACATGCGCGAGCAGGCCGAGCACTTCGGCGCCGTCGTCCGCGACCTGGAGGCGGCCACCGAAGTGGATTTGACCCAGCACCCCTTCGTCGTCACGACGGACGGCGGCCAGCTCACCGCCGACACCTTGGTCATCGCCACCGGCGCCACCGCCCGGTTGCTCGGCCTCGAGTCGGAAGGCCATCTGATGGGCTACGGCGTCTCCGCCTGCGCCACCTGCGACGGCTTCTTCTTCAAGGACAAGGAAGTCATCGTCGTCGGCGGCGGCGACTCCGCGATGGAGGAAGCCACCTACCTGACGCGCTTCTGCTCGAAAGTCACGATCGTCCACCGACGCGAAGAGTTCAGGGCGTCGAAGATCATGCTCGAACGGGCGCAGAAGAATCCGAAGATCGAATGGCAGCTCAACAAATCCGTCACCGAAGTCGTCGGCAGCCGCGAAAACGGCGTCAGCGCGGTCAAGCTCAAGGACACGGTGACGGGCGAGGAGAGCGAATACGCCACCCAGGGCATGTTCGTCGCCATCGGCCACGTGCCGAATACGCAGATCTTCCAGGGCAAGCTCGACATGGATGACGCCGGTTACCTCAAGGTCGAGCACCCGACGACGCGCACCAACGTCGAGGGCGTTTTCGCCTGCGGCGACGTCATGGACCCGATCTATCGCCAAGCGGTCACCGCCGCCGGCACGGGCTGCGCCGCGGCGATCGACGCTGAACGCTGGCTGGAGGCCAACGAATCATGAGCCGACCGACCACCCTCGGAGCGCTCAAGGCGACGTCCTACCGGCCCCGCACCGTCCGCCAAGAAATCCGCGCCAATCTCATTGAGCGCCTGCGCGGCGGCCGACGCCTCTTCCCCGGCGTGCTCGGCTACGACCGCACGGTAATCCCCGCGCTGATGAACGCCATGCTGGCGGGTCACGACGTCATCCTGCTCGGCCTCCGCGGCCAGGCGAAGACCCGTCTCCTCCGCTCCCTCACCGACCTGCTCGACGAGGCGGTGCCGGTGATTGACGGCATGGAGCTCAACGACGACCCCCTCGCCCCGGTCTCGGTACCCGGGCAGAAGCTCGTCGCCGAGCTCGGCGACGATACGCCGGTGGCCTGGATGTCCCGGGAAGAGCGTTACAACGAAAAGCTCGCCACCCCGGACGTCTCGATCGCCGACCTGCTCGGCGACGTCGATCCGATCAAAGCCGCGACCCAGAAGCTCACCCTCGCCGACCCGGAAGTGATGCATTTCGGCATCGTGCCGCGGACCAACCGCGGCATCTTCGGCATCAATGAGCTGCCGGACCTCGCCCCCCGCATTCAGGTCGGCCTGCTCAATATCCTGGAGGAGCGCGACCTTCAGATCAGGGGCTTTCCGGTGCGCATCCCCCTCGATATCTTGCTGGTTTTCTCCGCCAACCCGGAGGACTACACCAACCGCGGCTCGATCATTTCGCCGCTCAAAGACCGCATCTCTTCCCAGATCTTGACCCACTATCCGCCGACGCCGGAGATCGCCGCGGCGATCACCGCCCAGGAGGCCTGGACCGACCGTGAAACGTCTCCGGAAGTGGTGATCCCCGAGTCCGTGCGGCTCCTGATCGAAGACATGGCGTTCTCCGCCCGCGACTCGGAGCTGGTCGACCAGTCCTCCGGCGTCTCAGCGCGCATGCCGATCTCGGCCCTCGAGCTGCTCTATTCGAATCTCGAGCGGCGGGCCCTGGTCACCGGTGACGACTCGGTCTCCCCGAGGCTGTGCGACCTGCACATGCTGCTGCCGGCGATCACCGGCAAGGTCGAGATGGTCTACGAAGGCGAACAGCAGGGCGCCGAAGTGGTGGCGAAGAAAATCATCGGCGACGCCATCAAGGAGGCCTTCGTACGCCGCTTCCCGAAAGTCGAGCGCGCGGTCGGCTCCGGCGGCGACGAGGACTCCGGTCCCTACTCGCAGATCGTGGCCCACTTCGCCGACGGCGGCACGGTGACGGTCACCGACGACCAGCCATTCGCCACCTATGCGGCCCAGCTCCAGCAAGTCCCCGGGCTGTGGGAGTTCGCGAAGGAGCACGCCGAAGGTCCTTCAGACACGGCGATCGCTTTCGCCGCCGAGATGGTCCTCGAGGGCCTCCATCAGCACGTCAAGCTGGGCCGTGAAGACCTCGACAGCACGATCAGCTACAAAGAGCTGGTCAAGTTCCAGCTGCTCCGTCCCCGGCGTCGACGCCGCGACGACGACGATGTGAACTAACGGCCGTCTCGAAGAATCATTCCGCTAGGGGGAGGGCCTCTCCTCCCCCTTCAGCCGGAACGCGGGGGGCCTGGATCAAAATCGAGGCTGAGCACGTCCCGGCGGGCGTAGTGGCCGCTCGTATCGAGGGTCAGGGAGTGGCGGTCGATCTCACCGAGGTCAATCTCGCAGACCCGGAGCGCCTCTTCGTCAAAGAGCGGTTCGAGCACGTAAGACCCGTCCGGCGCGATCACCGCGCCGCCGCCGCGCAGCACCAAGTCGTCGGCCGGCAGGTCAATCGCGAGCTCCGACGGCAAGTCGCCGGCCCGCAGGATCGAACCGACGGCGACCACAAAGCACCGCCCTTCAATGGCGTAGTGCCGGCTCGCTAGCTGGTGCAGGTCCTTGACCGTCGGCCAGAGGGCGAGGTGGATATGCTCCCCCTGGTCGTGGAGGCGCTGGCGCGGCAGGGGCATCCAGTGCTCCCAGCAGATGAGCCCGCCGATGCGCCCCGCCGCCGTCGACGCCGCGCGGAGCCCGTGGCCGTCGCCCGGTCCCCAAACCAGCTTCTCGGTATAGGTCGGCACCAGCTTCCGGTGGTGCACGGCGACCCTGCCGGTGTCGTCGATGAGCAGAAAGCTGTTGAAGAGCGTCCGATTGCCCGGCCCCGCGTCGACGCGCTCATTGAGCCCGATGCCGACCACCAGGGACAGCTCCTCGGCGACGGCGCAGAGGCGATCGACCTGCGGCCCCGGCACCGTAGCACTCTGGCGGCGCATCGCCATGAAGACTTCCTGGGTCGGGCCGTGGTCCCACAGCGCCACGTCGGAGGCGACGTCGAGCCAGGCCGGGTAGCCGGCGAGCCACGACTCGGGGAAAACCAGCAGCTGGGCCCCTTCGGCGGCGGCGCGGTGACACCAGTCGACGGCGCGGTCGGTGGTGGCGTCGAGGTCGCCGAAGACCGGACTCGCCTGGGCGAGGGCGACGCGGACTTTCGAGGGGCGGGGCGCGGAATTCATCGAAGTCATCGGGGGGCCTCACGGTCCTTGCGCGTCATCGAACGGATACGCGACGCCGACCTGGCGCCGAATCGCATCCATGAGCCTGACGTTTTCAAGACTCTCGGCGAGGGGCATCTTCGGACTCTCGGTCAAACCGGCCCCGAGGCATCGCCCCACCGCGCGGATTTGGTATTCGAAGCCGCCGGATTCAAAGGGCCTCGACACGTGGTGCCGCTCGCCGTCGCGGATCAGCACGGCTTCCTGGGCGCCGTGGAAGTAGGGAATCTCGATCTGTCCGCGGCTGCCGGCGATGAGGGCGTTGCGGTGGGTCTCTACGTCCACCGCGCTCGACAGCTCGGCGAGGCCGCCGCCCGGGAAGCTCTGGATGATCGAGCAGGCGCCGTCGACCCCCGTCGGCCCGACGCTCGCCAGGGCCCGGGTCGTGAGGGCGGGATCGCCGTAGACCCAGCGCGCCAGCATCAGAGGGTAGATGCCGACGTCGAGCAGCGAGCCGCCAGCCATCGCAGGATCGGTCAGGCGCCGCGGATAGGGACGGTCTTCGCGTTTGCCGAATCCGAAGCTGGCGCGCACCAACCGCACCTCGCCGATGGCCCCTTCGTCGAGCCACCGACGGACCACCTCCATCATCGGCACGAAGCGCGTCCACATCGCCTCCATCAAGAACACGTCGGCCCGGCGGGCCCTTTCGACCATCTCCGTCGCCTGCCGTGCCGTGGCGGCGATGGGCTTCTCCACCAGGACCGCCTTGCCCGCCTCGAGCTGCGGTGCGGCCGCCTCCAGGTGCACATGGTGGGGCGTCGCGACGTAGACCGCATCCACTTCCGCATCCGCCGCGAGCTCCCGGTAGGAACCGTAGGAACGCTTAGCGCCGAAGCGACGGCCGAACGCCTCCGCGCGCTCGACGGAGCGGCTTGCGACGGCGTGGAGCCGGGCGCTCTTCACGACGCGGAGGTCGGTGGCAAATTTCTCGGCGATTCGGCCCGGGCCGACGATTCCCCAGCGCACCGTACTCATCGCGTCTTCTCCTCAGGTGTTCATTCCGTGAAGACGCCGAATATGTCATACGCACCGGATGCAGCCGGACCGGGTGGCGCACCGCGAGACTCGCCGCAGACCGGCCGAAGAGCTCAGTCGACTCGGACTAACTCTCGCGCTGGATGTCGTATTGGTCCATCTTCTTATAGAGATTCGAACGCGGGGTATCGATGGCCTGGGCGGTCTGGGTGACGTTCCAACCGTGCTTCTCCAGCTGATGCACGATGTAGAGCCGCTCCGAGTGCTCCCGGAACTCCCGCAGGGTGCCGATCGACAGCAGCGACTCGGAGAGCTGCGCCTGGCCGCCGCCCGCGACCTGCAGAATGTCGGTCTTCGAGATCTCATCTTCGGGCGACAGGATCAAGAGTCGCTCCACGAGATTTTTGAGCTCGCGCACGTTGCCTTTGAAGGGCAGCGTCTGGAAATGCTCGAGGGCGTCCGGAGTGAAATTCTTGCGGCGGTAATTGTTGACGTCGCAATACCTGCGCACGAAGTAGTCCACCATCAGCGGCACGTCTTCCATGTGCTCGCGGAGCGGCGGCGTGCGCATGGGGATGACGTTGAGGCGGTAGAACAAATCCTCGCGGAAATTCCCCTCTTCGATCTCGGCTTCGAGGTCCCGATGGGTCGCCGCCACCACCCGCACGTCGACCTTGATCGACTTGGCGGCGCCGACGGGCTCGATCTCCCCGTACTGCAAGGCGCGCAGCACCTTGGCCTGGGTGCGGGCGGACATGTCGCCGATTTCGTCCAGGAAGAGCGTGCCGCCGTGGGCGGCGACGAATTTACCGACCTGCTTGCGCGAGGCGCCGGTGAAGCTGCCCTTTTCGTGGCCGAAGAGCTCCGACTCGATCAGCTCCTCGGGGATCGCGGCGCAGTTGACCTGGATGAAGGCCTTCTCGGACCGCTCGCTTTGACGGTGAATCGCCCGCGCCACCAGCTCTTTACCGGTACCGCTTTCTCCACGAATCAGGACCGTCGCGGGCGTCGGCGCCGCGCGGCGGATGGTCTCGCGAAGCTTCTCGAGCGCGGACGACGTGCCGATGATCTCATCCGGCTCGTGCCGGAGGACCCGATTCTCCGTCTTGAGGCGGTAGCCGTCGATGGCGTTGCGCAGGCCGAGCAGCACCCGGTCCCGGTGCAGCGGCTTTTCGAAGAAGTCAAAGGCTCCACGGCGGGTCGCCTCGACGGCCGTTTCCACGTCGCCGTGGCCGCTGATCATCAGCACCGGCATCGAGTAGCCCCGCTCGCGGAAGGCCGTCAGCGTATCGAGGCCGTCCATGCCGGGCATCTTGACGTCGAGGACCACGGCGTCCGGCGCGCCTTCGGCGACCCGGGTCAAGGCGGCGGAACCGCTGGTCGCTTCGTCGACTTTATAGCCCTCGAATTCGAGGATCATGCGCAGGCTCTCGCGGATCGAGGCCTCGTCGTCCACCACCAAAACCGTGGCTTGGGTCTTTCTTTCATCCATCGGGCGAATCATCCTTGCGTCGTGGAGCTCGGTTCTTGGGGGTCAACCGTCCCTTGGGGGTGTCCTCAAACGAGGTCACTCTAGCCTAGAAACGGCCGGTTGTCGCGGCGTTTCAGCCCCTCGCTAAACCACACTGCAAAGTCGACGCCAGCCCCCCACTCCACGCCGGGCGCAAGGGACTCCCCAAAGGCAAAAGACCAGCCGGGGCTGGTCTTCTGGGGTTTCGGGGCTGTCCCCGGGCGGCCCGATCCGACGTGGACCGCGGTGCCGATCACAGGGTGATCAGGATGCGGTCCGGGTCCTTCGGCGACCGCCTCCGGGGTCCCCCGCTGGCGGAAGACCCCGGGGCTCGGACTGCCGCTTAGGGCACCTGGACAACCGCGAAGAAGGACGCGGCGACCTGACCCGTACGCGGATCGACGCGGCTCACATAGAGGCGCAGGTACTTGCCCGACTCGACGGCTTCGACGGCGGCTTCGAAGGCCTCGACGCCGTCGACCTGATCACCGTTGACGTCCACGATGACATCGCCCGGCCGCACGTTCTTATCGAAGAGCGGGCTATCCGGCTCGACGCTCGTGACCCACACGCCGTCGACGGAGCTCGGGATGCTGTGGGCGTCCCGCAGCGCACCGGAAATGTCCTGGTACTGCAGGCCGAGCCACTCGATGGCGCCTTCCGTCTCCTCAGCCGGCTCCGGCGGCGCGTCGCCCACGCCCGGACGCTCGCCGAGGGTCACGGCGGTGTCCACGTAGTCGCCGCCGCGGAAGAGCTTGACGTCGACCTTGGTGTTCGGCGGCTTGGAGGCCACATAGTCGATCAGGTCCCGGTTGTTGGCGACGTCACGGTCGTCGACCTTGACGATGATGTCGCCGTGGCGGATACCCGCTTGCCCCGCCGGGCTTTCGGGCAGGACCTGGGTGACCAGCGCACCGTCGGTGGAGTCGAAGCCGAAGGCGGCCGCCTCTTCGAAACCGAGATCCGTGATGTTCACGCCCAGGTAGCCTCGACGGACCACGCCCGAGTCGCGCAGCTGCGGCAGGATGCTCTCGAGGGTCGACGACGGCACGGCGAAGCCGATGTTCTCGGCGCCGAAGTTGATCGCCGTGGCGACGCCGATCACGCGGCCCCGGAGGTCGACCAGCGGACCGCCGGAGTTGCCGAAGTTGATGGCGGCGTCGGTCTGGATGAAATTCTCCAGGGACGCGTCCGGCGTGATGTTGATCGAGCGACCCATGGCGCTGACGACGCCGACGGAGACCGAGTTATTCAGCTGGAGCGGGCTACCGATCGCCATGACCCAATCGCCGACCCGGACCGTCTCGGAATCCGCGAGCTGCAGGTAGGCCAGCGGCTCTTCCGGCTCGATCTTGAGCAGCGCAATATCGGTCGCCGGATCGTCACCTTGGATCTCGGCGGGGTACTCGCGACCGTTCAAGAAAACGACCAGCTCTTCCGCATCTTCGATGACGTGGTGGTTCGTCACGACCAGGCCGTCGGCGCTGATGACGAACCCGCTGCCGGAGGAATCGGCCCGGCGGCCCGGGGGCTCTTCACCCTGGCCCTCCGGCCCCTGCTGGGGCGGCTGGTTGCGGGGGCCAAAGAAGAATTCAAACGGATTTCCGCCGCGACCGCGGGGACCGCGTTCGATCTTGACCGCCTGGATCGAGACAACAGCGGGCGACACCGCCTCGGCGAGATCCGCAAAGCTCGGCAGGCCGGTCACCGGCTCCACCTGGACCATGGTGGCGGTGGACGTTTCTGCGAAGCCGCTCGGCGTCAGGTCGAAGCCGCCGGCGACGACCATGCCAAAGAGCGTCGCGCCGACCACCAGCGCCAGAGTCAGCGATCGCCTGGCGACTTCCCGCGACTTCCGCGGCGGCGATACAAGGTTGTCGTGGGATCTAGTCTCGGTATCCATCTGCCCCTCCTTCTTCGGGGTTCTAGTCTCGATGTCGGTTTTCAAGCTCGGGTGCTCAACCCGTTTCGCCCGGTGCGGCGACACGGTTGCACAGCGCGGGCTCAGAGCAAACGACTGAGCAAATTAGATGCCACCTCTCCCCCGATAGCCCCGGTCGCAGCGGACCGAGTCGACACGCGTTTTCGCCGCGCGTGATCAGATCGACACCCCGGCTCCCATCTGCCAAAATGGCACGGAAAGCTCCGCCATCCACGACCGGACTCAGCCAAACGCGCGGCAGCTCGCCCTAGCGATCCCGATCTCCCAACCGACAGCGCCTCACCGGCGGGCAGCGGTTGATCGCACCAGGTGATTGATCTATAGTCTCTCCACCAGCTGCCTTGTCTGGGTTGGCGGGACTTTGTTCCCGCCATTTTAGATGGAGCAGTTTCGAGACCACGCCCCCGTCCGGGCGCGGTCCTCGAGTCCGAGGCTCGGGAGGGCCAGGTCGGCCGCGATGTCGAGCTTCAGCTCCGTCCGCGCCTCGATTCGTTTCTCCCGACGCTCCGGCCGGCCCGCCGGGACCGCCATGGGGCTCCAACCGGAGCTGGATGGCGCGACTGGATCTCGCGGCCCGTCCCGAGATCCGCCGGCCCTCGGGCATTGCAGTTTGCGGCGAAAATCGCTTTCGCCGGATTCGCAGCCTCAAGGGCCCGTCGAAAGTCTGCCGGCCGGCTGCGCGGTTCCGATTGTCCGAGGCGATCGTCGCGTCGACCGCCCGGCAGTTTTCCCTAGCAAGACAGTTCTCCCTAATAAGACAGCTCCCCCCAGAAAGACCATTCTCCAGCGAGGATCGTCTTCCTCAGCCTGACAGCCCCGACGTCACGCCCAAAGCTCCGCCGCCAAGCCCCCGACACTGAATTACCCCCGAAAGCGCCACTGACACTTCTCACTATGGGTCGTCCGGATATCGACGCAGAGCTCCACCAGGAGCTCGAAGCCATTGCGGAAAGCGTGGAGTGCGAGATTTACCACGTGCGCTTCGCCAACAATCGCCTCCAGATCTTCCTCGATCGGGAGGACGGCGGCGTCACGATCGACCATTGCCAGTCGGTGTCCCGGCAGGTCTCGGCGCTGCTTGACGTGCACGATTTCGGAGCCGGCAGGTACCACTTGGAAGTGGGCTCCCCGGGCCTCGACCGCGAGCTCTTCAGGCGTCAGGACTATCAGCGTTTCCTCGGCCATTTGGCGCGGGTCACGTTCACCAACGCCGAGGGGAATAAGCAGACGCTGATCGGACGCCTCCAGGACTATGAAGCCGCGCCGGCTGACGCTGAATCGGCGCTCCTCGACGCCGCCGAAGATCCGAGCGAAGACCTCACTGGCGCCATCGTTCTTCAAGAAGCTGAAAAAGACACCCTTCACCGAATTCCCCACGCCTCTATCCGACAAGCCCGCCTCGAAATCGAGCTGTGATCGAAGCGCTCGACCGATGATCCATCGAATGCGCTCCACCGAGCCACGAGAAGAAAGTTAAAGACCATGCCTCCGAGAGCCAAAACACCTGAAGTCGATCTCGGCCAAGCCCTCCAGCTGGCGGTGCGTGAAAAGAATATCGACGTGAGTCATTGGATCTCCGCGCTGGAGGACGCCATGGCGTCCGCCGCGAAGAAACAGCACCGGATCAAAGAGCCCGTCCGGGCGACCTTCGACCCGGAGACGAATTCGTTTGAGGCCTACGCGGTGCGCACCGTCGTCACCGATGAGGATCTCGAAGACCTGGTCGCCGAAGTCACGCTCGAAGAAGCCCGCGAAGAGGACCCCAGCGCCGAGGTCGGCGACGAGCTCCGCCGCCCCCTTTCGATCGAAGGGCTCGGCCGGATCGCCGCCCAATCCGCCAAGCAGGTGCTTTACCAGCGCATCCGTGAGGCCGAGCGCGAGAAGATCTACAACGAATACATCGACCGGGTCGGCGAGATCCTCAACGGCACGGTCAAGCGCTTCGAGCGCGGCGATATCATCGTCGACCTCGGCCGGACCGAAGCCGTCGTGCCGCGCAGCGAACAGTCCCGCCACGAGCGCTACAGCCAGGGCGAGCGCATCCGCGCGGTGATCGTCGACGTGCACACGCAGCCGAAGGGACCGCAGATCGTGCTCTCCCGCACCGATCCGCGTCTCTTGGTCAAGCTCTTCGAAATGGAAGTTCCCGAGATCTACGACGGCACCGTGGTCATCCGCAACGCCGTCCGCGCCCCGGGCGAGCGGGCCAAAGTCGCCGTCGCCAGCCGGGAGCGGGACGTGGATCCGGTCGGCGCTTGCGTCGGCATGAAGGGCTCCCGCGTGCAGTCGATCATCCGCGAGCTGCGCGGCGAGAAGATCGACATCATCGAGTGGAACGACGACCTCGTGACCTTCGCCCAGAGCGCCCTGGCGCCGGCCAAGATCACCCGCGTCTCGGTGACCCACCACGGCGAATTCCCCCACCTCGACGTCATCGTGGAAGACGAGCAGCTCTCCCTCGCCATCGGCAAGCGCGGCCAGAACGTGCGCCTGGCGTCCGAGCTGATCGCCGCCCGCATCGATATCAAGAGCGAGACCGACGTCAAGGACGAAGTCGCCGACGCCCTGGCCAAGATGCTCCAGGACGCGATGGCGGAGTCCGACCTCCCGGGTCTATCCGAGGAGGCGGAGGTCGTCTCTCAGTCCTACGACTGGACCGAGGCCCCGGGTGTTGATGACGACATCTCAGCCGCGCTCCAGGACGCCGGCTACACCACCTTAGAAGAGCTCTTGGCCGCCGACGCCGCCACCCTCGCCGGAGTGGAAGGCCTCGACGCCGAGGGCGCGGAAGAGCTGCTCGCCTGGGCAGCTGAAAAAGTCGCCAGCGGCGACGACGAGGACGTCTCCGAAGCGGCGGCCCTCGGTGATGACGAATTCATGGCAGCCCTTTCTCGCGCCCTCGCGGAAAGTGAGCAGCAGCAGGACGATGAAGAAGGCGAAAGCACGCCGGGTGAGGGTCTGCTCTGACCCCGAGTCGAGGCTCAGGAGCCCCACTCGAACCACACGGCACGCGCGCATATAGAGAGGACTTGATCACAAGACATGGGTAAAATTCGGTTGAAGGATCTGGCGCGGATGATGAAGCGCCCCGAGCAGGATCTCCTGTTCATGCTGAAGTCGATCGGTGTTCGCGTCGAAGGCGACGACGAGATCGACAGCGAGCTTATTCAGGCCATCCTGCAGGGCAAGCGCTTACCGCAGCCGCGCGAAGTGATCCTGCGCGACGCGAACGCCGACAGCCCCAGCCCGGCGCAACCCGCGGCCCCTGTCAAGGGACCGAGTCCGCAGCGGAAGCCCGAGCCGAAGCAGCCGCTCCGGCACCAGAACAAACGGCGCTCCATGATCCAGCGAGTCGAACCGAAGATTCGCGAGCTCGAGATCAAGGACAAGCCGGAGGACGCCCCGATCGGCGCGCCCTTGGCTGCGACTGCACCGGCCGCCAAGGTCGAGGCCGTGG
>JBCDKB010000142.1:0-17470 GCA_038747035.1 Acidobacteriota bacterium | reverse complement strand
TTGGAGGCCGGACATCGTCACAGGTCGCTTCGAAGTCAATCACGACGGCGAATAAGAAAGCTTCCGCTACCGGCAAGGCGACTCCTCAAGTCGCGCTATCGCGCGTTCGTATTTCGCGACTCGTGCTCTGTCTTCTGCTGTGGGTGAAGTGATACGGCCCAGGTCGCAGTTATCCTTGAGATCTGCGAGTTTGACCTGGCGGCCGATCGGGTTTTCACCAGCCCGGCGGATGAAGTCATCGTATGTCTCTTCCTGGCGACGAATGACCGAGTCGATGGCGGTGAGTATTGGCTCTGAGAATCCTTCGACTCTGAGGTCTTCGAGGGTCCAGTCGCTGTCTTCGACGACGTCGTGCAAGACAGCGACGATGTGCTCTTCGTCTTCCTGGACTTGAAGCATGAGTCGGAGCGGGTGCAGTAGGTAGACCTTTCCGGCCTTGTCGGTTTGGCCTTCATGGGCTCCGGCCGCGATGGCGACAGTTTTCTCAATGGTGCTCATGGAGTGCTCCCTGCGGACGGGAGTGTAGTTGAACGCGGACCGGCTCGTTTGAGCATGTGCAACGAGCAGTCCATGGATCGACTCTCCTCTAATTCAAGCCTGCGGTTGGGAACTCTGGTGGGTTGACAGCGTTTCTGAACGTCGCGGAGGATGGAACCCTGATCCTGAGGAACGACGACTTCGACTCTCGCGAGAACTCCCTTGACATTCCTCATTATGAGCTCTTCAACCGAAACGTCCTGCTGATCGACCGCAATGGGAGGATTCGATGGCAGATTGAAGAATCACCCCTGACTGGTCCATGAGATATCAAGCGATCCACCTCAAGTTTCTCGACGAGTCGAATTTAGACGACGCGGTCATCGAGGGAGAGTCGATCGGCAAGCGGGACAGTCTTAGATGGGTGTCCGTAGGTTTTGGATAGGACGTTGAAATGGCCGCCCATTTCGCTCGGCGAGTGGCGACTCAAGTTTTAGGTCTCAGCCCCGAAACGGTCTTGCAGGTCCAATTCGAGAACGTAGGCCCGGATGACGATTGGCTCCGCTCCAGGATCGATGAAAGGGCAAGTAGCCCGGTCTGAGGGCTGGCGTTGATTCGGCGGGAATCGAGCGCTAGCCGGCCAATGTGAAATTCGCTGGCCTGAAGGTCTCCCGAAGGGTCAGAAGACTCGAGGATAGATGTTGACGTTAACCGCCCCCGACTAGCGGGGGCGATTGACAGAGCCGGCTCAAGGATCAGATCGGCGGCGGTGGGACCGAGACCGGAACGCCGGAGCAGCACTCGTTCGACGGGCAGTAGGTGTTGATGCAAGCGTTGTAGGAGGCCCAGCTGGTGGCTTCGCAGCAGGAGATGTTGCTGCCGCCGAGGCAGGCGGCGCTGGCGGCGGCGACGGCGACCCAGGTGTTCCAGCCGGATGGGCACCAGTCGGAGCAGTTGCAGGCCTGCGGCTGGGTGAGCAGCCTGTCGGGGGCTAGGGGGGCGAGGACGGCCGCGAGCTTGGCGGCGCCTGGGGTGCCTTGGCAGCGCACGGCGGTCTGCGCCAGCGCGGCGACTTTGGCTTCTTCCGCGAAGTTCAGGGTGCCAGAGCTAGGGCCTTCGGCCGACGCCAAGCGCTCGATGGCTTCGCGGTGATGCTGGATCACTCCCCGCAAGCCCTTGACGACGCCCTCGCAGTCGGACGCGGACTGGGCAGCGTCCGCCAAGCTGAGCAGCAGCAGGCGCGCTTCGGTTTCGGGGGACTGGGCTTGGGCGGAGCCGGCGGCGTGGGTCAGGCAGAGACACAAGACGAAAGACGTGATCACGGTGCGCATGCTTTCTCCTTTAGGGCGAGGTCGTCGACCCGGTGCGTTGAGGGTTCGAGTTCCTAAGGAGCAAAGGGAATGCCACCGAATTCGTGGAATCGGACGAGTTTAGAGGGGAAATCAGCAAGTTTCGACAGCTTTCGACATCGAATGACGTCGGAGGGTGCCGTCATCGAAATCGCAAAGTCCAGCAGCTGCGGACGGTAGGGTGAGAAAGCTGGGCCAGGCTTCGACGGCCGTACTCGGCTGATGTCGATTTGCGGCCTAGCTTGAATGTCCCCCAGATTCCGAGTCCCGGAACGAGATCGCTCTCCTCGTGTGGCCCAAGGAGCAAGTCATGACCGTCAAATCAATCGCCTTGGACGCGTTTGGAACTCTGTGTGAGATCAGTCGACCGAGGAGGCCTTATGCGGCCTTGGCCCGTTTGACCGCGGAGCCTCACGAGTTCTTGAAGTCGGTGCTCACCAGAAGTCTTTCGGAGGCTGACTTGAGAAGGTTGGTTGGGCCTCGAGCTGACGATGTTGCCTTCGCTCGATTCTCCCGCGATCTATGCCGAGAGATAGCGTTTATTGGACTTTTTGAAGACACAATTCCAGCGCTGCGGGAGCTGCGTCAGCGTGGGCTTCGAATCGCTGTGGTCTCGAATCTCGCGAGCCCGTACGTTGATTCGCTGAGGCGGCTGCTACAAGACTCGGTCGATGGGTTCGTACTCTCATGTGAAGTCGGGCTGGCGAAGCCGGATCCACGAATTTTTGAGCTCGCTTGTGCCGAGATGGGCTCTAGTCCCGGCACAACGCTCATGGTCGGAGATAGTTTGAAGTCGGACGTCCGCGGCGCGGCGGACGCTGGCTTGAAAGCACTTCAAATCGAGAGGCGAAAATCGACGGGACTCAACAGCCTTCTGGAACTAGGGCACTTCTTGGACGCCGATATCTGAGGCGTAGGGAGCTGGGAAGACGAGGATCCCATCTTGGAGCCGGCGTGTTGGCTATCAAATCCCTCCTGAGAGGTCGCCAAGAATCTTGGCGACGGCGGGTTTTGTCCGCGGATCCTGATCGGAGAGGTAGCCGAGGCCGAGCAGGTTTGAGGCGATGCTCCAGACGAGATTTTCGCTATCGGGCGGGTCTGCTGGGTCGATCGCCCGAAAGTAGAGATGGGCGATGACGCGGTCCTCATCGAGGGGACGATAGTCGAGGCAACACCAGAGAGTTTCGGCGACGGGTTCCCAGTCCGGCGGGTCTTCGGGGATGAGCAGGACGTCTAGCAGGGCGTCGTGGACGGCGGGCCAGCCGTAGGTTTCGATCTCACGTTCGATGACGCAGGCATAGCTGTCTTCGACCTCATCGAGGGCGTATTGGGGTGCGGCGAGGATGTCGAGAATTCTTTGGAAGGCGTTCATCGAGCAGGTCCCGTGCGTCGGGGCGTTGAGTGAAGAGCCTATTCGGGAATCCGTCGGTCGGACGGAGGCATAACATTGCTGGCTTGGCTTGGCCTCGCCTAGCTGGGCTTCAGGTAAGCTGCGCCGAAGGAGATCCGTCATGAACGCAAGTGCACCTTCACTCGTGAAACGCGCCCCCGGCGGCGGAGTCTGGATTCCGAGCTCGCTGTGGATCGACCGGCCGGACGCGCTCCGGCATATTCAGAGCCGGGAGGCGGGCGGCGACGTCTCTCGGGAGCATGCGGAGCTGCTGCGCTTCTTTGCGGCGAATGGCTATTGCGTCTTCGATATGGGCGTTGATCCGACCCTGCTCGACGCGGTCCAGGCGGATGTGGATCGGCTATGGCGGGAGCGGCCTCGGGACGTGGCCTACGCCTACGACGGGCCGGCGAAGCGGCTGTCCGAGGCGGAGGAGGCGAGGGAGCGCAAAACGCGCTATCGACTGCACGATATTCATTCCCACGCAGAAAGCGCGCTGAAGCTTTATTTGCTGCCG
This sequence comes from Acidobacteriota bacterium, assembly GCA_038747035.1. Lineage (GTDB taxonomy): Bacteria > Acidobacteriota > Thermoanaerobaculia > Multivoradales > J023 > JAUIJL01. Next base: position 13,737 of record JBCDKB010000142.1, on the reverse strand, counting down.
CGCATCCACGAGCTGGTGGATCTGATGTTCGGCGAGCCGTCGGTGGCGATCCAGTCGCTTTATTTTGAGTACGGCAGCCAGCAGACCCTGCACCGGGACTCGGTGGTGGTGCCGACGGAGGAGCCCGGGCATCTGGTGGCGGCGTGGATCGCCCTCGAGGACATCAAGCCGGAGAGCGGCGCCTTGGTCTACGTGCCCGGGTCGCACCTGCTGCCGTGCTTTGAGACGGCGCCGGGGGAATTCATGTTCGACGGTCGGCGCATGGGTGGCGACGTGGTTGAGCGCGGGCTCGCCTTTGAGGCGGAGCAGGAACAGCGCTGCGGCCTCGAGCCCCAGGTCTTCGCCGCCAAGAAAGGGCAGGTCTTGATCTGGCACGGTGCGCTGCGTCACGGCGGCTCGCCGGTTCTCGACGAGTCGCTGACGCGCAAGAGCTTCGTGGTGCATTTTTCGACCCGGCGGACCTACGTGGATCGCAGTCTGACGGTCGCTGAAGCGGACGGCAACGCGACGGTCATGGGCACCCGGGAGCTGGTGCAGGAAGCCGGGCACTCCGGCTTCCAGAATCCGATGCTCGGCGACCCACGCAGCTGAGTCTCTGGAGCCTTTCGGCCTTTGGGTGCGGCCGAGTTTCCTGAGCAGATCGCCCCTATCGGCTGGAGGTCTTTGGGGGCGGTCGTTTTGGGGGATTCAGGGCGCGCCGTGGGGCTTGCGGCCGTAGACATCCCAGCTGCCGTCGCCGAAGTCGAGCACGTTCAGCAGCTGGCCCGTGGACGCGAAGCGCGCAGCGGGATCCCGGGCGAGGCAGCGGTCGATCAGCGCGCGTACGGTGGCGTCGAGGTCGGGCACGTAGCGCACGATCGGCGTCGGCGGATGGCTGACGCGCTGGGCGGCGAGCTCCCAGACGGAGCTGCCGGAGAACGGCAGTCGACCGGCGAGCAGCTCGTAGAGCACCAGGCCGAGGCTGTAGATATCCGTGGCCGGGGACAGGGGTTCGCCGGCGATTTGTTCCGGGGCCATATAGGCGGGGGTGCCGACCAGCTCGTGGATCCGGCTCGAGGCCGAGTCCCGAGTGCCGGCGCCGACGACACGGGCGAGGCCGAAGTCGGTGATCGCGGCGCGGAGACCGCCGGCCTCATCCACCAGCATGACGTTGCTCGGCTTCAGATCTCGGTGCACGATGCCGTAGCGGTGGGCGGCGTTTAAGCCGCGGGCGATCTGGCGGATGATGGCGAGCGCTTCGTCGACCGGGAGGCTCCCGCTGTGGGCGCGGCGATCGCGGAGCGTTTCGCCGCGCAGGAGCTCCATGCTGACGAGATGGAGGAGTTGGCCTCCGTCTTCGCCGCGGTGCTGGATGAGGTCGAAAATTCGGCAGACGTTGGAGTGGGTGACGCGACGGGCGAGCTGGACCTCCCGCTTCAGGCGTCGGAATCCGTCCTGGGCGTCGGAGGGATGGGGGTGGACCACCTTGAGGGCCACCGCTTCGCCGAGGACCGTGTCCTGGGCTGAGAAGACCTCGCCCATGCCTCCTCGGCCGAGTCGCTCCTGGACCTGGAAGCGGTCGGCGAGCAGGTCGCCGGGAGCGACGCCGGTGCCGGAGGGGCGGGAGGGTACCGCGCCGCCCCAGCGGGTTCGGCTCAGGTCATCGTCTGCGTTGGGTGCGCTCGCGTCGGATTCGGCGCCTTGTCGCGGGCGCTTCGCCGGCGATCGGCCGTCGACAGATGCAGCTCTCCGATCGTGCATCTTCATAAGAGACTGTGGCTGGAGCATTTAAGCGCCTCCAGGGGCCAAGGACAAGGCAAGTGGGCGTAGCCATGGATTCGTTCGGCGACTCCAATTGGACGCGGAGCGAGGCTCAGGGCGCCATGGGCCTTCGCCTTGAGGTCGAAGACTCGGCTAACATGACGACACGATGAACGGTCTCAACATCACTCGGCAGCAGGACGTGGAGCCGCAGACGGACGTCCTTCACCTGGAGGGGCGGGCCACCTACCGCGAGGCCTCGGAGCTGCGTCTTCACCTTTTCCGCGCCATCGAGGCCCGGGGAAATACGCGCGAGAGCCGCCTTGTGCTCGAGCTGGCGGAGGTGGAAACCATGGATACGTCAGCGATGGCGGTCTTGGTGGAAGGGCTCTTGGAGACCCGCCATCGGGGCCCGCACGTCTCGTTTTGCACGCCGAGTCCTTCGGTCCGCAAAGTCTTCGAGCTGTCCGGCCTGAACGAAGCGCTCGAACGGTGCTACGGCTGCCTCGGTGACGCCTTAGGCGCCCCCGCGGTGACCGCGGACGCTTGCGAGCCTTGCGGCACGGCGTCGGCTGAGCGCTGACCCCGTGTCCGACGCGTCGCCCGCCAACGCCCACGGTACTGGCCTCGGTCGCCTCGCCACCCTCGGCGCCGCGGTCGAAGAAGAGCTCGCCACGGCCGGCCGACTCGCCGGCTTGTCGGCCCAGGCGGCCGATCGGGCCTTGGTCGGTCCGTTCCGGGGTGAGCGACCCCGGTGGCGGGCCTGGGTGAAGCAGGTCGAGCGGGCGGGCACGGGCACGCTGCCGCTCGTGGCGCTGATTTCGCTGCTCATCGGCATGATCCTGGCGCTGCAGTCGGCGCACCAATTGCAGCAGCTCGGCGTGGTGCAGCTGGTGGCCGACCTCGTGGCGATCTCCGTCACCCGCGAGCTGGCGCCGCTGATGACCGCGATCCTGGTCGCCGGACGCGTCGGCTCGTCGATCGCCGCCGAGCTCGGGACCATGAAGGTGTCCCAGGAGGTCGATGCGCTCACCGTGATGGGCATCGACCCGGTCGCCTATCTGGTCGTGCCGCGGCTCGGCGGACTGTTGATTGCGGTGCCGTGCTTGACCTTCTTCGCCGATGCCCTCGGCATCCTCGGCGGCTCGGCGGTCGGCACCTTCGTTTTGGGCTTGGGCTTTTCGTCGTATTGGGCGGACAGCATCGCCGCGCTATCCCTCGAGGACCTGTGGAGCGGCGTTGTGAAGTCGTTCTTCTTCGGCGGACTGATCGGCCTGGTGGCCTGTCAACAAGGGCTCGAGACGCGGGGCGGCGCCAGCGCCGTCGGCCGGTCGACCACCGCCGCCGTCGTGCGGTCGATCATTTTGATCATCGCCGCCGACCTGATTTTCACGGCGTGGTTCTACGTGGGTAAATGATGGCGGAACGGGCTGATTCCCCGGCTTCTCAGGGGTCGACGCCGCCGGCGATCGAAATCCGCGGCCTGCGCAAGGCCTTCGGCGACAAGGTCGTGCTCAATCAGCTCGACCTGCGGGTCGAGGCGGGGGAGAGCTTGGTGATCCTCGGCGGCAGCGGCAGCGGCAAGTCGACGCTGCTGCGCTGCATGATCGGGCTCGAACGCCCGGACGCCGGCAGCGTCTTGCTCCACGGCGTCGACCTATTCAGCGCCTCCCGCGACGAGGCCCGCCAGCTGCGCCAGCGACTCGGCGTCGCTTTCCAGGGCGGCGCGCTCTTCGGCTCGATGACGGTGGCGGAGAATGTGGACCTCCCGCTGCGGGAATTCACCGACCTGCCGGCGTCGACCCGTCGCATCATCGCGCGCATCAAGCTGTCCCTCGTCGGCCTGGAAGACGCCATGGATCGGCTGCCGTCGGAGCTCTCCGGCGGCATGCAGAAGCGCGCCGCCTTCGCCCGCGCCATGGCGCTCGACCCGAGCATTTTGTTTTGCGACGAGCCCTCGGCCGGCCTCGACCCGGTCACCGCCGCCGAGCTCGACGAGCTGTTGATTCGCCTCCGCGACGTCTTCGGGGTCACGTTGGTGGTGGTGACCCACGAGCTGGACAGCGCGTTCGCGATCGCCGACCGCCTCGCGATCATGCGTGACGGTCGCTTTGTCCATACCGGGCCGGTGGATGAGGTGCGGGCGAGTCAAGATCCTTGGGTCCGTCGCTTCTTGGACCGGACCCCGGCGCCCGAGCATCAAGAGCAGGAGCGCTACGTGAAGCTGATGCGCCAATGGGAGACTGAACCATGAGTCGAGCGAGCGAAATCAGGACGGGCCTCTTCGTCATCGTCGGTTTGGCGCTTTTCGTGGGGCTCAGCCTGTGGGTCGCCGGCGTCGACCCGTGGGGGCCGTCGAGCACGGAGCATCGCGTCTTGATGAAAGACGCCGGCGGCATCCGCGCCGGCGACGGTGTGCGGGTGGCCGGGGTGCGGGTCGGCGAGGTGGTGGCGGTCGAGCTGCGCGGCGAAAGCGAGTGGCCGGTGGTCTTCACCATCGAGCTCGACCGGGGCGCGCCGGTCGCCAAGCAGTCGCGGGCGCTCTTCGGCAGCGACGGTTTGCTCGGCGGGCGCTTCCTCGCCCTGGAGCCCCTGGCCTCCGGGCAAACGCCGATCGCCGACGGCGACGAGCTGCGCGGCGGCGGGGCCACCGCGTCCCTCGGCGACGTGATGGCCCAGATGGGCGGCGTCGTGGACCGGGCGGTGGTGCTGCTGGACGAGACGACCACGCTGGTGCGCACGATCGGCGGCCGGGTCGATCCGCTGCTCGACCGCATCGAGGCCTTGGCGTCCGAAGAAAACGCGGCGGAGGTCCAGGAGACGCTGCGCCTGCTGCGCGCGACGCTCGAAGACACCGGGCCTCGGCTGCCGGCGCTCTTGGCGCAGGTCGAATCGACGCTGGGCAGCGTGGAAGCCGGCGTCGGCGGCGTGCCCGCCGTCACGGAAGAGGCGCGGCGTCTGATCGCCGACCTGCGGACCTCGATCGGCCCGGACGGCGAGCGTCTCTCGGGCCTGATCGAGTCGGCCGACGGCACGCTCGGCGCGGCGTCCCACACCCTCGGCGCGGTGTCCGGCAGCATCGGCGACCTCGAAGCCGCCATGCGCGACCTGCGCGCCACCGCCGACCACCTCGAAGACCTCACCCGCACCTTGGGTGAGCGGCCGAATCGCTTGATCTTTCCGTCCAGACGCCAGGACCGCCGTCCGGGCGAAGGAGGCCCCCGATGACTTTCATGCGTCCGCAGATCCCGCGCGTTGTCGCCGGTCTGGTCTTTTTGGCCCTCGGACTCGCGCTCACCGCCTGCGGCTCGGCGCCGTCGACGCGCTATTACCTGCTGGCGCCGCCGGCCATGGACGGGATGCCGGCTGAGAAGCCGGCGGGCCAGCGCCTCGGCGTCGAGACCTTCGCCGTCGACCCGCCCTATGACCAGAGCCGACTGGTGTACCGGATCGGCGAAGGGGCCGGCGAAGTGGGCTTTTATGAGCACCACCGCTGGGCCGCTGAGCCGGGCCGCCTCGTCTCGACGGCGCTCGCCGCCGGCCTGCGCCACCTCGACGGCCTGGCCACCGCCGAACCGGCGAGCGTGGTCGGAAACTACGACCTGATCTTGAGCGGCCGCGTCGTCAGTCTCGAGGAGGTCGATCTGCCGGACCGCCAAGTCGCCCGCCTAGCCCTCGACCTCAAGCTCTATTCCGGCTCAGAGGACACGCTTTTGTGGTCGGGCTTTTTGACGGCAGAAAACGGCGGCACCGCCGCCGACGCCTCCGACATCATGGGGCAGATGCAGGAAGCCTTCGACGATCTCCTCCGTCAGCTCCAGGGCGAGCTCGGGCCGGCTGTCAAGGCGAAAGGCGAGGCGGGTGGATGAAGAAGGGCTCGCGACCTCGGATCCTGTAGGTTTCGAAGTCATTGTGATCCACGGTAAGAATGTCGCGCAGGCCCTCCTCTCGGGCCAACTGGACCAACGTGGCGTCTGCGAAGTCCATAGGACGATCTCGGTACTTGCGCATCAGGCTCTCTACCCCTGCCAGATTCTCTCCAGAGATCGGCACCACACGGACGGCGCCCGATCGAAGGAATGCCCACGCGCTCTCGAACTCGGAAGGGTTGGGGCCTAGGAGATGGAAGAGTTCTGTCAGGATCGCTGAGGTCGTGACCAGAGGTAGCGTTAGGTTTCTGAATGCCGAGACGCAGCTGTGATGCCACTTGTCGTTGCGGTCAAGTAGGGCGAGGATGGCTCCGGTGTCGATGAGCCCTCCGGGAGACATCACCCGCCTGGCTTTCCGAGCTTCGCCTTGATGAGCCTGCTCGCGTTTGACGCACGCTCAGGATCGGACCCTTGGATAGTTCCAAAGTGGGTGGCCGCGGCGGCGTGCAGCTGCAGCTGCTCTTCATTGTCCGCCTCGGCTCTGGCCTGATGAAGCCACGCTCTGGATATGTGCTCTAGGAGCTCGGCTACAGAAGAACCTTTTTCTTGGGCAGCGGCCTCAAGATCTTGTTTCAGGTCGTCTTGTATGTAGATGACGGACTTTGGCATACCGTCAGTGTAGGTGCCCGTCGAAGCCTGCGCAAGCTTGAGATCTTTCCAGGCTCGACCCGAGCCCGCTTTGCGAGTAGTCTCGCCGCCGCCCTTTAGCGCTCTCTGAAGGCGTTTTCCCCGAGGTTCCCCGTGGCCGCGCTGACGCAAGCTCGTATTTTTATTTTTTGGCTGCCGCTTTTCGCCAGCTGGCTTTTGATGACCGCGGAAGGGCCGATTTTGTCGGCGGTGGTGAATCGCCTGCCGAACGAGGTGGTGATGCTGGCGGCGCTGGGGATTGTTTTCGCCGTCGAGGTGACGATCGAGTCGCCGGTGATCAATCTGCTCTCGACGTCGACGGCGCTGGTTCGGGATCGGCCGTCGTTCCTGGTTGTGCGGCGTTTCACGCTGCACTGGATGGTGTTCTTGACCGTGCTGGCGACGGCGGTGGCGTTCACGCCGCTCTTCGGCTGGGTGGTGAAGGATCTCCTGGGCACGCCGCCGGAGGTGGCGCGCTGGGTGCAGCCGGGGCTCCAGATCATGGTGCCGTGGACCCCGGCCATCGCCTGGCGCCGGTTCCTCCAGGGAGTGCTGATCCGATTCGGTAAGACCCGGACCATCGCCGTCGGCACGGCGCTGCGGCTCGCGGCGACGGCGGGTACCGCCCTCGGACTCGCGGCCTGGAGCTCGCTGCCGGGGATCCACATCTTCGCCTGGGCGCTGCTCGCCGGCGTGCTGGTGGAAGCGGCCTACGCCACGGCCGTGGCCCAGGAAGTGATCCGGGATTTGGACCCGGAGTCGGAACGGCCGCTTTCGTATCGGCGCCTCTGGGACTTTCACTTGCCCCTCGCCATGACCGCGGCGTTGACGCTCGCGTCGCAGCCGCTGGTGACCTTTACCCTCGCCCGGCTGAGCGAGCCGACGCTGACGCTGGCGGCGTGGCCCTTGGTCTTCCAGGCGCTGCTTTTCCTGCGCGCGGCGGCGCTCGCGCTCCCGGAGATGGTGATCGCCTTGGCCGAACGCCCCGGGGCGCTGCCGTTGCTGCGCGCCTTCAGCCGGCGACTGACCGTCGGCGTGAGCCTATTCACCGTGCTTTTGGTGGCGACGCCATTGCTCCAGCTCTATCTCTTCGGCCTGCAGGACGCCGACCCGCTGGTGGGCGATAGGGCATGGTGGGGATTGGCGTTGGCGGCGCCGCTACCGGCGCTGGCGGTGGTGGTCGCCTGGTTCCAAGGGCTGCTGATCGCGCGCGAAAAGACCCAAGCCGTGAATCACGCGACGGCGCTCAAGCTCGCCGTGCTCGCCGGTGTGCTCGCGGCGGGTCTGTGGTTCGACGCGCCGGGCCTTCCCACGGCGGTGATCGCGATGCAAATTTCGACAGTGGCCCAGGGAATCTTCATGGCGTCACGGCTGGCCGATCGTCGGGCTGAGACTGTCTGAGAACAAAGCTGAGGCTTTAGCCGTAATGGTTGCCCTGGAATCTTTTGGGCGGTGACCGAGTCTTATGGGTTCGGACGCTTCGCTAGCCTCAAAGAACAGGGCGTCAAGACGATCATCTCGCCGGTACCCTTTTGTCTGCGTTGCGGCACGCCATGACCGCGGTAGACGTCTCGGCTTGGCTAGGGGCAGTGAGGGTCGTGGAGGATCTCGGGGCGACTCGAGGGCGCGGACAGAAGGGGACCTGAAGGATGGACGGGGACATCACTGAGCTTTTGCAGCACTGGGGCGGCGGCGACCCGACCGCTTTGGAGCGCCTGATTCCGTTGGTCAACGACGAGCTTCGACGGCTGGCGCAGTCGCACTTTCGTCGGGAGGGTCCGGGACACACCCTGCAGCCGACGGCGCTCGTCAACGAGCTCTACATGCGCCTGAGCTCGCAGTTGAACGTGCGGTTGGTGTCCCGCACCCAATTCTTCGCCTTCGCGTCGCGCTTGATGCGGCGGATCCTGGTGGATCACCACCGCGCGCGCCAGAGCGTCAAGCGCGGTGAGGCGCGCCCGCGGATCACCTACGACGACGCGCTGGGCGGCGTCGCGGCCCGCCGCGAGGTGGACCTCCTGGCGCTGGACGGCGCGCTGCAGGAGCTGGAGGCCCTTGACCCCCGCATGTGTCGGATCGTGGAGCTGCGTTTCTTCGGCGGATTGACGGTCGTTGAAACGGGCCAGGCGCTCGAGATCTCGCCGGCGAGCGTCAAGCGGGATTGGTCCGGGGCGAAGGCCTTCCTCGCCCGGGCGCTCAGCGCCTGATTCTTCGTATTTTTGTCGCATTCTGAGCCCGTGGAGACGTGATGGAACCAGCCCTGTGGATGGAAGTGAAGAAGCTCGTGGCGGAAATGGCGGATTTGGGACCGGCCGAGCGCGAGAAATGGCTTGACCGCGCGGAGTCGACGCCCACGGTTCGGCGCGAGGTGGGCTCGCTGCTCGCCGCCCTCGACGCCCGGGGATCGTGGCTCGAAGAGCCGGTCCGCCTCGACGAGTCCTTGTCTGGACCGGAGGTCGGGGAGCAGGTCGGGGCCTACCGGCTGCGGCAGCGCCTGGGCGGCGGCGGCATGGGCGAGGTCTTCCTGGCGGTCCAGGAGGAACCGATCGCGCGCGAGGTCGCGGTCAAGTTCATCCGTACGGGCCTCGCTTCGGAGGAGGCGGCTCGGCGTTTCGAGTCTGAGCGACAGGCGCTTGCCTTGATGGGCCACCGGTCCATCGCGCGGGTCTACGAAGTGGGCAGCCACCGGGGGCGGCCGTTTTTGGCCATGGAGCGCATCGATGGCGAACCGATCGACCGCTACTGTGATCGCAACCGGCTCGGCGTCGGCGCGCGGCTTCGTCTATTTCAAACGGTCTGCCGCGGCGTCCAGCACGCCCATATGAAAGGCGTGATTCACCGGGACCTGAAGCCTTCGAATGTGCTTGTGTTCGAAGAAGACGGGATGCCGACGGCGAAGATCATCGACTTCGGCATCGCCAAATTCATTGAAGAGGGGGCCGGTCAGTCGGCGATGACCGTGGCGGGTCAGTGGCTCGGGACGCCGGACTATATGAGTCCGGAACAGGCGTCGGGGGCGGCGGCGGCCCTCGATACGCGCTCAGACGTTTTCTCCCTCGGCGTCATGCTCTACGAGCTGCTTTGCGGCCACTTGCCGCTCGACGCCCGAGCCCTCCGCGAGCGCGAAGGTCTCGACGCGTGGCTGCGGGCCCTCCGCGAGGATGATCCACCGTCGATGGCGTCTCTGCTCGAGGGTTCGCAGGCGCAACAGTCGGCGGCGTGCCGCGCGACCGACGTGGATGGCCTGCGCCGTCGTGTGGCGGGGGACCTGGAGGCCGTGCTCGCCAAGGCCCTCTCCCGGGAACCCGAGCGTCGCTACACCTCGCCGGCGGAGCTTGCGGAAGACATCGGCCGCCACCTAGGCTCAGAACCGGTGGTAGCGCGCGCGCCGACGACGGCCTACGTCGTCCGTCGGTGGATGCTCCGGCACCGCGCCGCGTTGGCGGCCTCGGCGATCCTCGCTTTGACCTTTCTGCTCGGCTTCGTCGGCACCGGCCTCGGCTTCGTGCGGGCGAGGGCGGCGGAGCAGACCGCGCTCGAGGAAGCCGGGAGGGCCCAGCGCGAGGCGTCGACCGCCAACCAGGTGAAAACCTTCCTGGTGGATTTGTTCAGGGCCCTCAATACGGATCGGGTGGGGGCGACGCCGAACGTGACGCTGCGCGACCTGCTGGACCGCGGCGCCGAGCGGATTCGGGACGAGCTCCAGGACGAGCCGGAGGTCCAGGCGGAGCTGATGACGGCCATCGCCGGTTCCTACGGGTCTTTGGCCCTTTGGGAGCCGGCGCTCGAGCTCCACCGCGACAGCGTTGAGATCTTCAAACGCCGAATTGGACCGGCGTCGAACAAGACGGTCTCCGCGATGAATGACTACGGCGTTGCCCTCAACCTGTCCGGGGCGTACGGGGAGGCCGAAGCGATCTACCGCGAGATTCTCGAAAGCCCAGCGGTCGCCGGTGGCAACGGGCGGATCGAGGCCTACGCCCTCAACAACATGGCGAGCGCCTTGAAGAATCAAGGGCGATTTGAAGAGGGGCTCGAAGCGGTCGACGCGTCCCTCGAGATTCGGCGGCGTCTGTTCACGGATAACGGGAGTGAAATTGCGGTCGCGCTCACGGTGAAAGGGCTGCTGCTCACGGAAATGGACCGCGCCGCGGAGGCCGTAGCTCCCCTCGAACAGGCTTTGCACCTGTCCGAAGCGAGCGACGGGGTCGACCATCCTCGACTGGCTCTACCGCTCAATAACCTGGCCATCGCCCACACCATGCTCGGACAGCGTCAGCAGGCGATTCCATACATCCGCCGGGCCATCGCGATTGACGAGCAGGTCTACGGGGCGAGTCATCCGAACGTCGCCGCGGGCTATTTCAATTTGGCGACAATGACTTTGGAAGAAGGCGATTGCGCCGGGGCGCTCGAGATGTACGGGCGAGTCCTGGAAATCGTCGAAGAGTATTACCCGGTCGGTCACGGCCGGAGGGTAGGGACCAAGCGGCGGATCGAGAAGGTCAAAACCTCCTGCGGACTATCCTGAAGCTGTAAGCAGCCTGTAAACATCGTCCGCCTGAGCGAGACTCGGCGTCTATTTTTTCGAATAAGGGCACACACCCCTGACCACGGTGACGCCCGCGGGGCGCGTCATCGCCCCTGAAGTTGCCGCAGGATCCGCTCCCATGACGCTATACACGCTATCCATTCGCCGCCCGGTGCTCGCCGTCGTGATGTCGCTGGTGATCATCATTTTCGGCGCCATCGCTTTCCGTGAGCTCGGCGTGCGCGAGTACCCGTCGGTGGATCCGGCGGTGATTACGGTCTCGACGAGCTACGTCGGCGCCAACGCCGATGTGGTCGAGTCCCAGATCACCGAGGTGCTCGAGGAGCGGATCAACGCTGTGCCGGGCCTCGACTCGTTGACTTCTACGAGTCGCGAGGGGCGGTCGACGATCGTCGCGTCCTTCGACCTGTCGGTGGACCTGGAGACGGCGGCCAACGACGTGCGCGACAAGGTCAGCCAGGCGGTGCGGGAGCTGCCGCCGGACGCCGACCCGCCGTCGGTCTCGAAGGCCGACGCCGACGGGTCGCCGGTGGTTTTCTTGAACGCCAAGAGCGACGCCCGCAACCTGCTGGAGCTGACTGATTTCTGCAATAACGTGCTGAAGGAGCGCCTGCAGACGATCCCCGGCGTCGCCGCGGTCGACGTCTGGGGCGAGAAGAACTATTCGATGCGCCTGTGGCTCGACCCGGCGCGGCTCGCGGCCTACTCGCTGACGCCCGTTGATGTGCGCACTGTGCTCAACCGCGAAAACGTGGAGCTGCCGTCCGGGCGCATCGAAGGCGCGGACGTGGAGCTGACGGTGCGCACCCGCAGCCGGCTCGAGACGGTGGACCAGTTCAACGACCTGGTGCTGAAGCAAGACGCCGCCGGCCAGGTCCGCCTGCGCGACGTCGGCTACGCGGAGATCGCGCCGCAGAATATGCGCACCCTCCTGCGCCGTGACGGCGTGCCGATGGTGGGCGTGGTGCTGCGTCCGCAGCCCGGGGCCAACCAAGTCGAAATCGTCGACGAGTTCTATCGCCGGGTCGCCCAGGTCAAGCGCGACCTGCCGGCGGATATCGAGCTCGGTATCGGCTTCGACGTCAGCCAGTACATTCGCGCGTCGATTTCGGAGGTCAAGCAGACTTTCTTGATCGCGCTCTCGCTGGTGGTCGCGATCATTTTCCTTTTCCTGCGCGATTGGCGGACGACGCTGATCCCGGCGCTGGTGATCCCGGTGTCTCTGGTGGGCGTCTTCTTGGTGATGTACCTGGCCGGCTACTCGATCAACGTGCTCACCATGCTCGGGATGGTGCTGGCGATCGGCCTGGTGGTCGATGATGCCATCGTGGTGCTGGAAAATATCTACTCAAAGATCGAGGCGGGCCAAGACCCGATGCGCGCCGGCATCGACGGCACGCGGGAGATCTTCTTCGCGGTCATCGCCACCACGCTGTCGCTGGTGGCGGTGTTCATGCCGATTCTTTTTCTCGGCGGCCTCACCGGTCGATTGTTCCGGGAGTTCGGCGTCACGATTGCCGGAGCGGTTTTGATCTCGAGCTTCGCGGCGCTGACCTTGACGCCCATGCTGTGCACCCGCCTGCTCAAGCAGCGCCGGCGCCAGCCCTGGATCTACCGGGCGACCGAGCCGGCCTTCCGCGCCCTCACCTCGGCCTATCGGGCGTCCCTCGGCGCTTTCTTGACGGTCCGCTGGCTCGCCCTGCCGATCCTGCTCGCGACATTCGGCGGCGCCTGGTGGCTGGCCCAGGAGCTGCCGCGGGAGCTGGCGCCGATGGAGGATCGGGGATCGATCCGCATCCTCGCCTCGGCGCCGGAGGGGGCGTCCTTCGACTATATGGACGCCTATGTCGAGGAGCTGGTGGCGATGCTCCAAGACGAGGTGCCGGAGACCGACGCGCTGATCGCCGTGACGTCGCCGGGATTCGGCGCCAGCTCGAGCGTCAATTCGGCTTTTGCGCGCATCAAGCTCACGTCGGCGTCCGAGCGCGATCGGACCCAGCAAGAAATCGCCGAGGCGGTGTCGGGGCGCTTGCAGGAGATGACCGCGGCGCGCGCCTTTGTGACCCAGTCGCCGTCGATCGGCAGCGGACGTCGGGGCCAGCCGGTGCAGTTCGTCATTCAGGCGCCGAATTTCGAGAAGCTGCGGGAGACGCTGCCGGTGTTCATGGAGCGCGCCCGCCAGGACCCGACCTTCAGCGTGGTGACGGTCGATCTGAAGTTCAACAAGCCGGAGCTGGTGATCGATATTGACCGCGCCCGCGCCCAGGACCTCGGCGTGTCGGCGCGGGATATCGGCGAAACCCTGTCGGCGGCGCTCTCCGGTCAGCGCTTCGGCTTCTTCTTGAGGGACGGCAAGCAGTATTGGGTGATCGGCCAGCTGCTGCGGGAGAACCGGGATGATCCGCTCGATCTCACGTCGCTCTTCGTCAAAGGTTCGGGCGGCCAGCTGGTGCAGCTCGATAGCCTGGTGACGCTGCGGGAGCAGGCGGCGCCGCCGCAGATCTATCGATTCGACCGTTATGTGTCGGCCACGGTTTCGGCGTCCCTAGCCCCCAACAAGACGGTCGGCGACGGCATCGAAGCGATGCGCGCAGCGGCGGCGGAGGTGCTCGATGACTCCTTCGCCACGGCCCTCGCCGGCCAGTCCAAGGACTTCGAAGAGTCGGCGTCGAGCTTGGGATTTATCTTCCTCCTTGCCTTGGTGTTGATCTACCTCGTGCTTTCCGCCCAATTCGAGAGCTTCCGCGACCCGCTGGTGATCATGCTCACCGTGCCCCTGGCGCTCGCCGGGGCTTTGGCGGCGCTGGCGGGTCGCGGAAGCTCTCGAATTGGGCGGAAAGCACGAGGTAGATCAACACCAAGGCAAGGAGGAAGATAAATCCCAAGCTC
>JBCDKB010000141.1:0-17537 GCA_038747035.1 Acidobacteriota bacterium | reverse complement strand
CTCTGCTCCCCTGGCTCTGGCCCGCGTCCGCCGCCACGGCCGCGACGATCGCGGTCGACGGCGGACTTTGCACCCTCGGCGACGCGATAGAGGCGGCGAATACGGATAGCGCCACCGGCGGCTGCGCCGCGGGGGATCCCGGCGCCGATGTGCTGGTCCTCGACGCCGATGTGGTGCTTGACGGCGCCGATACGGTGCGTTCGAGCCAACAGCGGGGTGACTTCGGCGGTCTTCCCGACGTCACCTCAGAGATCACCATCCAGGCGGGGCGGGCCGACTCGATCACCCGTCATCCGAGTTTTGGCTGCCTTGAAGGGACTCCCAATCGCTTCCGCCTCGCGAATGTGGTCAGCGGACGCCTCACGCTTAGCGGCGTCACGGCCGCCCACGGTTGCGCCAGCGTGGGCGGCGGTTTCTTCGTCAGTCGGGGTTTTCTCACGGTTGAAGATTCCACGCTGGAACTCAATACGGCGCTGTCATTGACCGGATTCACGCCCCAGGGGGGAGCTGTCCTGGTGAGCGAGTTCGGTTCAGTCACCGTGGTTGCTTCAACCTTCACTGGGAATCGCGCGATCGGCGCCGGCAGAGCCCTGGGGGGAGCCATTTCAATCCAGTCCGATGGACGGATCACTTCGATAGAAAGCTCCACATTTGAAGACAATCAGGCCGGCGGAGGGGCTCCCGGGGGTTCCAGCTCCGCCCGCGGCCGGGGCGGCGCGGTCTATTTCTTCAACGGAAACGAGTTCGGTCCGATCACCGACAGCGTTTTCAGGGGCAACGTGGCCGTCGGCGCCTCGGGGACCCAGGGGGCCGGTGCAGACGCTCGCGGCGGCGCGATCATGGTCGAAGAGATATCCCTGGGGCCCGTCAATTCGATCGAGTCGATCACCGGCACCTCATTCATCGACAATCGCGCCGAGGGCGGTGCTTCAGAGAGCGGGTTCGGCGGGCCGGCTTTGGGGGGCGCGATCTTCGGCGGCACCGGGCCCATCCGCGACTCCATTTTCGACCGCAACCGGGCGATCGGCGGCGCCAGTACGGCCACGGATGGGGGGAGGACGTGGGGCGGCGCGCTCTATGAACCCACGGACGAGATCATCAACACCCGCTTCCGGGGCAATGTCTCGCAGGCGGGGCCCGGCCGGAACGGGGTGACCGGCCGCGGCGGCGCCATTTTCGCGAGTAACGCGGTCGCCGATCTCCGCCGCATCGAGGACGTCACGTTTGAGAATAATGCGGCCCTCGGCGGGGACGGGCTGGTCCGCCGCGGCTTTGCGGAGGGCGGAGCCGTCTACGATGCGAGCGGCCCCGAGTATGTAAACGTGAGTTTTTCGGGCAATCTGGTGGCGGTCGGAGCCGGCAATTTCGGCGCCCAGTTGGCGCGCGGCGGAGCTCTTTTCATCTTCGTGAGCCCGACGTTCACCCATGTGACCGCGGTGGGGAATCAGGCGTTCTCTTCGGAGGAGACCACCCCCGACCTGGCGGTCGGCGGGATCTATGCGGACGGCGCGCCCGAAATGCGCGCTTCGATCGTCGCCGGCAATACGCGCAATAGCCCGGCGGGCTCCCTCGCGAGCGACTGCTGGGGCCGCGTCGAAGGCCTCGGTTTCAACCTCGTCGGTGACGCCGGGGATTGTGACTTCACCGCCGCGGGTGACCAGACCGGCGTCGACGTCGAGGTGCTGACGCTCGGCGACCACGGCTGCGCGGTGCCCCTGCCCGACGGGACCTGCGTGCGCACCCTCCCCGTGAGCCTGACGAGCCTCGCCATCGACGCCGCGAGCTGCGCCGCGTCCGGGGTCACGCTGGATCAGCGCGGCGAGGGTCGACCCGTGGACTTTCCCGGCGTCGCTAACGCCGACGACGGCTGCGACGCCGGCGCCTATGAGTCCCGCGACGGGGACGCCGACGGCGCGGAGGACGGCGTGGACACCTGCCCGGGGCTGTTCAATCCGGACCAGTCCGACCTGGACGGCGACGGTATCGGCGAGGAGTGCGGCGATATCTGCTTGGGCAACGACGCCACCGGCGACGGCGATGGCGACGGTTTATGCGCCGACCGGGACTGTGACGACGGTGATAGCGGCAATGCCTGTGTGGTCTTTGTGGACGGTTTTGAATCGGGGGATACGGTGCCCTGGTCGGTGACTGTCCCCTAGAATTGTGCGACATTGACGCCAGCTTCTCCAGGCGCGACCGCCGCCTGGGACCGGAGGAACCGCCTGGGACCGGAGGAACCCCCAATGGCCACCGAAGAGCACACGCTCAGCATCCCCGTCGCCGAAGGCCTCGCCGTCGACGCCGTCCTCTGGCGCCCGGAGGGGGCTAAGGCACTCGTCGTGCTCGCCCACGGCGCCGGCGCCGATATGCGCCACCGGGGCATGGTCGGGCTCGCCGAGACGCTGGCCGCCCGCGGGCTCGCGTCGCTGCGCTACCAGTTTCCCTACCGACAAGCCGGCCGCGGCGGCCCCGACCGGCCGCCGAAACTCATGGCGACGGTCCGCGCCGCCGTCGAGGCGGCCAGAGGGCTAGGGACCGGGCTGCCTCTGTTCGCCGGCGGTCGATCCATGGGCGGCCGGATGACGTCGATGGCCCAGGCCGCCGGGCCGCTGCCCGACGTTAAGGGCCTGATTTTCTTTGCCTACCCCCTCCACCCCGCGGGCAAGCCAGGGGTGAGCCGCGCGGAGCACCTCGCCGAGGTGGGGCTGCCGATGCTCTTTCTCCAGGGGACCCGCGACAAGCTCGCCGACCGCGAGCTGCTCGAAGGCGTGGTCAGCGGCCGGCCCAACATCACGCTCCACTGGCTCGACGGCGCCGACCATGGATTCGCGGTGCTCAAACGCTCCGGGCGCACGCCGGAGGACGTGCTGGAGGAGACCGGCGCGGCGGTCTCAGCATGGCTCACCGACGGCGAGCAGGCCGACTGAGGGCCCACCGCGGTCACCTCCAGAGACATCGCCACTCCGGGGCGTGTCTAAGCCACGGCGGGGGGGCCGGTGGCGATGGCTAGTCGACGCGGAAGGACACGAGCTCAACCGGCACGAAGCCAGGATCGGTTTTCTGGACGCTATAGCCCGACGAGTCCGTGCCGCTCGAGCTTGAGCTCGTCCACACCACGACGAAGTCACCGTCCGCGTCCACCGCGATCTGGGGACTGTCTTGGAAACCCGAGGTGACGTTATTGACCTGGAATTCTGCCGCCACGGTGCTTCCGTCCGAGGCGTAGCGCTGGAGCTGGATACTGGGGCCCGACGTGTCGGTGCCCGCCGATCCGGAGCTATTCCACGTGATGACGAAACCGCCACCGGCGTCCATCGCCACCGAGGGGTCGAACTGCAGGCTCGTGGTGTAGGTGTTGGCCTGGAATTGGGAGCCGGCGGCCGTGCCGTCCGACGCGTAGCGCTGGCCTTGGACGCTGTAGGCGTCGGAGTCGGTACCCGCGGAGCCGGCGCTCATCCAGGCGATGACGAAGTCGCCGTCGGCGTCGACGGCCACCGACGGACTGGTTTGCACGCCCGTGGTGAAGCCGTTGACTTCGAATTGGCCCGCCACCGCCGAGCCGTCCGAGGCGAAGCGACGGGCTTGGACGCTATCGGCGGAGGTGTCGGCGCCGGTGGAGGTCGCGCTTCTCCAGGCAACCACAAAATCACCGTCCGAATCCATCCCCACCGACGAGCTCGTCTGCTCTCCGCTGGTGTAGGTGTTGACTTGAAATTCGGCGGCGATGGCGGATCCGTCGGACGCGTAGCGCTGTCCCTGGATGCTGTAGCTGGACGAGTCGCTGCCCCCCGCATTTTGGCTGGTCCAGGTCACCACGAAGTCGCGATCCGCGTCGACGGCCACCGCCGGAGACTGCTGGGGCCCCGACGTGTAGGTATTAACCTGGAATTGCGAGGCGACCGGCGATCCGTCGGAGGCGTAGCGCTGGCCTTGGATGCTGGAATTTGAGCTGTCGCCGCCGGGTGAAATATCGCTCTCCCAGACGACCACGGCGTCGCCGTCGGCGTCGATGCTGACCTCCGGACTCCGCTGGCTGCCGCTGGTATAAGCGTTGACCTGGAATTGGGCGCCCGCCGGCGAGCCGTCGGCCGAGAAACGCTGGCCTTGGATGCTGAAACCGTCCGAGTCGGTGCCGTCGGACCCGAGGCTCGCCCACACCACGATGAAATCGCCGTCCGCGTCCGTCGCCACGGCCGGGCTGTACTGTGACGACGTTGTAAACGTGTTGACCTGGACATCCGCATGCGCCGGAGCCCATCCGACGACGCCCAGCAGGCCGAGCCATGCAACCGCGAGTACACCAACCGTTCTCATTCCGGTCTCCTTGTTAACCGTTTTCTGCGGTTAACCGTCTCCAAGTTCTGCGACGTTATGGCATTTGAATATCTCTATTTTGTCCGAAATGCGGCGGAGACGCGAGTTAATTTTCTGTCATGTGAATGACATCGATGTCCCAGGTCAGCCCCGACGTCGCGATCCCGGCCTGGGGTCGCTAGACGGGGTCGACCTCAGGGGCCGTCGAGAAAGCGGCCCACGTCGACCCGCCGCCGATGATCGGCGGGGAGTCCTTCGACGACCGAAAAGACTTCCTCGGCGAGCCGGCGCGCTCGCTTTTCATGGCCCCGGGCCCGGGCGATCTGGGCGAGGCCGAATTGGGCGCCCGCCCAGGTGGCCGTCGGTCCGCGGTGCTCCTCGGAGAGATCGAGGGCGAGCTCGAGCAGGTCTTGGGCCTCGGAGGGGGCACCCTGCTCGAGGCTCAGGAGACCGAGCTCCACGAGGGAGATTCGGTGCAGCATGCCGCCGGACGCCGTGGCCTCGAAGCGATCCGCTGCGGTCCTGAGTAAGGGCTCAGCGTCGTCGAGTTGGCCGGCGGCCCGCAGCGACGCCCCCAAGTAGAGACGACTGGTCTGGAGGGTGAGCTCGTCCACGTCGCGGGCGGTGCGAATGGCGTCGGCCCGGCGCAGCACCCGGATCGCGTCGGCATAGCGACCTTGATCGCTGTAGGTCAGTCCGAGGTTGGTCAGGGGGTAGGCGACCCACGGATGGTCGGCCGAGCCCATGGCCTGGCCGTAGATATCTTCCGCCCGCCGGTAGGCGGCTTCGGCTTCCTGCCAGTCTCCGAGGGACCGCAGGGCGTGGCCGAGGTTGTTGACGCCGTGGCCGACCTGCGGATGATCGGGGCCGAGGACCTCCCGGGAGGCCTCGAGCGCCTGCCGGAGGTAGACCAGCGCTTCCCCGTAGCGTCTTTGGTGCACGAGCGACTCGCCGAGGTTTCGCCACGACTCGAGCACCGCCGGATGGCGAGGGCCCAGCCTGTCCTCCCGGATACGGGCGGCTCGGCGGTGACTCTGCTCGGCATCGGGCGAGCGGTCCATCTCCAGGTAGAGCACGCCGAGATTGTTGAGCACGTTCGCGACGGCGAGGGAATCGGGCTCGTCCTCCCGGTAGATCGCCAGCGCGTTGCGGTAGCTTTCGAGGGCGTCTTCGAAGCGGCTGGTTTCTTCCTGGATCGCGCCGAGGTTGGCCAAGGTATCGGCGACTTTGGGGCTGCCTTCGCCGAGCAGCCGTCGGCGGAGGGTGAGGGCCTTGAGGAGCAGCTCCTCGGAGCGGTCGTAGTCGCCGACCACGCTCGCTCAAGTGCCGGTGAGGTGCAGGGAGCCGGCGGTCTCGGGATGGAGGGCGCCCAGGTCTTCGCGGTTCAGGGCGAGGGCTTGCTCGGCGAGCGTCAGCCCTTCGCGCGGATCGCCGAGCGCCCAGTGGATCTCCGCGATCTCGCCCAGCAGGCGAGCCCTGACCCGCGGAGACTCGTCGAGATCCCCGGAGTTGAGTTGCTCGGTGCCGCGCTTCAGGACGTCGCGGGCGGAGAGCTCGCGGCCCTGGCTCTCGGCGGGGTCCGAGGCCGCGAAAAGATCGAGCACGAAGTCGAGCATGCGGGCGTTTTCGTCGCGGGCCAGCGCCGCGTCCCGGGCCTCCCGGTTGGCGCGGTCGGCTTCGAAGGTTCGGGCGACCAAGCCGCCGACCAAGCTCAGCGTCACGAGTAGCGCCGAGATCGAGGCGGTGCGGTGCCTGGAGACGAATTTGCGCAGACGATAGCGGCGACTCGGCGGCCCGACGAGCACGGGCTCGTTCCGCAGAAAGCGCCCGAGGTCGGAGGCGAGCTCCGCGACCGTGGCGTAGCGGGCGTCGGGGTCAACGGCGAGGGCCGCCTGGAGGATCCACTGCAAGTCACCCCGGAAGCGCCGGTCGAGGGCCCGGGGCGAAGTCCCGAGCGCCCGGGCGCGTTCGGATCGCGCGGCGGAGTCGAGTTGGGACCAGGCGCGGCTGAGCCGCGGGGCGCCGGGCGAATCCACGATGCGCTGCAGATGCATCAGCGGCGTCTCACCATCCCGGCGCGGAAAGGGTTGGCGTCCGACGAGGAGCTCAAAGAGCACGACGCCGAGGCTGTAGACGTCGGTCCGGGTGTCGGCGGCGGCGCCGGAGAGACTCTCCGGGCTCAAGTACGCCGGGGTCCCGAGAATCTGACCGCCGGTCAGGCTCGGGGGCAGGGCCTCGTCTTCGAGCACCTTGGCGATGCCGAAGTCGATGATCTTGGCGGTCGGTGTGGTGTCCCCGGGGTCGGGCGACCTCACCACGATATTCGAGGGCTTGAGGTCGCGGTGGACGATGCCCTTCTGGTGGGCGTGCTGCACGCCGGAACAGACCTCCAGGAAGAGCCGAAGTCGCGAATCCACCCCGAGCCGTCGGCGGTCGCAGTACTGGGTGATCGGCCGGGCGCCCTCGACCAGCTCCATGGCGAAGTACGGATGGCCCTCGGCGGTGCTGCCAGCTTCCAGGACCTGGGCAATATTGGGGTGCTGGAGCTTCGCCATCGCCTGGCGCTCAATGGCGAGGCGGGTTTGACCTTCGCCGTGGATTGGATGACGCGCGACTTTGAGCGCCACCTGGCGCTCGACGGGCTCGGTCTGCTGAGCGCGGTAGACGATGCCCATGCCGCCTTCGCCGAGCTTTTCTCCGACCTCGAATCGATCGATATCCTCGGCCGCGTCGAACGTTTGGGGCGCCACGTCGCCGGCCCGCGGACGCCAGACCGGCGTCGGGATATCCGCCGCTTCTTCAGCGGCGAGCACCAGATCGAGGGCGGCTTCGAGCAGCTCGCTGTCGTCACGGCAGCGGTCGACCAGGAAATGGGCCCGGCGCTCGGTTGGGAGCTCCAGGCACGCGTCGGCGATGGCTTCACTGCGTCGCCATCGCTCCGATTCGTCCCGGCTCACCATGCTGATATTCTAAGAGTTGCGCCCAAGCTCCTCCGTTTCCGGCGCTGAGTCCTTATGTCTGACCCCGATAAGACCGAAGAGACCACGGTGCTCCTGCGCCGGTGGACCGCCGGTGAAAAAGCCGCGGGCGAAGCGCTCTTTGATTCGCTCTACGACGAGCTGCGGCGGGTGGCGAGCCGACGCCTGCGTGCGGAATCCTCCGGGTCCCTACAGACCACGGCCCTGGTGCACGAGCTTTTCCTGCGCCTCGTGGACCAGCGGTCGGCCGACTGGCGGGATCGGGCCCACTTCTTCGCCGTCGCCGCGCGCTTGATGCGACGCATCCTCGTCGACGACGCCCGCAGTCGAGGAGCCCAGAAGCGCGGCGGTGAGCAGCCCGCGCTTTCGTTCGAGTCGCTGGGGGAGGTCCCCTTCGGCGAGCGGGCTTCGGAGCTGCTCGCCTTGGATGACTGTATCCGTGACCTGGACCGTCGAGATCCGGACAAGGCGCGGCTCGTCGAGCTGCGGTTTTTCGGCGGGTTGTCCCTTGAAGATACCGCCGAAGTGATGGGCCTGTCCCGCTCGTCCGTGGTGCGTCAGTGGCGCCTCACCAAGGGCTGGATGCATCGACAGATGCAGGTTCGATGAGCGGGCGTCACCGTAGCGGGGCTATGGATTGGCATCCCACGCCGCCGCATCGCCGGACTCGAATCCGTCCTGGAAAATCACGGACGGTCCGTCCATGAAATTCGGTACGTCACAGGCGGGGCCTGTGCCATCTTCCTTGGCGTAGGCGACACCTCGCCCCGCGAATCGATCGCCCGGGGACAGCGTCATACCGAAAAAGATCGACATGGATTCGAGATCGCCATTGGGCGGCGGTGAGCCCTGGGTCGGGCCGGCGATGAAAGAAGCTTCGGCGAGAGCGTCAGCTAGTGCCGATTCCGGGCCGAGGCTCACCTCTGAGAACGTATTGACCACATTGTCGGCGGTGCGGCCGACCATGTCCTGCCGCATGTCGGTCAGCACCGCACCGTCGCCATTCTGGTCTTCGAGGGCGGCGATCAGAAGGTTCAGGAGCTCAAAGGAATCTTGGGTGGCAATGTCGACGGGGAACTCCATGTCGAAGAAAAAGAAGCTGTCGACGCCGTTGGGATTGAAGATGTCAAAGTTAAAGCAAACGGAGCCGTCATCACCGGCTTGAATCGCAAAAGTACCGTCGAATTCGGGCACATCGTGGAAGAGACCGCTGGCGAAGCCCGAGCCGCCGAAGGGGATCTCGGCGGTGCCGGTTTGGCCTTGGAAGGCCCCGGCCTGGACGGTGATCGAGTCCTCGGTGCCACCGCCACCGCCACCGCCACCACCGCCACCGCCACCGCCGCCGCCAAACATCCTCGGCGGCGGCGCGAGCGCGTCCGGCTCGGGCTCGTCGATCTGAACCTCCGGGAGGCAGATCGTTTTGGTGTTGTTCGATGCGTCAAAAGGCGGGCAAGGCACCTCGACGCAACACGGCGTCACGCCGTCGCATCCGGAGTCGGGGCCAGGGAAGCACGTGGTGATGCAGTCGTCGCCGGCGAAGCCGGTGTCGGGCGTGGTCGAGGCCAGCGCGAGCGCCAGCAGTGGAATCGTCAGCAAAGGGCTCAGGCGTTTCATCGATCGCGTCTCCATTCATTGGGGTGATCTCGGCTTGATTTCTCGGGGCCGACCGTAGACGCGGAATGGCTGAAGCGAACCGGGTCAGCTTTTTTCGATGAATTCACTCTTTTCGTTGATCCCGTGCCCTAGGATCACGCGACGGGGCGCGCTTTAGCTTCGGGGCCCGGGCCGAGCCGGCCGGGCACCTTAGGACCACCCGATGTGGGCCCCGTCTGTTTCGAATCGACGGAGGGTTCAGAAAATGACGGCGACCACAAGCACTCGAGCGACGCGACGCAGCCGCTGGGCATGGCTCAGCTTCGGGATCACGCTGGCTGCCCTGGCCGCCGCCCCGGGGGTCCGGGCCCAGGACCTCCCCGCGGTCCAAGGCGCCCCAAAAGTCGAACCGGGTTACCCGGCCTTCTATGGGATTTCGCCCCTGCGGCCGGCAAAGGCTGTATTGCCCTGCCGGGAAGGTGAAAGCCTCTTCTGCTTCCAGGATCGCCGATTCGAGGTGCAGGTCGAATGGTTTCTCGAAACCGGCGAGTCCGGTAGCGCCCGCCGGGTTCCGCGGGACCTGCCGTCCGAGGACTCCGGCCTCTTCTATTTCTTCGCCCCGGAGAATTGGGAGCTTGTGCTCAAAGTCCTCGACGGCTGCGCCTTCAATGACCGCTTCTGGGTCTTCGCCTCGGCGGCTTCGGACGTCGGGTACACGATCCGCGTCCTCGATACCGAGGCGGCGCTGGAGCGGACCTACACCAAGCCGGCCGGGGTCGTGGCGCCGAGTCTGACCGACACTTTTGCCCTGCCGACCTGCGACGTCTTTGGAACACCGGTTCCGACGGTGGACCTAACGCCCGACGAGTTCGTGCTCTTCGCCGGCGAGTCCACCGGTATCGATCTGCTCGCTCTTGACGAAGAAGGCGCCCCCGCCTCCGGGCGGCGGGTCGAGCTCAGCGCCGATTTCGGTTCCGTGGACCCGGCAGAGCTCGTGGTCGACAGTCGGGGCGGCGCCCGCTTTTTCTACCGGGCGGACGACCTCGGCGGACGGGCGGCGGTGGTCACGGCGAGACTCGTGGACGGGGAGGGCCTCGCGGCCGTCGACCGGCTGGAGCTCGCGGTCTTGAGCCGGCCCGCGGCCCTAGCCCTCGTGTCGTCCGTGACGATCATCCCCGCGGGCGAGGTCTCGACGGTCATTCTCTGGGCCTCCGTCTTCGACGGGGCCGGCCAGCGGCTCCCGGGGTGGCCGGTGACTTTTTCGTCGGAGGTGGGGGAGTTCTCGGATGGCGAGGTCCAGGTCACGAACTCCGAAGGCGTGGCCGCTGCGGCGCTGACGGTGGACTCTCAGTTCCTTGATGAGTCCTTTGAGATCACAGCGACCGTCGACGGTATCGATGGCCCGCTCGTCGATCGGGTCATCGTGACGGTCTTCGGGATCTAAAAAGAGCCCGCCGCGGGGGAAGATCCCCGGGCGGGCCCATCAATCGAACCGTGCTGAGGACTTAGCGATCAGCGCGGCGGCGGATAGAAATCGTCGCAGCGATTCGGCTTGGTGCAATTCGAGTTGTTGGACCCGGTGAGCGGGAACAGGCCGTTGCGGGCGACGTTGTAGTGCTGCCAGGCGCGGTGCTCCCGGATATTGCGACACAGCGTGTCGCCGGCTTGGCTGTAGCAGGAGATCCGCTGGCCGGCGGCCGTCGCGACGGCGGTGCGATTGCAGCCGACGCCGATGAAGTCGTCGAAGATCCAGCCGCATTCCTTGAGTCGGCCCTGGAGGGTCAGTCGGTTGGCCCGATTCTTGGACACAAGGGTCAGCTGGTGCCAGCCGCGGCGACCGACGAGGCCCTCGCCGCAATTCGGAAACTGGGCGGCGCCGACGAGGCTCAGCACGTCGCCGCCGCCGCTCGATTTCTGGGCTCGGGCGGCCGTGTCCGGCAGCTCGAGGCCCTGGCGCGCGGCTTCGAAAGCCTCGTCGTAGAAGGCGAAGATCGCTTCCTGGTCGACCCTGGAATCGAATGCGCTCTTTTCGACCGGCGCTTCGATCGAGACCGTGACGCCCGGACGGATCTCGGTCTCCATGAACTGGATCATGCCCTCGGTGCCGACGCCGACCTTCTCGAGCAGCTCGATCATTTCTGAGTGCACGACCGCCATCGCCGCCATCTTTTCCATGCGGAAGTTGAGCTGGTCGGCCTGGAACCTCTGGGGCTCCGCCTCCGTGTCGTAAGCGACGTGGAGGCCCGAGGTCACCGTATTGCGGACGTCGAGCAGGAATGCCTCGAGCGCCGCTTCAGCCCGCGTCTCGGGCTCCAGGCCGAGCGGGGTCAGCGCATAGCGAGTCCAGACGCCGTGGCCTTCGGCGAGCGCGTCGAGCAGGTACGCATAGAAGTGCTCAGTGACGAGGTAATTCGGGACCTCATCGCCGGTCAGAACCACCTGTGCGGGGGACGAGTACGGCTTCTCGGCCTTCTCGTCCTGGGCGGAGACGACCCCCGGCAGGGCGACGCCGAGCATGAGGGCCCCTGCGGCTAAGGTCCGGGTCCAGGATCGATTGCTTTTGGGGGACTGGGTGAGTTGTGAAGTTTCATGAATGGATTGCATGGTGACGTTCTCCGAGATTGAAGTGTTTGTACAAGAGGAACCGGTTCTTGCTGTTCTGTCTCGGAAGGCGCCGTTTAGCCTGATAGTGGATCATTGAAATCAGGATTTTCCTTATTAAATTTTCGAAAAACCCTGGATTCCCTGTCGGCGTGATGTAGATAACCTTTCCGTGGGTTGGCCGCCAAGGCGCGACCTTGGATGCCGGAAGCGCCCTAAGTCTCTTGGTAAGAGCTGTTTAGCGACGCCGACTGGAGGGGCCGGGCCCACGTCGCGCGTCCGCGGTGGGCGGCGATGTGGTCTCAGCCCATGTCAGAGTTTTTCGCGTTGGAGCGACGCTGCGCGATCTGTGAGGGGTTTAACCCTTCTCGCAGCGGCCCCTATCGAGGGGTGCCGAGCGACTTTGGATCGCTGCGATTCCCGGAGCGACCGGGCCCCTAATTGACAAGCCCGGACCAGGCCGAGGTGTCGCCGGACTCAAAGCCGTCGGCGAAGATCGGCAGGATCCGCAGGCCCGCGTCCCAGCGTCGGTTGGCGCTGCCGGCTTCGTAGCTGAAAAGCGAACTACGGCCGTTCGCGGGGTCGACGTCGCTGTCGATCAGATCCGCTTCGAGGGCGTTGGCGCCGACGTCCTGTGTCGAGAACACGCCGTCCACCGGCAGTTCGACCTCGATGCGGTAGGTGCCGGTCGGGATGCCCAGGAATTGGTAGAGACCCTGGGCGTCGGTCGTCGTCGTTGCGACCTCCGCGTCCGAGGCGTCGAGCAGACGGACGGTGACGCCGCGCTGGCCGGGCTCGCCGGGCTGCTGGCGGCCGTCGGCGTTTCGGTCGTCCCAGACGAGGTTGCCGATCGCCGCCGGCTCGAGGCCGGCGTCCCGGGTCGTATCCACCTGGCCGGGGCCCAGGCTGAAGGGCGACGTGAAGCCGGTGGGGAAGGGGTCGCTGTCGAGGCCGTCGTCAGTTCCTCGGTCGCCGGGCGCGAAGGCGGTGTTCGGCGGCAGCTCGAATTCGAGGTAGTAGTCGCCGGGGCCGGGCGAGAAGGCGTAGGCGCCGGTGGCGTCGGTGGTCGTGGTCCCAAGCAGCGCGTCATCGCTGTCGTAAAGGCGCACCGTGACGCCTTCGACGCCGGGCTCGCCGCCCGCCTGGAGCCCATCGCCGTTGTCGAGCCAGACCCGGTTGCCGATCGAGGCGTCGGGGACGAGGCCGGCGTCCCGGGTGGAGTCGGTGACGCCTGGAGTGATGAAAAAGGAGGACGTGGTGAAGGTTTGGGGATCCACGTCCGAGTCGACGGCGTCGTCGCCGCCCTGGTCGCGCGCGGTGTAGCAGAACCCCGACGGTTCGGAGAAACCGAGCGAGTACTCGCCGGCGCCGAGGTCTGAGAAGACGTAGGCGCCGGTGGCGTCGGTGGTGGCGGTGCCGAGGGAGACGCCCCCGGCGTCGAAAAGCTCGACCACGACGCCTTCGAACCCGGGCTCGCCGCCGTCCTGGAGGCCGTTGAGGTTGGCGTCGAGCCAGACTCGATCGCCGATCGAGCCGAGGGCCTCGGGGACGAGGCCGGCGTCGATCTCGTCGCGAATCGTTCCTTCGAGGTAGAGGAAGGCCGAGGTTTGCCCGGCGGCATTCACGTCGCTGTCGCTGTCGTCTTCGCCCTGGTCGCGGAGCGTCACGCCGAAGCCCGCGGGAACCTGGACTTCGATCGCGTAGACGCCGGACCCGAGCGCGTAGAAGGCGTAACCGCCGTCTGCGGCTGTCGTCGTTTGTTCAATTTCAGCGCCGTCGCCGTCGAGCAGCGAGACCGTGACGTCCGCTAGGCCCGCTTCGCCGCCGTCTTGGACGCCGTTGCCGTCGGCGTCGAGCCAGACGCGGTCGCCGACGCCGGCGGCGAATCCGGCGTCTTGGCGATCGTCGACCCCTGCGCCGCGGATCAAGAACGGTGCAGTGGCGCCGGTGTCGGGGTCTGGGTCGCTATCGACATCGTCGCCTCCGGCGCCGGCGCGGGTGAAAGCGAGATCCGCCGGCGCGGTGAATCGCAGCTGGAAGCTTTCGCCGCCCTGGGGTTCGTTGAGGAAGGGGAAGAAGCGGTAGCGACCGTCGACGTCGGTGGAGGTCTGTCCGATGGCCCGGCCTTCAGCGTCGAGCAGCTCGACGCCGACGCCCTCAAGCGCAGCCTCGGCGGGGTCTTGCACGCCGTCGAAGTCGCCGTCGAAGAATACGAAGTCGCCGATCTCCGCCGGGAATCGCAGCAGCTGGGCGAGCACGCTGTCGCCGTCGTCGTCATCCTCCGGCGAGCCTGCGCTCTCCCACACCGCCAGCACCTGGCCCCTATCGACGTCGGTGGCGAGGCGCGGATTGTCCTGGACCCCGGTGGTGTAGCTATTGATCTGGAACGCCAAGCCGACCGGCTCGCCCGGGAAGTCGACGAGCTGCCCCTGGACCCCGACCGAGCTGCCGTCGTTCGGCTGGCGCCAGGCGACCATGAATCGGTCCTCGGAAATCGGCTCGATGACCTTGTAGTTGGCCGTGGCTCCGAGGGCGAACTCCGAGGCCAGGGCCTGGCCCTCGAAGTCGAAGAAGCGGCCCGTCAGGGCGTCGATATTGGGCTGCTCCCACACGGCGACGAATCCGTCGCGGTGGGCGGCCGCAGACGGGTAGTAGCTCGCGCCGTTTTGGCTGATTTGGAAATCGGCACCGCCGGCGGCGCCGCCGGTGCCGACGCGCCGTCCGAGAATCTGCCGACCGCTGGACGCCGTGGTCGCGCTCCACACGACGAGGAACTCTCCGGAGTCGAGGGCGGCGACCTCGCCGAGGTACTGGTCGGAGAGGGCGGGGTTACTGACCGTAAACTGACCGCCCACCGCGGTTCCGGAGCTGTCGAAGACGCGGGCTGGAACGGCCAGGGAGCCGCCGGAGAAGGCGGCCCAGGCCACCACAGCGCCGCCGTCGTCGGCGATGGCGATCGACGGATCGCCCCTGGCGCCGGTCGTGACCTCGTTCACTTGCGTTTCGGCGCCGACGCCGGCCCCTGAAGCGTCGAACCGTCGGAGCTGGATGGAGTCTTCAGCAAGACTGCCGCCCGCCGACACGTCGCTTTCCCACGTCACCCAAAAACCGCCGTCCGGGGCCGCCGCCACGTCCGGTCGGGTTTGCGAGCCGGTGGTGGTTGTATTCACCTGCTCTTCGTCGCCCAGGGCACTGCCGTCGGAAGCGTAGCGCTGGAGCTGAATTGAAAGCTGGTCAAAATCGTCACCGGCGGACGCGCCGGAATCCCAGACCACGACGAAGGATCCATCCGTCAGCCGCGCGACGGCGGGGTCGTTCTGGAAGCCCGTGGTCGTGCTGTTGACCTGGAGCTCGTCCGTCTCACCGCGCGGGTCGGGGCCAGCCACGAGCTCAATCAGGCCGATTTCTATCAATCCGGCATCGAGATCGAGTCGCAGGTCGCCGCGGGCGAAGGTGAAAGGCAGGGTCTCTCCGGTCACCGGGTCCGCGTCGCTGTCGACCTCGCCGTCGGAACCCTGGCCCTGGGCGGTCCGCTCGAAGCTCTCCGGGACGCCGAAGACCAAGTAGTACTCGCCGGCCTCGAGGTCGGTGAAGGCGTAGCGGCCGTCCCCGTCGGTGGCGGTGCTTCGAAGCAGCGTCCCGTCGGAGCTGAAGAGCTCCACCGTGACGCCTTCGACGCCGGGTTCGCCGCCGTCCTGCAGGCCGTCGGCGTCGGTGTCGAGCCACACCCGGTCGCCGACGCCGTTGGTGAGGCCGGCGTCCCAGATCCGGACCTCCGTTGGCTGGAACTGGCCCGTGCTGCCGGTGGCGCGGTCGACGTCGCTATCGACCGAATCGTCGTCACCCCGGTCCTGGAAAGTAAAAGCGAAGCCCGCGGGTGCCTCGAATTCGAGGATAGACGCCTGCGGACGGTTGGCGAATAGATAAGCGCCGGCGCCGTCGGTGACGGTGGAGTCGACCAGGGATCCGTCCGCGGCGTCGTAGAGATTGACGACGACGCCCGCCATCGCCGCCTCCCCGGCGCCGCGGAGGCCGTCGAGATTCTCGTCGAAGAAGACCTGGCCTTCAAGGTGGATGATCTCAAAGCGCTGGGCCCAGATGCCGCCGCTGTCCGTGTCGGGGCCCGTGGTCTCGGAGCTGGACCAGGTCACCACGAAATGCCCCTGGCCGCCGCCGTCGACCTGGACGCCCCGCAGGAAGGAACTCGTGTCCTCCCGGATCACGAAATCATCGCCACTGCGCGTGCCGTCGGCCTCGAAGTAGGCGCCGTGGAGAGACTCGATGTCGTCGTCGGTCTCGTCCTGCCAAACGATGACGGATTCGCCGCTTTCGAGGAGCGAAACGGCCGGGCTACTTTGGCTGCCTTCGGTGACGGTATTGACTTGGAACTCGGTACCAAGCGCTGAGCCAGCCGAGTCGAAACGCTGCGCGCGGACGCTGGCGGGATCGCTATCGTCGGCGGTGGAGACGCCGGCGGTCCACGCTATGAGGAAGTTGCCGTCGCCATCCACGTCGATTTTCGGGTCGCGGTCCCCTCCGGCGTCCGGCACGCGGAAGGAGTCACCGATCGCCGAGCCGTCGGAGGCGAAGAGCTGGGCTCTGGTCGGATTGAAGTCGCCCCAGGTAAAAACGAAGTTTCCATCTGGCTGCGCCCCAGCCTGCAACGGGGTGTTGTCAAGCTCACGGTCGGTCACGACGAACTGGTCACCGACGGCATTACCGTCTGACGTATAGGCCCGAGCAACGTGCTCATAGAGAACGGGGATTTTGTCGCTGACGAACGCCACCACAAAACTGCCGTCTTCGCGCATGTCCACGGTCGGGTCTTCCTGGTCGCCGGTAGTGACAGAGTTCACTTGGATCTCGCCGCCGAGGGTCGACCCGTCCGACGCGTAGCGCTGGGCGCGGACGCCCCGATTCTCGTCGGCGGGGTCGCCGATGGTTTCCCACACCACGACGAAGAAACCTTCACTATTGCGCGCGACCTGCGGGCGGTTTTGGCTCCCTGTTGTCCCGGTGTTGACCAGGAATTCTTGTCCGGTCGGAGTGCCGTCGGACGCGAAGCGCTGCCCCAAAACCGAATAGCTGTCGGTATCCGCGGAGGCCGAGCCGTCACTGGACCACACGACGACAAACGCCCCGATGGCGTCTACCCCCACCGACGGTAGGCCCTGGGATCCCGTGGTGTAGGTATTGACCTGGAACGGGCTGCCGACGGGAACGGGCTGCGCTCCGAGCGGTACCGCCGAGAGGGCGAGCGCCGCGGTGAAGAGTCGCGATCCGAGTCGCCGTAACCGACTCACTGGATCACCGCCGACCAGGCCGAGAAGTCACCTGACTCGAAGCCGTCGGCGAAGATCGGCAGGATCCGCAGGCCGGCGTCCCAGCGCTGGCTGGCCGACGCGGCTTCGTAGATGAAGAGGTCGCTGCGGCCGGTCGACGGGTCCACGTCGCTGTCGATCAGGTCGGCGTCTCCGGCGTTTGAACCCACGTCCTGCGCCGAGAAGACGCCGTCGATCGGCGGCTCCACCTCGATGCGGTAGGTGCCGGTGGCGACGCCGAGGAATTGGTAGAAGCCCTGGGCGTCGGTGGTGGTCGACGCGACCTCCGCCCCTGCCGCGTCGAGCAGGCGCACCGCGATGCCGCGCTGGCCCGGCTCCTGGGGCTGCTGGCGACCGTCGGCGTTCTGGTCGTCCCAGACGCGATTGCCGATGATCGCCGGTTCGAGACCGGCGTCTCGGCTGGTGTCGACGGCGCCGGGCGCCAGCGTGAAGACCGAGGTGAAGCCGCTCGAGAAGGCATCGCTATCAAGAGCCTCGTCCGAGCCCTGGGCCCGCGGCGCAAAGGCGGTGTCGGCCGGCGCGACGAATTCGAGATAGAAATCGCCGGGCCCGGGCGAAAAAGCGTAGCCGCCCGCCGCGTCGGTGGCGGCGTTGTCGAGCAGGGCCTGGCTATCGGCGTCGTAGAGGTTCACGGTGACGCCCTGGACGCCGGGCTCGCCGCCGGCCTGGATGCCGTCGCCGTCGTCGAGCCAGACCCGGTTGCCGATCG
>JBCDKB010000140.1:0-17553 GCA_038747035.1 Acidobacteriota bacterium | reverse complement strand
GTCAAGCTCAACAAACTGCGCGCGCTCAAAGCCGAGCCAAGGCCGCCAAAAGTGGCCCCGAGCTCTTTCCTGAGGTGCAACTCCACTCGATGGGCGAGTTGCTCGTCTGCGGTCCCGTCAGTAATGCCTAGGTTTTCGAGACGGTGCCATCGACGAAGCCACACGACTTCCACCGTCGAGGCGTCGAGGTCGCCCTCAGACCGCTTGAAACGGAGGCTGCTTTCTTCTTTGGAAAAGCTAAACGAAAACGGCTCTGTCGAGGTCAGATCCTCACCGTTTAGGCGGGCGCAGCGCCCGCCGAGGGCCTGAATCCAGTCCATGACGATTTCTGCGGTCGAGTCGCCTTGGTCTTGACTGAGGATGACGATCATGGCGTGCTGATCCCCTAGAGTCGCGGGAGCGCTCAGTCGAAGGTGATCGAGTCGGAGTGATCCCACCAGTGGACCTCTTCTCCGTCTGGCAGCGTCTCTTTCGCTGACGAGAGGGTCCTGGCGGTGCTCGGGTCCGTATTGCGGTAGCAGGGCAAGCCGTCGGTCAAGTCGCGATCTACGTTTTCATCGGCCCATAGCTTTCCGAAAGCCTGCTTGAACCTCTTGCGAGCTATCGACTCGGCCATACGGATCTCCGGGATTTGTAATCTAACGCCTATGGCGTTGTCATTGTGGCGCGAGGTACGGACCACTTTGATTTCCTTCGAGGACCCCGGGGCATCGGGCTCGACGGAGCGAACCTGATCCCCCGGGGTCAGTTTCAAGCTGTCCTATTGACCTGGAACCGATGGCGCGGAAATTCGCCTAAAGGCTTTTCTTCGCACTTCAGCTACAGGGAATTGGGACCTAGTTGAAACTAATGTCGTCGTTGTGGATGTAGTCGTCGTCGCAAGTTCCGTCATGATTGTTGGTGTCCACCCTCTCGTAGGTCTTGCCGAGCGCGGCACCGCCGAGAATCTTGCCAGCCTCATCATGGGACATCGCCTGGAACTTTTTGTTGCGAAGGGACTCTGCCATTTTTCTCTCCTCGTTTTCAGAGGGTTTTGAGGTATCGAGCCGAAAGACCACCATAGCCTCGGCCCATGACTTCATCCGCAGCCCACAAGAAGGCGCGGAATCAGCTCCGGTCATTCTGCGGCTTGGAATCGCGAGCTCTCCCAGAGTGGGAGGACATACGAATCCACATCAGCTGCGAGAGGTCGCAGCGGTATCGACGAATGTCTCCCCTATGAAGACTTATCGCCTAATCGTTAACTCCTAAATGTCCTCGATTGGTTGCTAAATAGGATATGATGATCAGACTTTTAGTGTCAATAGAGAATTTCAAATAATTCCTCTTTTTATCCCGAGGACCCGAATAGAGTCCGACTAAGGGGCGACCGTCACTGACGTCCAGTCGGAGGCTCGGCGAAGGGGTAGAGGCTTCTGGTTCGGTCGTAGCGGAAGGCCACACCGCCGGCGTGTGGTGGCACGGCGGCTGGCCATCGGGCCGAGTTCCGCCCTTGGCCGCGCGCCGTTCGGCCGATCTTTCGAGGGCCCGCGGTCATGGCCCGCCGGAACCGAGGCTGCTGGAACGCCGCCACCGACGGTCGTCGCGGACCGCGGGCGAATGCCGAACCTTGGGGCCGGCGCAGTCACCACCTCGAGACGCCTCACCACCGAGCGCGATCGGGCGAGCTCTATGCCTACTACCGGCACCTGGGAGAGTTGGAAGTCCTAAGGTCCGCCTGTCAGCCTGAGCTGGGGGTTTGCCTCAACGACGACCGGTTCCAGGTCGAGGTTGAATGGCTAGAAGCTGCGGGCAACATAGGCCGCGGTTCGGCGGTCCCGGTCGCCGCGGGCGCTCAGGACTCGAGCCTCATGTGGTTCTTCGAGCTGAGCAACTGGGAGTGCCCTTGCTCTTGGGGGAACTAAAGAACCGGTCCTGAGGGGGCGGGCGGGTCCCCGGGGGACTTGCGGAGCCGGAACCTTGGCACCGCAGTGTCGTTTTGGCACTAGACTCTCGCCCTCAAGTTAATGACTCACGCGGATTGGAGCCTTGATGACTCGCAGTTTTCTCGCCGCTGAAACGTCCAGGGGGGCCCCGTCGGCCGCGCTGGGTGTCGCGGTTCTTTTCGCGCTGTGCACGGGCACGCCCCAGGCCTCCGCCGACGCTTTTGAAGTGGTGGCGACCGAGCGCCAGAACCCCACCCGGATCACCGCCGAAGCCGTCATGCACCCGAGCGGTCGGTTCTACTACCAGGCCTCTTCTGACGGAGTGGCGGTGATGGCGGCCGACCCTGACGGCGGGTGGCGTTTCGAGCAGATGCTGGGGCGTCGAGCCGGCGATGGCGCGTTTCTGGGGGGATTCGACCTCGAAATCGCGGCTAACGGACGGCACCTCTACATGCTCGCTGGCGACGTCACCGCGCGGTCGCTGGTGACGCTGGAGATCGCCCCAGAGACGGGTCGCATTCAGCCGGTCCAGGTCCTCGACGGCGATCTCGGCAGCGGTCTCGGTACCGGGTTTTTCAGCGGGTGGGCGATAGCCCTGTCTCCGGGCGGCGACCGACTGTTGGCCACATCCGGCGAAGGGCTGATCTGGGTTCTCTCCATCGATGGCGCGGGGCGCTTGGCTTTTCTCAGGCAGTATGACTTTTCTGACGACCCGGACTGGGATAGACCCGTCGTCGCCCGCGGTCTCCGTTTTGACGCTGCGAACGGCTGGCTCTACGTGGTCAACAACTCCCGCGTCCTGCGCTACGCCTGGCATGAAGGCACGGCGGATATTTTGAAGGTGGGGGAGCCGACGCTCACGACCGCGCTTTTCCCGAACGAACCGATCAACAGTCTCTTTGATTTTCAACTCAGCGTCGACGGGCGCACCGCCTTCGCCGCCCTCCAGGGCAGCTCCTTTGGGGCGATTGTTCGCGCCACGTTGGGAGAGGATGGCGAGTGGACCCCGGGGCCGTCGACCCGGCTCAGCCTGGATCGGATGAGCCTCGCGGCGGACCCGGAGCGGGGGCTCGCCTGGGTCCAGGGGGAAATCGACGAAGCTTTATTCGGCATTCGAAACGGGGTCCGGGCGCTTCGCGTAGACGCGGCGGGGCAATTCGAAGTGGTCCAGGACATCAGAAGCCGCGACCGTGCGCAGCCCGGCCGACAGGCGATCATTCTCGGCCTCGACGGCCAAAACCTCTTCGTCCCGAACTTTGAGAACCGCGGCGTCACGGTCTTTGACACGCCGTCCGCGGAAGGGACCGCCGTGTCGCCGAAGCAAGAGCCGGTGAGTGGGCTGCGGGATGTCCTCGATATCGCCATCACGGCGGACGGGCGTTTCATCTACACGGCCTCAAGTACGGAGAACGGCATCGGTCTTTTTGAACGTGTCGGCGACGAGATCGTTTGGCGGGCGGAGTTTCTTGAGCGGAACCTCGGCAGTGAAGAAAGGACCAGTGCCTCGCAGCTCTACCTATCGCCGGATGAACGCTTTCTCTACCTGCGCTCGCTGCGTAGGGACGGTTCTGTCGCTAGCTCGAGGCTTTTAACTTTCGAGCGTGACCTCGTCACCGGCGGGCTCAGCCTCATCGACGACTTTTTCCTCGACGGCGGAACGTTTGCCTTTTCGCCCGACGGGCGGCACGGCTATATGGCGGGCCGTTTGGCTTCCGAGGTCTATTCAAGGAGCTCGGCGACCGGCTTGCTGACCGAGATCCCCGCGGCCGCGTCGCGCGAGTCCTCCGATCGATGGGTCTTCGAGCCGCGGGGCGATCTTCTTTACTCCATCACCTCCACCAGCTTCGCCGAAGCTGAGGTCTACCGAAGAGACCCCAACAGCGGATTCATCCAGCTCCAGGAGGAGTTGGATATCGGAGACCTCTCGAGGGCGACCCGCATCGAGATCTCGGAGGACAGTCGCTTTCAATATTTCGTGACGTCCACGGGATTTGTCGGGATCGGACGCATCGCGGTGATCGAGCGGGACCTGGCCCGGAATTCCCACGGTCTGATCCAGACCGTGACGGGTCTGGTGACCCCTTTGCCGCTGGCCTCTGAATTTTTCTACGACCTCGCCCTCGACGTGACCGGGCGGCGGGCCTTCTACGGCGGAGATCGTGGCGTCGGCTGGATCGA
Source organism: Acidobacteriota bacterium (assembly GCA_038747035.1). Taxonomy (GTDB): domain Bacteria; phylum Acidobacteriota; class Thermoanaerobaculia; order Multivoradales; family J023; genus JAUIJL01. The sequence goes on along the minus strand of JBCDKB010000140.1, from coordinate 13,450 downwards.
CCGCGATCCGGAAACGGGACTTTTGAGTCCACGGTCCGGATTCGAGCGAGACCGCGGCAGTCGAGCCCGGGTGGTGCGGATGGCGCCCCAGGGGGGCGAAATCTACGCCTACTACCCGGATCTGGGAGAGTTGGAAGTCCTTAGGCCCGCGTGCCAGCCTGCGCTGGGGGCTTGCCTCAACGACGACCGGTTCCAGGTCGAGGTCGAGTGGCGAGACTCCGCCGGCAACGAAGGCCGCGGCACGGCGGTCCCCGTCGCCGCGGGCGCCCAGGACTCGAGCCTCATGTGGTTCTTCGAGCCGAGCAATTGGGAATTCGTGGTGAAGGTGCTCGACGGCTGTTCCTTCAACCAGCATTTCTGGGTCTTCGCCTCGGCCGCGACGGATGTGGAATACACGCTCACCATCACCGATGTCCGAAGCGGCATCCAGGCGCGCTACTTCCACGAGCTCGGCAGCTCGGCCCCGGCTATTACTGACACCTCGGCCCTGGCGGTCTGTCCTTAGGCCCCACCCGCACGGACGGGTTTGGGCCGGGCCGCTCCTCCAAGCGACGGATCGGCCCGGCAGCGCGTCGAGTACGACCAGATCGCCCATACGGTGGAGCCTCGGGGAGCTCGCTGCGACCGGTCTCGGGGGCGAGGTGGCCATCGATCGGGTCAGCTAAGATCGCCGAATGCTGCCGCGACGCATTCTCGACCGCGTGGCCCTTGGCGATGGCCGCGAGCTCGAGCTCTCGCAGCGGGGCTCCGACTACCTCATTCAGGTCGACCGCCATGACCTCATGTCCAGCCGTTGCCACGGTTCCGAAGAGGAGATGGCCCGGCTCGCGCTCGAGGCCAGCCAGCAGCGCGGCAAGGCGCGCTGGCTGGTCGGAGGGCTCGGCATGGGATTTACGCTGCGGGCCTGCCTCGACGCTTTGGAAAGCTGCGCCGCCGGGAGCCGGGTCGTCATCGCCGAGGTCTTCGAAGACGTGGTGCGATGGAATCGACAGTATTTTGGCGAATTGGCGTCCCATCCCTTGGAGGACCCCCGCACCGAAATCGTCGTCGGCGACGTCTTTGATCAGCTGCAGCCAGGCGGCGCCACCTTCGACGCCATCCTTCTCGACGTCGATAACGGGCCCGAGGCGATGACCCTGCCGAGCAACGACCGTCTCTATCGGGGGCGGGGGCTGCAGCGCGTCCGGGACAAGCTGAGTCCCGGTGGCGTGCTCGCCGTGTGGTCGGCGTTCCAGGCGTACCGTTTTGAAGAGCGCCTCGGCAAGGCCGGCTTCGCTGTCGACAGCCGGCAGGTGCGCGCGCGTCCCGGCAAAGGACAGCGACACACCATCATCCTCGCCACGCCGCGCCCGGGCGTCGCCCGCCGATCCGGAGGCAGGCGCGCAGGCTCAGGCGGTGCCGGGCGCCGCCGGCGGCGCTAAATCCCAGTCCCGCCAGCTCCCGCCAAGGGGGTACTCGGCGACGCCAGGGGCCAAGGAGGTGTCGACCTCCGACCTGGAAGCGGGCTGAGAGTTGGAGCTCACGGTCTCGGGCCCCATCGGCTGATGGGCTTAGGGACGGCTGCGCGCTGATCCGAGCGAGCAAAGGGGCGACTCGAAGGTGGCGGAGTCGGCCCTGATAGACCCCCTTGGATGAAATTCCGAAAGAAAAGCCGTGGAGGGTGGGATAGATGGTTGGCCCATCCCACTGACTCATCGAGAACCAACCGTTAGCTGGATATCGCCCGCGTGATGTGCGCGTGGGTCGCTGACGGAGCGTCTTGAAGCCCTATCAAGACACGGTGATCACTCAGCCCGATCCGAGGCTGGGAAGGGCCCCATGACTCATTTCAACCCGGCGAGGGTCAAGAGATATGGGGGAGAGCGAAACCCACCTGCGGATCAATTTTCACCTTCGGAAAGGAAATTGCCATGGAAGAAAGAGGAACTGTCGAGCAGAGCAGTGGACGCATCGCTTTTGTTGGGACTGGACTCAAGGCCATCGGCCACATGACGCTTGAGACGGTCGCCGAGATCAAGGCCGCGGATCAGGTCTTTTACCACGCCACAGACGGCGTGAGTGCCTCGTTTATCCAGTCCTTGAATAGCAACTGCCACGACCTCTACCGATATTACGGCACCGGTAAGAAACGTAATGTGACTTATCTGCAGATGGCGGAGCTCATGCTCGCCGCCGTCCGCGAAGGACAGTCCGTCTGCGGTATCTACTACGGCCATCCCGGCGTGTTTGTCAAAGCGGTGCGTCGCGTCCTTTACCAGGCTCGGAACGAAGGGCACGAAGCCTTGCTCTACCCAGGCATCACCACGATGGACTACCTCTTCGCCGACCTCGAAGTGGACCCGTCTCGGAATGGGTGCCAGATTCTCGAGGCGTCGGACTACTACATCAGAAAGCGTCCGATCAACACGGCTAGCCAGGTCATCATGTTGCAGATTGGGGCCTTCGCCGACAGTACATTCGATTTCAATGGATACGAGAAAAGGAAACTCTCGCTGCTCGTGGAGGCGCTGATTGAAGACTACGGCGGAGATAGCCCTTGTACCCTCTACCGCGGGTCGACGTTCCCCGGTATTCCGTCGAGCCAGGTCGATTTGAACCTGTCGGATCTCTTGAATGCGGACATCGTTCGTCTCCATGTCACCGGCGTCACGACCCTCTATATTCCTCCGGCGACCCTGCTCCGTGCGCACGCTGAACGGGTCGACGCCAGCGGCTACGGTCAAGTCGGCGCCGTCTCCCGCATGGGGCCCGGGGCCTTTGAGAAGAGGGACGATGAAAAGACGCGGAAGCTAGCCGCAAACTTGGCCGACCACCAGGTGCCCGAAGGGTATCGAAAACGTCAATCGAGTGCGGCGCTTCTGGAGTTGATGCAGGGGCTGGCGACGGACGCCAACAAGCTCCAGGCTTTCCAGAGGGATCCGGGCCCTACGGTGGCGTCCCAACCCCTGAGCTCGAGGGAAAAGAGAGCCATTCTGTCGCAGTCCATCGGTCGTATTTCTTCCGTCGCACGGGTCAGTAGCGACGTGGCCGAAGACGACTCGTCCTCCGACACGGCCAACGACTTCCTGAACAGCTTGATGCAGTCCGGAGACGCGACTGACTTGTTCAGTACCTACTCGGACGCTTACGAGCCTTCGAGTTCTTCGTCAGATGCGGAGAGTGCGGTGCAGAGCTACATCAGTGACGCGGGCTACCCGGATGTGACGGTGGACGACGTCACCGCCGCGATCGATACCGTGGCCGGCGGGTCTTATAGCGGCATCACCGGTAGTAGCGACGACGCCACCGCGTCGTTGGCGAAGAGCGCCGCCGATTCCGACGACGGCGAAGACTCGCTCCCTACCTATCCCCCCTTTGGCACCAATGTCTCCATCCTGTACGGCACCTACCAGACCTTCGACTCTGATGGTGACGCCAGTTTGTTGATCAAGATCTACGACAACGGCAGTGGCAACTACCAAATGCAGGTGGCGACATCGACCAGTGATGCGCTGATCGACATCACGTCGTCAACGGCATTCAACAGTGATTCCGGCGAATTCCTTATCGTTGCCTCCGATGACTTCGAATACAGCGGGTCGCTCACTTTCGCCTCCACGGTCGTGACCTATGACGACACAGACACCAATGATTTCGACGTCACGGTGGCGCTGACGTCCGCGGGATCGGATCCCGACATCGACTCGACAGGACGGCGGGCCGTCTACTCGTCCGACGCAGCGCTCGAGGCGGCGACTGTCGATGATCCGAGCTTCTGGGCGGGTGACTACTCCTGCACGCTCAATGACTCCGATTCCGAGGATCTGACGATCTCGTCGGACGGGACCCAGATCACTTTTGATGGGTCGACCGTCGACGCGACCTTCAATCCTTTTTACAGCTACTTCCAGGCGACGATCGGCGACAACACCCTGATCATCTACGTGTCTTGGGCCTATTTCCAGATCTACTCGGACAATACCTATGTCGGGCCGAGTCTCTACGGCTATTACTATGCGTCGGATGATGCCAAACCCTCGGACCCCAATCTTTACGGGAATCAGAGCGACGGCAGCTCGCCCGGAAGTGGTGGAGTCCCGGCATCGTCGGACCAGTCCGCCGCAGCCATCGCGGAACAGTTCGCTTTTCAGGTGGCGGTGGGCGTCCTTTCTCTCGTGATCTTCAAGACCATGACGGCCATCGCCCAAGCCGGCTACAAATGGGCCAGCGATCAATTTCAGAACTCCGTTGAGAACGGTGAAGAGGCTGAATCGAACCCCAATAACGGGGAGGTCGAGGACGCCGATGAGTTCAACGATGAGGATGATCCCGAAGGTGGCGAAGACGACGACAACGACGATGACAACGATGACGATAACGACGATGACAACGATGACGATAACGACGATGACAACGATGACGATAACGACGATGACAGCGATGACGACAGCACCTGCTTCTTAACCACCGCTATGGTCCATGCGCTTGGCATGCCCGACGATTGTGAGCCGCTGCGGCTGGCGCGCTTTCTCCGCGACGAGAAGATGACGAGCTCCCATGATCGGTCCTCTGTCGATCTTTATTACCGGGTGGCGCCGGTGATCGTGGAACGCTCCACCGACGCCGAATGGCACCATTTCTGGCGTCGACATATGCGTCAGATAACGACTCTGATCCGCAAAGGCCACTACGGACTCGCGAAAGAGCTCTATACCCTCGCTACCGCGACCCTCGTGCACCGGAAGGCGACGTCATTCGACGATAGGGAGCTCGTCGACGAGGTTTACGAGTACGGGTTGAAGGGTTTTGCGAAGACCTGGTTGCCCTACCCCGTGCGCTTCGTTCTTCTCAAGTCGGCCTTCGTCCTGATGCTGCCGGTCCACGGTCTGCGTTTGGCCCTTTCCAAAAGAAAGTTTGCCCGACTCCTGAAGCTCTAGTTAACGGGGGGGCTTGAAGTGCCGGACGCATCCGATAGCAGGAGGCCTCTGCCGTCCTTAGGCGGCGGGGCTGAGATCTACGGCGATCGTCGCGCTGCGCGTAGAAGGCCCCCTCGGACGGTCACCATGGACTGACACCGGATTCCCTTGATCCCAGCCGCATGGATCGAGGTCGTTTAGACGGGAGCCCCGAGCTCGGAGTCGCTGCGGTGCGGCTCCGAGCTCAGGGTCCCAGGAGGCAATATGGCGTTTTGGAAAGCCTTTGAATGGCGCGGTACCGAGCGTGTCTACGAGCTCCCTTGGATGAAAAATCGTATCGAGTTCACCGCGAGGCAAAAGCGAGTGAAAGAGTTTCTGAAGTCCGACTTCACGCGCTCGCAGCTCACGATGGACATGCTGTCCCGCTACCACTTGAGTCACGACTCCATGGTGGTCAGCGGCGATGGGCATGCGATGGCTCTGAAGGCGCAATTCATGCCCCATGTGCCGGGTGCTGAGCGTTATCCGGCGATGGCGAAGAAGATCGTCGATGCGATTCTAGCCGAGGCCTCCGGAAGATCCGGTCCCCGGACCGTACGCGTTTCAGGCCCGATGATCCGACAGGTCTACCCCATCCTCCTGGTTAACCTTCTGGGGATCACCATCACCCGTCCCTTGGAAGAGCTCATCGCGGGCTTAGAGTTCCGGCCCGGCTCGCGGCCGATGCGGATGTCCGGTGTTCTTTATGCCTTCAGCCAAATCCTACCGGGTTCGGCGTGGATGAGGGCGCTCGCCGACCTCCTCTTCTATCGAGGGGAGAGGTACACCCGGAAGGTCGCGACCCGGCTTGAAAGGGAAGTCTTCGAGCTCGCCGTCACCCAGCCAGAGGGCTGGTACGCCCAGCTACTGGACCTGAAGGCTAGCGGCGACATCTCGACCGCAGAGTTTAGGGGGGAGGTTTCAAGCCTGTATGTTTCGTCCTTCACCTTGGGGGCTGCCCTCAGCTCCATGGTCCTCTGCCTGGCCTGGGATAGCTCCCGAGCTTCGGCTCTTCGCAGCGACGAGAAGCTGCGAAAGTTCTTTGTTTACGAAGTCTTGAGGCTCTATCCACCGTTTAGAAATTTCGGATACGAACACAAGGGAGCTTCGATCCAAGGGGATCAGGGACACCGGGGACAGCGCGGCGTCACGGACCTCATGGTGGCCGTTCACAAGCTGCATAAGGACCCCGACACCTGGGGAGATCCGGGCAGGTTTCGACCCGAGCGCTTCGCCTGTCCCATGGCACGGCGGCCGCCGAGCTACATGCCGTTCGGCCTGGGCCGGCGCGTCTGTTCCGGGCGACTCTTCTCCCTTCGCCTCATGACCGCGGTCCTCGAGTATCTCTGCTCAGAGGACTTCGGTTGGGAGCTCAGGCTGCCCGGCGACTACCGGGGACGTCGCAATGGCTTGCCGATTCCGGTGGGGGACCGGCTGATCTCGTTCCCGAAGGACGACCGGGTCGAGTTTCTTCCCCTCGATCCGAGCTAGGGGCGGAGCGCCCGGCGACAGGCGATCCAGCAGGCCACGAGCGCGAAGACCAGGCCCGGAACGAAGAGGGCGAGCTTGATCGGCGTGGCCACGACCTTCAGGCCGATGTAGTGGGTTGATCCGGTGAGCAGCCTGACTTGCGCAAAGCCTTCGATGAGGTCCACCGGCATACAAATCAGGCTCAGGGGCGCCACCCGCCGGCCCCAGCGCCCGAGGAATCGATAGGCCATGCCGGCCTGGAAAGTGCCGTAGGCCAACGGATAGGCGACGTCCAGGGTGGCCGTGGTGATGGCGTGGACGCGCCTTTGCTCGGCGCTCAGGGCGTCGATGTGGGCGAGGATCTTCGCTTTCGAGAACATCTCGTCGATGAGCCAGAAGTCCCAGACCCGCGTGATGACGACAAAGGCGAGGGTCATGATGAGGTAGGCCGAGAGACTCAACCACAGCGCGAAGTTCGTCGTGATCGCGCGCTCAAAGGAATCCAGGGGGCTCGACTTGGTCACGTCTTTGGTGACCTCACGCGAGCAGGCCGGGGTAGTTGCGGACGCCGTCGCAAATCGTGAAAAGCACGCGCGCCGTGCGTCCTGGACGCTCCCCGCGCAGCCGTCTCGCTTCCGCCTCGGCGGCGAGAAGCAGCGCCCCGGAGGAGAGGCCCGCGGGAATGCCTTCCTCGCGCAGCAGTCGCCGCGTCGCCGGCTCGGCGTCCGCGGCGGTGATGGTGACGACACGATCGAGGAGGTCTTCGTCGAAGATCTTCGGCGCGAAGTCAGGCGTAATGCCGGCGATGCGGTCGCCCGCGAGCTCGCTGCCGAGGTACGAGCCTTCGGCCGCGACGCCGATCAGACGCAGCCCGGGCACGGCGGGCTTCAGCACTCGACCGAGCCCGGTCGCGGTGCCGCCGGTGCCGACGCCGATCACTACGGCGTCGAGGCGGCCGCTGGTCTGGGCCAGAATCTCCGCCGCGGTGGTGCGGGCGTGGGCTTCCGGGTTAGCTTCGTTCTCGAATTGATTAAGGAAGACGCCGCCGCGCTCCGCGGCGATGCGCCCGGCGATGCCCAAGCAACCGTCCTCGCTGTCCCAGGCCGGCCCCGGCTCGACGAGCACGCACTCAGCCCCCATCGACTCCATGACCTCGGTCTTCGGCCCCTTGTCTGACGCGCTCATCACCGCCACGAACCGATAGCCGCGCGCGGCGCAGATCCAGGCCAGGCCGAGGCCGGTATTCCCCGCCGTGGCTTCCGTCACCGTCATGCCTGGCTGGAGCCGGCCCCCGTCTTCGGCGGCGCGGATCATGCCGAGGGCGACGCGGTCCTTAATCGAGCCGCCGGGGTTCAGGTGCTCGGCCTTGGCGAGCAGCTCAACGCCGTCGCCGAGGGCGGCGGAAAGGCGCGGGAGGGGGAAGATCGGCGTATTGCCGACCAGGTCGCAGAGATCGTTGTGAACGGGCATGCGGGAGGCTCCATGGGAGGGTCTAAGGAACGCGGGTGAGCATACCCTCCGGCGGTGATGATTATCGATCTCTCTGCGAGCTTGCGGGTGCCCGCCGAAGCTGACGGCGGTCCTGAATAAGCCCGTACTTGTCTCCGAGACACGACGGCGCCGGCTGGACCGAAATCCAGCCGACGCCGCCGGGCCCGGGTCTTTGCTTCCGCGGGCAGGAAGCGGTCCTTAGGGGGACCGTCTACGGAACGGCCCGAATCTCAACCGAGTCGATGACCAGGGCCGAATGCTGGAGCACGGTCTGCTGGATTTCCAGCAGGTGGCTCCCGGCCCCCGGCGTCACATCGGCGGTAAAGGTGTAGAACGGGACCGTGTACTGCCCGGCCGATTGCAAGGGCACGACGGTCTCATTCATCACCTGAACGCCCCCGAGACGGACGATCATCTGAGGATCCGGGGTGATGGCCCGGCCGTTGGCGCGGATCGTCAGCCGGTAGGTTTGGCCGGCTTGGAAGCCCGAGACTTGCTGGGACATCGTCGCGTCCTTGAGGTAGCCGACCACCTGGCCGTCGGTCGCCAGGCCGTTGTCGTAGAACGCGCCGCTGGTTTGGGTATTCCGTCCGCCGCGGGCGTTGCTGCTAAACGTCCAGCCGCTGACGGCGTTGCCTTGGCTCACCGCGCCGACGCCGAAGACCGGACCGGCGCCGTTGTCTTCGAAGCTGGCGTTGGCGATGGCCAACGGAGCCGGTGCTTCGTAGATCTCGATCGCGTCGATCAGCAGAGCCGCGAAGCTGAGCTGGTCTTGCTCGATCTCCAGCAGATGGGTCCCGGCGCCCGGCGTCACGTCGACCCACCGCACGCGGAAAGGCAGCGTATGCTGCCCCGCCGCCTGCACGGGGGAGATCAGCTCATTGATGTACTCCACGCCGCCCAGGCGAACGATGAGCTTCGGGTCGGCGGTGATCGCCCGGGCGTTCACGTGGAAGACCAGCCGATAGGTCTTGCCGGCCTGGAATCCGGAGATCGACTGGGACAGGATCGCGTCCCGGAGGTAGGCCGCCGAGGAGCCGTCCTGGCCGACGCCGTTGTCGTAGAAATTACCGCCGGTCTGCGTATTGCGACCGATCCGCTGGATATTGCTGAACGACCAGTCGTCGATGGCGTTGCCTTGGCTCACCGCGCCGACGCCGAGCACCGTCGTACCGTTGGCTTCGAAGCTGGGGTTCAAAATGACCGGACCCGGGGGCGTGCTGACCTGCACGTAGCCGACCCGCTCCCGGACGGCGGTGCCGCACGGGCCGATCACCTCGAGCTTTGGCGAAAAGCTGCCGGCGGCGGTGTACTCGAAGGTCACCGACGTTTGATTGCCGGCGATATCGACCGTGCCGTCGCCGTCGAGGTCCCAGCGTCGCTCGGTGATCGGGCCGGTGCTCTGGTCGGTGAAGGTGACGAGCAAGGGCGTCGAGCCGGTGAGCGGCGTGCCGGTGAACTCGGCGGCGGCGCCGGTGCCGACCTCGATCGTCAGCTCATCGCCGTCGCCGGGGGTCGGACCGCCGCCTTCAACCGTCAAGGTGGTGGTGTAGCTTCCCGGGTTCGAGAAGACGTGGCTGAAGGGAATTGGCGGGTTCGTGTAGTCGACTGTTCCGTCGCCGTCGACATCCCAAAAGCGCTGCGTGACGTTGCCGACGCTGTGGTCCGTATAGTCGACTTTCAGCGGTGCGCAGCCGATTCGGGGCGAGGCCGTGAACCGGGCCATCCGCGCAATTCGGTAGACAAAGACCCTCCCGTCTTCGGCCTCGAGTCCGGCGTGGCCAGGGGCGCCGATCGCCAGGGTCACTCCCTCGATAGCGACGGCGGCGCCGAAACGCTGATGGGCCGAGGCCGTCCCTTCGAGCTCCGATTCGATGGACCAGGCGCCACCGGGGCCGCGGGAGTAGAGGTAGGCCGAACCGGAGTCCTGGGTGGAGCTCGGATCGTCCCCCGGAGCGCCGATGAGGGCGTAGCGACCGTCGAGGGCGACGGCCGCGCCGAAGCGATCTCCGGGCACCGTCGATGGCGGCGTCTCGACGTCTTCGAATTGCCAAGCTCCAGCTTCGAGGCTGAAGAAGTGCACTTCCCCGTTCACCGTCACGTCGTCGCCCGGGGCGCCGACGGCGGTGCGAATGTCGCTGCCGCCGAGGGCGCCGGCGAAGCCGAGTGCCGCGTCATACTGCTGGCCGACTTCGTTCCAACCGATCTGTCCTCGACTGAAAGCCCGCCACGATGATCCGCCCCTTTCGGCGACGCTCAAGACGCCGTTTTGCAGCACCAGGTCCGAGCCGAAACGGTCGCCGGCGGCGAGTCCGTCGATCCTGTAGGAGGCCCAAACGCTGCCGACAGGGCCGACCTTTTCGAAAATGAAGACAGCGCCTGGGTCGTCCTCGTCGCCGGGGGCGCCTACGGCAATGGTGTCGTTGTCAACGGCGACGGCGTGGCCGAAAGCGCCGTAGGGGACCGCCACGCCGCCGGCGTCAAGGCGCGCGGTTTCGGTCCAGGTGCCCAGACTTTTCTCGAAGACGTAGACGGCTCCGCGGTAAAGCTCGCCGGCCGCGGCGTCACTCTCCCAAGGCGCTCCGACTACGATGCGGTCGCCGTCGATGGCGACCGCATGGCCGAAGACGTCGCCGTTGTCCGCATCGGAAGCCGTGAGCTTGGCGGTTTGCTGGAATTGATTGAAAACCAAGCCGTAGACATAAACCGCACCGCGGTGGAGGGTCTCCGCCGTCGGGTCAGATTCCCACGGTGCGCCGACGACGATCTGGTCACCGTCGACGTCCAGGGAACTGCCGAATCCGGAGAAGGGTGAGGCGGAGGGGGAGGAAAGCGTGGCCTCGAGGGTCGGGGTCACGGGTGGTGGCGCCGCCGCTGACGGCGTCGCCGTCAAGAGGAAAAGGCCGGTGAGGAGCGGCCCGATGATCGATGGGAGCGCGAGCTTTCCCGCCGCGCGGTCAGTTTTCGGCAAAAGCATGGGGGATCTCCGTTGCGTGGAGTTGGGGACTCTGGGGGATCTCGTCGGAAGGCCGGTGAAACGGCCCCCGGATTCGGCGCCCGAACTCTCGGCGCCGACCGTCGTGACGTCCGCTACCCGACCGCTCACGGCCCGGCCACCCAGCGCACGGCGCCGACGGTGAGATCGAAGGGCGGCGCCGGGCTGCCGACGACCCGGGGGTCGAGGCGGATCGATTTGATCGTCTCCCCGGGCCATACGGAGTGGCCCCCCACCGGAATCGCGACCGTTTGCCAGCCGCCGGTGATCGGGAAGCTCTGCCCCACGGCGCGCGTGCCGGTATAGGTGCCGTCCTGCTCGCGCTTGAAAATGACGGTGAGGCGGCCGGTTCCGCTGGCGGGCGCGTCAAAGCGCACGTCGACCTCGATGACGTCGCCGGCGCCGCCGGCGAGTCGCATGCGGGGGCCGTGGAGGATAGTGTTCTCGGCCGTGGCGTCGAGTCTCAGGCCGGACGTCGTGAGTACCGGTTCGCGGACCCCTTTGATCGTGCGCCAGCCGCCGAGTCCTTGGGTGAAGTCCGTATCGAGGGTGGTCAGGGCCTCATCCCGCGCCGGCGATAAGGGGATCCGCTGACCTTCCAGGGTCACCGCCGGCCATGCGCCTTCGAGATCGGCTTCTAGGCGGACCCGCCAGGTGCCGTCTTTGCGGACCCACTGCGTCGGTCGCACCACGCCTTCGTGGGTCCCGCCGCGCGGGTCAACGAAACGCACGCCATCCGCGTAGTCTTCATAGAAGTCGATACGGTGGCTGGTCCCGGGGGCGAAGCCCGAGTAGGCCAGCACCGAGGCGCCCGACAGGGTGCCCGAGGCCGCCCAGCCGTCGGGGGGCAAGACGATGGATTGGCCGTTGGCGTTGACCGTGAAGTTGGCGGAACCCCGATTGACCACGACCTCGAGACCGTTGCCGTAAGTCACCCGGATGCGCTCGAATTCCGCGGATTGCGGAAGATCGGTGGTCGTGTTGGTGTTCGCGTTGTGGGTCCGGCCGGGGTTGGTTTTCATGACGAAACTTTGGTTTTCAACGAGGTCCTGGAGCGTCGACCAGGTGCCCGGCGATTGACCGGTGGTTTCGTACTCGATCGTCGAGATCGGCTGCAGGGCGAAGTGCTTTTGCAGCGCGCCCACCATCAAGACCTCGCTGATCACGTGACTCCAGATGGTGTCTTCCAGGTTGTTTTCGACGTAGACGAAGGCGCCGTTGCCAAAGAGCATCTGGGCCGTCCGGTAAGCGTCGAGCTCGTCCTGGTTGCGCCACAGGGGGCGGGTGCTGGACCACAGCTGGGTGATGTTGGAAAACCGGTAGTTGAGGCCGAGGCCGTGGAAGGTGCTGAGTCCGTGCAGCCGGCGCAGTTTGTATTCCGGTGTCACCAGACGTCCCTTGCCGAATTTGAGATCGAATTCCCCGGTGGCCGCCCACTGGCCGAGCAGCGTTTCGTTGACCAGGGCCTCACAGGCGACCGGTCCGCCGTGGGTGGCTTCGAGGAAGTTGGCGAGGGTCTTGTCTTGGCTGACGAGGAGCTGCATTCTGAGGCCGTCGGTTACGGTCGGGTCGTAATCGCGGTAGGCGAACGGATAGCCGGCGCAGATGGTGTCGGTAAACGTTGCGGTCGGGCCGAGGTGGCTCCGGATCTCAGCTTCTTGGCGTTGGTAGATCGGCGGCAGCTCGCCGCGCTTGGCGAAGGTGCCCACGGGGGGGTGGGGCTGGCCGGTGCTGCCGAGCACGGCGCTCACGTCCCCCGCCTGCACGCTCGGGCTCGAGTCCCTGATCTGGGCGTAAAACGTTCGGAAAGAGAACCAGCCGGCGGCGTCGCCGATCTCGGCGAGGGCGCGCATCTGGTCGAGGTTGCCGTATCCGAGGTGGTTGGGCCCGTAGGGCGGATTGTGGGTGAGCCACATGGAGTCCGGCAGAAAGGCGTCGTGGCCGCCGGCGCCCCAGCTGGCCCAGCTGGTGAAGAGGTCCGTCGACGGCCCCGCGATGCGTTTGAGCCACTGGAGGTAGTGCCGGAGCTCGGCGGCCGAGTCGTGGGACCAGGAGGTGACGTAGACGGCGTCCGCCAGTGCGCTGGCCCACTGGCTGACGCGGGAAGGTGGAAAGGTCGGCACCGCGTCCCAGAGGTCTTCGCCGACTCGGATCTCCATTCGCTCGCGCATCTTTTGGCGCTGGCCTTGGAACTGCTGGTGGTAGATCATGTTGGGCAAGAGGAGCAGGGTCCCCGCGCCGCTATTCGGGTTGTACTGGGGGTGATTGGTCGTCCAGAAGGTTCCGTAGCTTTCCTCCGGCTGCCAGAACGCCCAGATCCACAGGTCCTCCGAGTCGAGGTAGGACGCTTTCTGGTTGTAGGCTTGACCGTTGCCCATGCCGTACTGGCTGACGCACCGATGTCTGCCAATGTATTGGAATTTGCCGATGCCGAAACACTCTTTGTTGCCGACACCACGGGTGGCGCGATCCATGCCTATACCCTTCCAGGGGGCGGGGCCGCACCAGACGCGATGCTCCCTTACAATATTCTGGACTTAGATGCGGCCTTAGCCGACGC
>JBCDKB010000139.1:0-17606 GCA_038747035.1 Acidobacteriota bacterium | reverse complement strand
CCGTCGAAGCCCGCGAGACGCGCGTAGGTCCGGCCGAGCATGTAGTGGGCCATGACGGACCGCTCGCGGCGATCGTTCTCCTCAAGCTCGAGCAGGGTGAGCCAGCGCTCGACGGCGGTTTCGAGGTCTTGTCGCCGGTAGGCGTCGGCGCCTTCGAGGTAGAGGCGCAGCTCGGCCGGCAGGCGCCGGGGGATGTCGACGGGCGCCCGCTCGGACGTGGACCCGTCGTCACCCGCGGCGGGGTCTGCCCTCGGCATCCGCATCAAGCGCCGAGCCGTCAAGAGCTCGATCCGCAGCTCTGGATCCGCCTCGCCTCGACGTTCGAACCAGCGCTCGAGGGCCGCTTCGTCCGCTTGTTCGAGGGCGATTTCCAGGTCCCCTGAGTCGACCCAAGGAAAGCGACTTTCCGGCAGCGAGTGGAGTCGCTTCAGACCGTCGTGGAAGGGTCGTTCGGGCAGCCGAATGCTGACGTCCTTCTGTGTGAGCAGCGCCGAAGGGAAGTCAGGGCCGCAGGCCATAGACGGCGTCGCGCCGATCGCTAGGCCGAAGATCGCAACGCCCATCGCTCGGTCGGCAACTTTCCGCACGGCGCTCCGACCGGGTGAAGTGGGGCGTCGAAGATGGAACGGGCCGGGCCGATGCTTAGTGGCCATGGGACTCTCCAAAGGTAGCGGACACGGAAACTTCTTCCCCGGGGGTAAATCGGAGCCACGCCACCGGCCGGCGCTCGCCGGGGCGCAGCGGCGCCCCCGCCTGGCCGTCGAGGTGGCCGCGTCCGGGTGGGTCGTGGCCGAAGGGGTCGCGGTCGAGGTGCAGTCGATAGCCGCCGAGGCCGTCGCCTGCGAGGGGCGGCTTCGGGTAGGACAGCTCGAGGCGCAGCGGCGCGGCTTCGGCACTCTCTCCGCGATTCACCAAGTCGAGCTCCGCCAGACCTGGCTGCGGGCGGCGGATGTCGATCGCCAGTCGAGAGGTCGGGGCCTGGCCGTCCATCACGGCTTCAAGCGTCGAAGCCGTCCAGTTGAATCGATCGCCGTCCACCGGAAGACGGAACCATACGATTCCCTGGAGCGCCTTCGGCCGCGAGGCGCTCCACTCGCGCACCAGGGTCGCCATCTCCGCGGGATCGCTCGACACCAGCCGGCGGGTGGTCGACGGGCCGAGGTCGGCGCCGCCGCCTTCGGCATCCACGGCGACGGTGCGGCCTTTCGGGTCCAGGTGGACAAGGTAAGCGTGGGTCGGCAGCGCGACGCGGAACGGGACGCCGACCCGCGCAGCTGACGCCACGGCGCGACGGGCTAGGTCGAGGTCGACGAGGCTACGGCGCTGTCCCGGGTCGTCGAGGGAATGGACCTGGAGGACGTAGCCGTCGGCGGCTTCGGCGAGGCGAGCGAAGGCCTCCGGCGCCTCGAGCCAGCTCGGTAGCGCGGTGAAGGTGAGCGGTGTCGGGGCGATCCGCCGCCGGACGGCTTCGAGCAGATCCGCGCATTCGTTCAGCCTGCGGGTCGGGCAGTCGTGGTCGATTTGGAGCTCCGCCAGCGGGTGGCCAGAGCGCCGGGCGGCGCCGTCGAGCTGGGCGGCGACGTCGGAGATCGCCTCGACGGGATAGGGGGTGCGGCTCAAGCCGCCGATGCGCAGGGCGAGGCCGGGCGGACCGACGGCGGCCAAGGCATTGAGGTCAAAGGCGACACGCACCGTGCGCGGCCCGTCGTCCCGGTGTTCGATTTCCGCCCCAAGGGCCACGAGGCCGCGCAGGCCCCGCGCCGGGGCAGCCCTGATGGCCCCGTAGACGGCCGGCGTCCACTGGCGCTGCCAGACGAAGGCCCCGTGCGCCAAGGGGCCCGACACCGTCGGTAGGGCCGGAGTCGTCCGGTCGCCGGGCGAGCAGGCGAGGGTCGCGACGAGAGCGAGACTGAAGATCGCGCTGAAGGCTGCGGCGCCGTTGCCGGGTCGCGTCAGAAGGCCGGTGCGTTCCATCAACACCAAGATACCGGAGTCACGGTAGCGAGCGTGGGGCGACGGTGGGGCGAAAAAAAGGCGTTGGCCACGCTGACGGCGGCGTCCTGGCCCGCAACCTTGTACCGGCTCGGCCGAGGTCGTACGATGGCAAGAGAGAAATCTTCCCATGTTTCCTGATGGAACTCACGGTCAGTGTGTAGCCCGTGATCACGATTCTGTGACTCGCTTGCGACTTGAAAGGATCTCACCCATGACTCGACGTGTGATGGCGCTTGCCCTGGTCGCCGCCTTGTTGCCCCTCGGCGCAGCGGCGAAGAAAGAGGCAGAGCCAGCGGAAAAAGAGACTTCAAAGATGGTGGCTTCCACCTTCTCTGGCTTGGAGCTGCGCTCAATAGGGCCAGCTTTGATGTCGGGGCGGATCGCGGATATCGCGATTGACCCCCGCGACCAGAGCGTGTGGTACGTCGCCGTCGGTTCCGGCGGCGTGTGGAAGACCGACAACGCCGGCACCACCTGGAAGCCGATTTTCGACGGCCAGACGTCCTATTCCATCGGCTGCCTGACCGTCGATCCGAATCATCCGTCGACCGTCTGGGTCGGCACCGGTGAAAATGTCAGCGGCCGCCACGTCGGTTTCGGCGACGGCGTCTACAAGAGCGACGACGGCGGCTCGACCTGGCAGCACATGGGGCTCAAAGAGTCGGAGCACATCGGCAACATCATCATCGATCCGCGGGACTCGAACGTCGTCTACGTCGCCGCCCAGGGACCGCTGTGGTCGGCGGGCGGTGAGCGCGGCCTCTACAAGACGACGGACGGCGGCTCGAACTGGGAAAAGATCCTCGGCGGCGGCGAGTACACCGGCGTCAATGAAGTGCATATGGATCCGCGCAATGCGGACGTGCTCTACGCCGCCACCCACCAGCGCTTCCGCAACGTCGCGGCTTTGATGAACGGCGGACCGGAGTCGGGCATCCACAAGTCCACCGACGGCGGCGCCACCTGGACCGAGCTGGAGACCGGCCTGCCGCCGGGGGATATGGGCAAGATCGGCTTGGCGATATCGCCCCAGAATCCTGATGTGGTCTACGCCACCATCGAGGTCGGCAACCGCGAAGGCGGATTCTGGCGCTCCGGCGACGGCGGGGCGAGCTGGGAAAAACGCAATGACTACCTGTCGAGCGCCACCGGGCCCCACTACTACCAAGAGATCTTCGCCAGCCCCCACCACGCGGAGCGGGTTTACCAGATGGACTCCCGCATGCACGTGACGGAAGACGGGGGCCACAACTTCCGTCCCGTCGGCGAAAAGCATAAGCACGTCGACAACCATGCCCTGGTCTTTGATCCGAATGATCCGAACTACTTGCTGGTGGGAACCGACGGCGGTCTCTATGAGTCGTGGAATCAGGGCGAAGACTGGAAATTCGTCACCAACCTGCCGGTGACGCAGTTTTACAAAGTCGCGATCGACAACGACGAGCCGATTTACAACGTCTACGGCGGCACCCAGGACAACAACACCCAGGGCGGCCCGTCGCGCACGCTGAACGTGCACGGCATTCGCAATAGCGACTGGTTCATCACGCTTTTCGGTGACGGTCACCAGCCGGCCACCGACCCGTCGAATCCGGACATTGTTTACTCGCAGTGGCAGCAGGGCAACCTGGTGCGCTACGACCGCATCACCGGCGAAATTGTCTATATCCAGCCCCAGCCCTCGCCCGGCGAGCCGGCGGAGCGTTGGAACTGGGATTCGCCGATCCTGGTCAGCCCACACGACCCGGCCCGTCTTTACTTCGCCAGCCAGCGCGTGTGGCGCAGCGACGACCGGGGCGACAGCTGGCGCCCGATTTCCGAGGACCTAAGCCGAGGCCGCGACCGACTGGCGATGCCGATGATGGGGCGGGTATGGTCGATTGACGCGGCCTGGGACCTCTTCGCCATGTCGAATTACGGCAACGTGACGTCGCTGTCGGAATCGCCGCTCCAGGACGGCCTCATTTACGCCGGCACCGACGACGGCTTGATCCACGTCACCGATGACGGCGGCGCCACCTGGCGCGCCGCCGGTGCCCTGCCCGGCGTGCCGGCGGAGGCTTTCGTCAACGACATCAAAGCTGACCTGCACAGTGTCGACACGGTCTACGTGGCGCTCGATGACCACAAGGCCGGTGACTTCCGTCCGTTCCTGCTCAAGTCCACCGACCGCGGCGCTACGTGGACCTCGATCGCCGGTGACTCCGAAGACGGCGGCCTTCCGGTCAACCACCTGGTGTGGCGTCTGGTGCAGGACCACGAGAAGCCGGAGCTGCTCTTCGCGGGCACCGAGTTCGGCGTTTTCTTCAGCCCGTCGGGCGGCGGTACCTGGATCGAGCTGACCGGCGGCGCGCCGCCGATCTCATTCCGCGACCTGGCGATCCAGCAGCGGGAGAATGACCTCGTCGGCGCCACCTTCGGCCGCGGCTTCTACATCCTCGACGACTACTCGCCCCTGCGCCAAGTGAGCGAAGAGATGCTCGAGGCCGAGGCCACGCTCTTCGCGGTGAAGGATGCGGAGTGGTACCTGCCGAGAACACCGCTCGGCGGCGGCGAGAAAGCGTCCCAGGGCAGCGACTTCTTCACGGCGTCAAACCCGCCTTTCGGCGCGGTCTTCACCTATTACCTGGCGGAGACGGCGAAGACCCGCCGCGCGACCCGCCAGGAAGAGGAGAAGAAGCTCGGCAAGGACGGGGCGGATACGCCTTACCCGGGTTGGCCGGCGCTGCATGAGGAGGAAAAGGAAGAGGCGCCGGCGGTGGTGCTGACGGTGGTCGCCGAAGACGGACACGTCGTGCGCCATATCGAGGGTCCGGCGACCGCCGGATTCCACCGCGTCGCCTGGGATCTGCGCTACCCGGCGAGCCACGCCTGGTCGGAGCGGGAAGGCAACGCCTTCTTCCCGCGCACGGGGGTGCTCGCCGCGCCGGGTCAGTACACGGTCCGCATGGCCCAACGCCACGACGGCGTGACCAAAGACCTCGGTTTCGAGCAGACCTTCCAGGTCGAGCCGCTCTTCAACACCGTGCTGCCGCGCATGGATCCGAAGAAGAGCGTCGCCTTGATGCGCGAGATCGACGCTCTGGCGGGTCATATCGACGCGGCGTCGAACGCCCTCGGTGACGCCGAGCGCCGCCTCGGCGCCATGCGCCAGGTCCTCGGCCGGGCGACGGCGGACGCCGAGCTCCGCGACGAGGTGTCGGCGATGATGAAGCAGCTCTATGACCTGCGCCTCGAGCTCGACGGCGACGGCATGCGCGGCGGCATGGGCATACCGACGCCGCCGTCGATCAGCGGCCGCATCGGTATGGTGCAGATGGGTAATCGCTTCTCGACCTACGGTCCCACGAAGCACCACCAGCGCAACGCTGATCAAGCGCAGGAGGCCTTCGAGGCGCTGAAGCCGAAGCTGCGCCAGCTGGTCGAGACGGACCTGCCGGCTCTTGAAGAGAAGCTCTCCGCCGCCGGTGTGCCGTGGACGCCGGGTCGAGCGATACCGTAGGACGTCAAGTCCTGGGGCTCCGCGGCGAACACCTGCTCGCCGCGGGCCTCCTTGGGCCCTACTCCTGCTCGGCCCACTCCTCGGGATTCTCGGCGGTCGCCCCGAGGTTCTCTCGGCGCAGGGACACGATGGCGCCGAGCAGGCCCGCTCCGGCGCCGAGGGCGACCAGCGCCACGAGCTGACCCGGACTCAGGAAGCGGTCGATGAGCATTGAGGCGACCAAGACGTCGCCCGCTTCGTGGGTCAGCAGCCGGTGCCCGCCGGCGAGCAGGCCGGTGGCGAGCAGACCGCCGCCCAGACCCTGGAGAAAGCCCTCGATGTAAAACGGGCCGCGAATGAAGAATTCCGTCGCGCCCACCAGCCTCATGACGGCGATTTCATCGTGGTAGAGGTACGCGGTGAGTCGGATCACGCTCGAGATCGTGAAAACGGCCGTGGCGAGCAGCACCAGGCCGAGCACAAAGGCAAGGCCTTCGAGCACGATGACCGCCGCCTCCAGCTGCTCGAGCCAGTCGCGGTCATCATCGACCATGGTGACGGCGACGTCTGCACTCAGCCCTTGGAGCCACGGATCGAAGCGCTCCTTCTCGACCTGGGACCAGTCGAGGCGCACCTCGAAGGAGGCGGGCAGCGGCTCTTCCCCCCAACCTTCGAGCAAGTCGGCGAGGCTGGGGAAAGCGCGAAGGAACCGCTCCGAAGCCTCATCGGGCTCGATGATCTGGACCTCGACCAGGGCCGGGGCCGTCTCGATAAGGGCGCGTACGCGCTGCCGCGCTGCCGCTTCGACGCCGGTGTCGAGATAGACCACCAGCCGACTCTCGTCGCGCCACTGGTCGAGGCGCGATCGCAGGTTCTCGCTCGCCAAGAGGAAAACGCCACCCAAGAAGAGGCTGACGGTGATGGTGAGGATGGCGAGCAGACTCACCTTCCAGCCGCGAACCAGATTCACCGCGGCTTCGCGGAAGAAGTAAATCAGCGCCTGGAAGAGGCTCACCCGGGCTCTCCATACGGCGCGTCGGGTGCTGCGGCCTCCGCATCGTCCATCGCCTCGACGGCGGCGTCCGCGGAGGGCGGCAGCACCGTGCCCGCCGGCAGCATGTCGTCGCGGGCGAGCTGACCATCTTCGAGGGTCAAGACCCGCCGGCCGACGCGGCGGATCAGCTCACGGTCATGGGTGGCGAAAATGACGGTCGTCCCTTGGAGGTTGATCTCGAGGAAGAGGCGGAGAATCTCTTCCGAAAGCTCCGGGTCGAGGTTGCCCGTCGGTTCGTCCGCGAGCAGAATGTCGGGCTGATTGATGAGGGCGCGGGCGATCGCCACCCGCTGCTGCTCACCGCCCGAGAGCTGCCGAGGAAAGGCGTTCATGCGGTGGGCGAGGCCGACGCGGCGGAGGGTCTCATAGGCGTGCTTTCGCTGCTCCTGACCGCCCATGCCAAGCAGTCGCGGCAGGTAGGCGATGTTTTCGAAGACGGTCTTTCGCGGGATCAGTCGAAAGCTCTGGAAAACGACGCCGATGGTCCGGCGCAGGTAGGGCACTTTATTGGCCGGCAGGGAAGAGACGTTGCGGCCGTTGACCAGGATGTACCCGGAGGTCGCCATCTCCTCACGGTAAATGAGCTTGAGGAAGGTCGTTTTGCCGGCGCCGGAGGGGCCGGTGAGGAAGACCAGCTGTCCTTTCTCGATCTTCAGGTCCACCTCGCGCAGGCCGACCTGGCCGCCGGGGTAGACCTTGGTGACTTGATAAAGCTCGATCATCGTCTCGGCGGACGCGGTGCTTGGCGCTCGGCGTCGGGGACTCCGGGTTCGACGGGTAAAGCCACTGCCATATCGGCGCTAGTCTATGTGCTCGGAGGGCCTTGCGGACGCTTGAGGGCCGACATCTCGCGGGTCGAGAGGGGTTGCCTACGGAGCGCGCGGTAGGATCCGGCGATGACTTCCAAGACCCCCTGGAATCACCGAGACGTGCGCGGGGACGTGCGGGTCTGCTTCGCCGGCCGGGGTTGGCCGCGGGACCGCGCTGCGGCCGCCGCTGCCTTGACGCCAACCGGCGTCGAGGCCGCCTGGCTCGACCAAATCCACTCCGCCGATGTGCACGGCGTGGAGGCCCCGGGGTGCGCCGGCGAAGGCGACGCGCTGGTCACCGACCGGTCAGGCTTGGCGCTGGCGGTCGTCACGGCCGACTGTGTTCCCGTCTTGCTGGCCGGCGCCGGCCACATCTCGGCGGTGCACGCCGGATGGCGCGGCGTCGTGGCGGGGGTCGTGCCGGCGGCGGCGGAGCGTTTCGACGGTCGTCCGGACGTGGCGTGGATCGGTCCGGCGATTAGCGGCGAGGTCTACGAGGTCTCGGAAGAGGTCGCCGGGTCGGTGGTGTCCGTGAGCGCGCCGGAGGTGCGGACGATGGGTCCCCGGGGGCGACCCCACGTCGACCTCCGCCGTGCGGTCGAGATACAGCTCGAGCGATTGGGGGTCGCCGATATCCGCCACCGGCCGGAGTGCACCCTCCGCCACCCGAAGTCGCTCTGGAGCTATCGCGGCCAGGGCGCCGAGGCGGGGCGCAACTACTCGCTGATCTGGAAAGAGTAGGGGGAGCGGGCCGGCGCTAGCGCGGCTCCATGCCAGGCAGCAATGTTTCCTGGACGTGGAGCCAGGCGATGCCTTTGGGCTTGGAGGGGTCGAGGCGGAAGATGCCGGTGTCGAATCGACCCCGACTCTGGTCGCCGTCGGCGAGTTTTTCGTCTTGCCAATACTCCCAGGTGGCGATGGCGGTCGTGTCGGAGATGCGGCGAAATTCAAAGTTCTCAACCCGCGTCTTGCCGCCGCGGCGCCCGTCTTGGGTCCAGTAGCCGTGGCCCGGCCACGTGCCGTTGCGGAAAAGCTGGGACTTTTTGAACCGGTAGCCGGCGGCGCCGATGTACTCAAAGTCTTCAGCCAGCACGCCTTCGAATCGCGTCAGGCTCTGCGGTGAATCCGGGATGCGGGCGTTGAACCATTCTTCGAAGAAAACGTGCAGGTCGAGCACGGCTTCGTGGCATCGGGTCTCGAACTCTTGGTCCGAGACAGGGGCTGACGTCGCCTGGGCGAAGGCGATCAGGGCCGAGAATAGGACGGCGGACATGGCGGTCTCCCTTGGTATGGACGGAGGAAGCTTCGCCGCCATCGGCGCTGAGGATTCAGGTCGCCCCACCTGAGCCCGGTCGATTGACCACCCCGGTCCGGATCGAGTAGGTTGCGCGCCATGTCGGCGATAATCGTAGTGACGTCCGTCGGAGGCGAGGAAATGGGCAACGAGCTGGCGCGGGAGCTGGTGGCGAGACGCCATGCGGCGTGCGTCAACATGCTGCCAGTCGTCAAGTCCTTCTATCGCTGGCAAGGCAAGATCTGCCACGACTCCGAGTACCTGCTGATCATCAAGACGATGCAGTCGGAATACGACGCCGTCGCCGAGACGATCAAAGAGCTCCATAGCTACGAGCTGCCAGAAATCCTGGCCTTTGACGTCGCCAAAGGCGATCCTCGAGTCCTCGAGTGGATCGCGAATGGCCTCGATAAGGACGCCGATTTCGAAGACGACGGCGACCTGCCGGACGACGACGAGCTTTAGGCGACGGGTCTTCTTAGACGACGAGCTTTAGAGGGCGGGCGAGCGCGCTCAGCCTCGGAGGCCGCCCTTCAAGGCGTCGAGCGTCGGTTCGATGTCAGCGCTCAGTACCGGCTTGTCCAGGTGCCGGGCGAGGCGCTCCGGCAGCTCGATGGAGTTCTCGAGGATCGGCTCCACCAGATCGCTGAATTTTGCGGGGTGGGCGGTGCCGAGTATGAGGGCCCCGCTTTCGGATCGGCCGTCGATCAGCGACTCGGCCGCCCGCCAGCCGACGGCGGTGTGTGGGTCGAGCACGTAGTCGTAGCGCGAGGCGATGCGGCGGATGGTGTCCCGGGTGGTGTCGTCGTCGCACCGGAAGCCGACGACGTCGTCGGCGATGGCCGACCAGTCGCCGCCGTAGAGGTGCAGGATTCGCTCGAAGTTATTCGGATGCCCCACATCCATGGCGTTGGACAGCGTCCGCAGAGAGGCCCGGGGCTCGAAGCGCCCGGTCTCCAGGTACTGCGGAACCACGTCGTTGGCGTTGGTGGCGGCGATGAAGCGAGCATTCAGACCCAGGTGGCGGGCGAGCAGGCCGGCGGTGAGATTGCCGAAGTTGCCGCTCGGGGTGGAGAAAAGCAGGGGTCCGTCGTGGTCGACCTGGGCGGCGGCGTGGAAGTAGTAGATCGACTGCGGCAGCAGGCGGCCGACGTTGATCGAATTGGCCGACGTCAAGCCGAATTCTGCGGCGAGGTCGCGGTCGGCGAAGGCCTCCTTGACCAGACGCTGGCAGTCGTCGAAGACGCCGTCGACCGCGAAGGCCCGCACGTTGCCGCCGAGGGTCGTGAATTGGCGCTCTTGGAGGGGGCTGACTTTGCCTTCGGGGTAGAGAATGGCGACGTCGACCCCGTCGATGCCGAAAAAGGCTTGGGCGACGGCGCCGCCGGTGTCGCCGGAAGTCGCCACCAGCACCGTCGCCCGTCGCCCCGCCGGCTGCGTGAGGGCGAGGAGCCGGGCGAGAAACCGGGCGCCCACGTCTTTGAAGGCCAGGGTCGGACCGTGGAAGAGCTCCAGCACCGAGAGGCCCGGCGCCACCTCCACCAGGGGAATTTCGAAATCGAGGGCGTCGGCGGCGAGGGTCTGGAGGTCGTCGCTGTCGATCTCGCCGGGTAGGAGGTGACCCAGCACGTCGACGGCGAGGTCGGCCAGGGGGCGCCCCGGCAGTCGGCTGAAGAAGTCCGTGCCCAACGGCTCGATGCGGGCCGGCATGAACAGCCCGCCGTCGGGGGCGGGGCCGAGGCGAAGGGCTTCGGCGAGCGAGTAGTGGGGCCCTTGGGGGGCGCGGGTACTGATGAAAGTCATGGTTCTCTGGGGGGTCGAGAGTCGGCCGAAGGCTCAGCGAGGCAGTTTATTCCCTCGATGCGCCAACTGCCGAGGGAACCCGGGCCGCGGTCGCTGTTTTCTGGCCGCTGGCTTATAGTCACCGACCATGAAAGTCAGCGCCTTTGCCCCGGGTTCGGTCTCCAACATCGCGTGCGGTTTCGACTGCCTGGGTTTCGCCGTCGACGGTCCCGGCGATCTGGTGACCGCCGAACCGAAAGACTCGCCCGGCGTCGAGATTCTCGAGATCTCCGGCGACGGGGGGCGGCTGCCGCTCGAGGCGGATCGCAATACCGCCGGCGTCGCAGTGACGGCGCTACTGCGCGCGGTCGGCCGCGAAGAAGCCGGGGTGGCGTTGCGGATCGAAAAGCGTATGCCGCTCTCGAGCGGTTTGGGGTCAAGCGCCGCCAGCGCCGTGGCCGGGGCCCGTGCGGCGGCTGAGCTGCTGGGTCTCGAGGCGACCCGTCATCAGCTGCTAAAGGCCGCGCTCGAAGGCGAGCGGGTCGCCTGCGGCAGCGCCCACCCCGATAACGCGACGCCGTCGCTCTACGGCGGCTTTGTTCTGATCCGGTCGATGGAGCCGCTCGATATCGTCGAGCTGCCGGTGCCCGAGGGCCTGACCTGCGCGCTGGTGAGGCCGCACGTGGACGTGGAGACCCGCGCCGCCCGCGGAGCCCTCGGCGACACCCTGGCGCTGGCGACGGCGGTACGCCAGTGGGCGAACCTTGGTTCGCTGGTGGCTGGGCTCTACCGCGGTGACCTCGAGCTCGTGTCGCGCTCTTTGGTGGACCACGTCGCGGAGCCGAAGCGGGCCCATTTGGTGCCTGGCTTCCGCGAGATCCAGGCGGCCGCGGTGGCTTCCGGAGCCCTCGGCTGCAGCCTTTCCGGCTCCGGGCCGAGTATCTTCGCGCTCTGCGGGAGCCCGGAAGACGCAGAGCGGGTGGCGGGCGCCATGGTCGCCGCCGTCGACGGCCCCGTGGACCGTTTGGTGAGCCCCGTCGGAGCGCCGGGCGTCGCCGTCATGGCGGCGGCCTGAGTGCCAGCGGAAGCGGAGAAACGGAGTCCAGTGGCCCCAACCGTGTGAGGATCCTTGCCATGTCAGAGCTGATCGCGTCACAGATCGAAAAGGCCGCCACGTTGCCGTCGGCCTATTACACGGACGAGGAGCTCTTCCGCCGGTCCATCGAGCGGATCTTCGCCCGGAGCTGGCAGTTCATCGGCGACACGTCCCAGATCAAGATGCCGGGTGCGGTCCAACCCTTCACGCTGCTCGAAGGCAGCCTCGAAGAGCCTCTGCTGCTCACTCGGGACTGGGACGACAAGGTCCACTTGATGTCCAATGTCTGCACGCACCGAGGCTACCTGGTGGCGGAGCAGGCCGGCTGCGAGCGCCACCTGCGCTGCCGGTACCATGGCCGGCGCTTCTCGCTCGACGGTCGGCTCAAGTCGATGCCTGAATTTAGTAACGTCGAAGGTTTCCCGGCGCCGCAAGACGACCTGCCCCAGGTCCCTTTTGATCGCTGGGGGAAATTCCTTTTCGCCGGCCTGGCGCCGACCCATGCCCTTGACGAGCTGCTCGAAGACGTCAAATACCGCCTCGGATGGCTACCGCTGGACGAGTTTGCCTTCGACCCACACGGCACCCGCGACTACCTGGTCAAGGCCAATTGGGCGCTCTACTGCGACAATTACCTGGAAGGTTTCCATATCCCCTTCGTGCACAGCAGCCTGGATGCGGCCTTGGACTACGGCAGCTACCGCACGGAAATATTCTCCTGGTCCAACCTGCAGCTCGGGGAAGCGCAGGGCGACGTGGAGACGTTCGATTTGCCGCCGGAGGCGCCGGACTACGGCCGCCCGATCGGGGCTTTTTACTACTTCCTATTCCCCAATACGATGTTGAATTTCTACCCCTGGGGTCTGTCGGTGAACGTCGTCAAGCCGCTTTCAATCGACCGGACGCGGGTGAGCTTCATCAGCTATCTGTGGGACGAGTCCAAGGTGGAAACCAGTGCGGGAAATCAGATCGACCGCGTTGAGCGCGAAGATGAAGTGGTGGTCGAAGGCGTGCAGCGGGGCGTCCGCTCGCGCCTCTATGACCGCGGCCGCTACTCGCCGAAGAGGGAGGCGGGCGTGCATCACTTCCACCGCTTGATCGCAGCCGCTTTAAACGGCGAAGGCCCGTGAGCCGTCCGGTTTGTGCCACTGACCGACGGTCAACCGCCATTCACCGCCGGCGGTGGGCCATGTGGGAACCCTCGGCGTAGTCTCGGGCAGACGACCGAGAGGAGAAATCAAATGTCCGACGACAATAAAATCTACGGCGGGCTCGGAGAACCTAGCCCCGACCGTGAAATCGACGACTCCAAGACGGGCCGTCTGATTCTCGGCCTGACGCTGATCGGCATCGGCGTCGCCTACATCTTGGACCGGCTGGATTATGTCGATGCGTCCGAGATCTGGACCTTCTGGCCGCTGGTCTTGGTGGCGGCGGGACTGGGCAAGCTGGCGACTCCTGGCGGCGCCGGGCGGCTCGCCGGCGCGATTCTCACGGCCGTCGGCTCGTTGCTGCTGCTGGAGAATTTGGACGTCATCGACTTTGATCTCTGGGACTGGTGGCCGGTGATCTTCATCTTCGTCGGTCTGCGCTTCATCTTCGGCGCCCGCCGGCAGGTCTACACGAATTCCTTCGATACGGTGAATAGCTTCGCCGCCCTCGGCGGCACGTCGCGGAAGAATACGTCGCTGAATTTCCGCGGCGGCGACCTTGTGGCTTTCATGGGCGGCTGTGAGATCGACTTGCGGGGCGCCTCGATCACGACCGCACCGGCGGTCCTCGACGCCTTTGCGTTCTGGGGCGGCATCGAGGTCAAAGTGCCCGAACATTGGGATGTGAAAGTCCGCGGAGTCCCGGTGCTCGGTGGCTTCGAGAATTCGACCCGATTTGAAGCCAGGGACGGCGACTTTGGGCCGCGCCAGGAACTCGTGGTCAAAGGCTTCGCGATCATGGGCGGCGTCGAGATCAGCAACTAGCTCCAGTGCACCCGATTCTCGCCCAGCGCTGGCGCCTCGGTCTCTACCTGCTGCTCTTTGTTCAGGCCGGGGTGCTGGCGGTCGAGGTCCAGCGCGGCGCGATGGGCGGGGTCCGGCGTGATCTTTGGCTCCTGGTGTTGCCGATCTTCATCTTCCACGCCTTCAGCTGCCTGGCGTCGTGGTATCTATGCAGGACCCTGCCGCTCGACAAGACCCGCCCCTCCCGACTGCTGGCGTCCCAGCTCGGCACGGCGATACTGACCAGCGCCGCGGCCGCGGGCCTCGGCGTCGCCTGGTCTCGAGTCCTGGAAGCGGAAGAGGTTCTCGTCCGCGGCCTGCCCCTGGTTTTCGCCTTCGCGCTCTTCCTCTACTCCCTGAGCGCCGCCCTGCACTACCTCTTCCTCGCCCAGGCCGCGTCCCGTGAGGCCGAGGCCAGGGCCTACGAGCTCCGGCTCCTCGCCCGCGAGGCGGAGCTCCAAGCGCTCCGCGCCCAACTCGACCCGCATTTCCTCTTCAACAGTCTCCATTCGATCAACGCGCTGGTCGGCCGACGCCCTAAAGAAGCGCGGACCATGTGCGTGCGCCTGGCGGATTTCCTGCGCCGTACGGTGCAGGTGGGCGAGAAGAAGCGCATTTCACTCGACGAGGAGCTCCGGCTGATAGAGGACTACCTGGCCGTCGAGCAGATCCGCTTCGGGGATCGGCTGGCGGTCAAGGTCGACGTGTCCGGTCCTGCGAAGGCCGTCGGCGTGCCGCCCTTGATTCTTCAGCCGCTGGTCGAGAACGCCGTGCGTCATGGCATCGCCCACCGTCTAGATGGCGGTACGGTCGAGATCTTCGCCCGCCGCGAAGACGGTGAGCTGCGGCTGCGGGTGGTGAATCCATGCGACCCGGACCGCCCGCGGGGCCGCTCGCCGTCGGGGACCGGCGTCGGCTTGGCGAATGTCCGTCGGCGGCTGGAGGCGGCTTGGGGGCCGCGGTCTGCGGTCGAAGTGGAGAGTGGGGATGAGCGATTCGGCGTAGAGTTGCGATTCCCGGCCGCAACTGTGTCCGGCACCACAGCGGGTGAAGGCGGAGGTGAAGAGCAGCATGTTTAAGACCTTGCGAGTGATTGTCGTGGACGATGAAGCCCCGGCGCGCGAGCTCCTGTGCGACATGCTCGGCGAGATCGGCGGAGTGGAAGTCGTCGCGCAGTGCGCCAACGGTTTCGAGGCCGTCAAAGCGGTGACGGAATCGACGCCGGATCTGCTCTTTCTGGATGTCCAGATGCCGAAGCTCGACGGTTTCGAGGTGCTCGAGCTGCTCGGCGCCGAGGCACCGCCGGTGGTTTTCACGACGGCCTACGATCAATACGCCCTCAAGGCCTTTGAAATCCACGCGGTGGATTACCTGCTCAAGCCGTTCACCGACGACCGCCTCGGCGAAGCGCTACGGCGGATCCGTCACTCGTCGCCTGACGCGGGCACGCCGCCGACCCTGGCGGAGACCCGGCGCGCCGAGTCGGCGAAGTCCGGCGATGCGGAAAAAGGCCACCTGGATCGGATCTTGGTGCGGGACGGCGCCCAGATTCACGTCATCGGCACGTCGCGACTCGATTACGTCGAAGCCCAGGACGACGTCGTGCTCTTGGCGGTGGGCGGTGAGAAATACCGCAAGAGCGAGCGGATGGCGCGGCTCGAGGCCGGTCTTGACCCGCGACAATTCGTCCGCATCCACAGGTCGTATCTACTCAACGTAGAGCGGCTGGCGAAGCTGGAGCTCTACGCCAAAGACAGCCGACTCGCGATTCTCCACGACGGCACGCGACTGCCGGTGAGTCGGGCCGGCTATGCAAGGCTACGCGAGCTCCTGTAGCGCGTCGAGGTCACGCTAGTCGGAAGCCGCCATATCCTTCAGGGCTTTGAGCGGCCGAATCGAGACGACGCGGCGCTGGGGCTTGGCGGGCACCACGATCTCTTCTCCCGTCAAATTGCTCACCATCCGACGCTCCCGCGTCGCCTTTTTGACGCGTACTTTAAATTTTGCGAGCCCCGGGAGGGTGAAGTCGCCGGCGCTGCGCTTCTTGAGGTGCCGGAACATGATCCGGGTGAGCGAGTCGAAGACCGCCGTGACCTGGGCACGGGTCAAACCCGTCTCTTCGGCGATGGCCGCATATAGCCGAATCTTGCCAAAGGGCTCGCGGATCGCGGTCCGTTTGTGCTCGCTCATGGTTCCTCCAGGGAAGCGGTCGCCTCCGCCCCAGGGTCCGGAAGCGGGCGCCAATTCACAGCGTGAGATGAGAGTGTGCGACTGATGAGGGAAACAGAGATTGAGTATAGCCCGCGGTTTCGGTCGAGAGAGCGGTCCAGAGAGCTTTCGAAGAGATCTAGTTCAGAGAAAATTTGAGCCGCTGCGCGGGCTACTAAGTCTGGGGCCCGTCGGCTTCGCCGATCTCGACCACCGCTCGGGCGAGCTTGGCGGGGTCGTGTCTGATGAGCTCATCGTCGTCAAAGAGTAAATCGGCCTCGGCGACGCTGAATCCCGCGGTTCGGATGGCGTCGGCGTCAACCTCCAACCACCGGGAGCCGGCGAAGTCGTAGCGTTCCAGCAGGGGGGCCGGAGGGCGGCGGGAGTTGACCAGTACGGTTTCGGCGACGCTCCCGACCAGGTGCTCGAGGGCTTGGAGATGCTCGAGCGCGCTCAGCCCGTCGGTCTCGCCGGGTTCCGTCATGAGATTCAAGGCCACGACGACCCGCGCTCGGCTCTTTTCGATCGCTTTGCGGATGCCCGGGATCAGCAGGTTCGGGACGATCGAGGTGTAAAGAGAGCCCGGGCCAAGCACGATCACGTCGGCCTCCATCAGGGCTCGAGCCGCGGGGGCAAAAGCCGGAGCCGTGGCGGGCTCGAGTCGCAGCGACGCCATGCGTTCCCCGGAGCGCCCGACCGCGGATTCGCCTTCATAAACGCGTCCGGAGAGTCCGGCGCCGCGCAGTCGAACGTCCTGGAGCGTCGCCGGCAGAATGCGGCCGCGCACCGACAAGATCTGCTCCGCCGTGAGGATCGCTTGGTAGAAGTCTCCCGTGACGCCGGTCAGCGCGGTCAGGAAGAGGTTGCCGAAGGAGTGTCCGGAAAGGCCCCGACCGTTCGGAAAGCGGTATTGGAAGAGGCGGGCGAGCAGGTCTTCATCGTCGGCCAGGGCGACGATGCAGTTTCGAATATCCCCGGGCGGCAGGACACCGAGCTCCCGGCGAAGTCGCCCTGAAGAGCCGCCGTCATCCGCCACGGTGACGACGGCAGTCAAGCGATCTGGACTGACGAGGTGCTTGAGCCCCCGCAGAAGAACCGCTAGGCCCGTGCCGCCCCCGACGGCGACCACCCGGGGTCCCTGGGATGCCGGTTCAAAGCCAGGGGTGCTTTGGGTCTGGCTCACGGTGCCTGGCTCATGGTGCCTGCCTCGGGGGACTCAGCGCAAAACGGCGCGGAGTCCGAAGACCCCGCGCCGTGGCGAATTCTTTGCCGCGTTGGGCTAACGAGAGAACCCTAGGCCGACTGGGCCCGGAGGAGCGTGGAGAACGCTTCGGCTTCCCGCAGCGTCCGGAAGTCCGGGTCGTGGTAGGCGTGCACGCGGTTGCGCGGCTCGAGGTCGATCGCCCGCGACAGCGATTCGAGGGCGGCTTCCTCGTCGCCGGAGAGGGAGTGCAACGAGGCCGTGAGATAGGCGAATTTTTCGTCGTCGTCGCCTTTGCCTGCGAAATCGAGGGCGGCTTCGAGGTCGCCGCGATTCTTCGCCATCACGGCGGCGAGGTAGAAGTCTTCCACCGGGTCGTCGCCGGCGAGCTTGTTGCGGCAGATCTCGAGATATTGGGACGCGCGATCACGAAGCTGGCGCCCTTCGGCTTGACCCGCGATCGTCTCGAAGTGCTTCACCGCGACTTCGAGGTCGTCGCCGTAGAGCGCTTCGACGCCCTTGGTGAAGTGCTCGGTCATGACGTCGGTGGAACCGGCGCTGGGCGGGCAACCCAACAGTGCGAGCAAATACAAAGTTGGGCCGACCGGGTGGGGGTGGGTGTTGTAACGCGACGCCAGGTGTTGGGGGGGGTGGGGCAACCCGGTAAGCGTGAGGGGGGGAAATTATTTTGT
>JBCDKB010000138.1:0-17609 GCA_038747035.1 Acidobacteriota bacterium | reverse complement strand
GGCTCCTCGATCTCGTCCCCCAATTCAGAAACCAGGCGATGGTATTCAATCGCGAAGTGGACGCCGTCGATCGGTCGCTCGAAGATCGCCAAGAATCCATCGGCGTGCTCGACCTCGAATCCGCGCAGCTGGGTCGCCAGGTTGCGCGCGTCGCGGTCGTGGCGGGAGAGCACATTTGAGCCTCCGGTATCGGCGGACACCGCGATCCGCGCCGCGTCGAGCAGCTGGACGAGCACCAGCGTGCGCACCTGTGCCGCCGCCACGGTCGACGGCGCATCCTTCGCCGCCCCTGCGGAACCGCCGACGGCCGGGGTCTGCAGGCTCTGGAAGCCGCCGGATTCGGCGGCCAAGCGGAGGTCGATTTTGCGCAGCTGGGCCGCCACCCGCCCGGCACTCGGCGGCCGCTCCGCCGACTTCTTCGCCATCAGCGACATCGTCAGCTCGGCGAGCTCCTCCGGGATGCCCAGGGCCTGCGCGTCCAGCGCGGCGGGGTCTTCGTGGATCACCCGGTTGAGCGTGTCGATCCAATTCTTGCCGCGGAACGCGGATGTCGCCGTCAGCATCTCGTAGAGCAGGGCGCCGAGGGAGAAAAGATCGGTGCGGTGGTCGACCTCCTCCCCCATCGCCTGCTCCGGCGACATGGCGTGCACGGTGCCGATCACCGCGCCGGGTTCCGTCAGCGGCGCCTCCAGGTCTTCCACCGGTCGGCTCGCTAGGGCGCGGGCCAGACCGAAGTCGAGGATCTTCGCCTGGTGGGTCGAGCCGAATCCGTCGGGCGCCTTGGTCAGCATCACGTTCTCGGGCTTGAGGTCCCGATGAATCAAACCCTTGTCGTGGGCGTGGCCTAGGCCCGACGCGATGGCGCCGGCGATCTGTACGGCGGTGCGCACGGGGATCGGACCGGCCTCCATGAAGGCGGCGAGGCTCTGCCCCTCGACGTACTCCATGACGATGCAGTCGCCTTCTTCGGTGTCTAGAACATCGAAGATCGGGACGATCGACGGATGGCTGAGGCGCGCGACGGCTTGGGCTTCCCGCCGAAAGCGCGAGCGGGCGGACTGGTCAAAGCTCCGCTCGGCGCGGATGCGCTTGATCGCCACATCGCGCTTGAGGCGCTGGTCATAGGCGCGGAAAACCTCGCCCATCCCGCCCTTTCCCAGGCGGGTGAGCAATCGGTAGGCGCCGATGGTGCCGAAGGTGTTGTGCGGTTCGGAACTCATAGATGGCGTCGCTTGTGCGACGCCATCATAACCACAGCCCGACCAAAATGAACGCCAGAGTTAACGCCGCGAGCTTTAGACGCCCGCGGCGGAGTCGACCGGCGCTACGGCACCACCACAGACCAGGCAGAGGTGTCTCCGGACTCGAAGCCATCCGCGAAGAGGGCGACCTGGAATCGGCGGGCGAAAACGCCCGCATTGGACCCGTCTTGGCCGCCGAAGGAACGCCAGGTCACGACGAACTGTTCGCCGGGGCCGCCGGCGATATTTGGCACGTCCTGGTCGCTCGACGCCTCGGCGTTGACTTCGAACTCCTCGCCGACCAGCGCGCCCGAGCTGTCGAAGCGGCGGCCGAAGACATCCTCGCCGTCGCGCTGGTCCTCGCTGGTCCAGACGGCGACGAAGCCGCCGGTGCCGTCGGGGGCGACGCGAGGGTTCTTCTGGTCGCCCGTGGTGTAAGCGTTGACCTGGAACTCGCCGCCCACCGCCATCCCGTCGGAGTCGAGCACCTGGGCGAAGATCCCTTCGCCTTGGCCGTCCTGACTCGTCGACTCCCAGACCACGGCGATGGTGCCGTCGGAGCTGACCGACACGGCGGGATCTTCTTGAGATCCGAGCACCTCCGTGTTGACCAGGATCTCAGCGCCGTCCGGCGCCGCCGTGGCGTCCAGGAAGCGGATCACGGTGCTGTCTTCGGAGCCGTCCTGCAGGAAACTCTCCCAGGTCACCACATATCCGCCGTCAACCGGGGCGACGCGGGCATCGTTCTGGTCGTTGGCCGTGGTGTCGTTGACGCGGACCTCCTGGCCGACGGCGGCGCCGGCGGCGTCGTAGAGCTGGGCATAGACCCCGCCCTCTTCGCCGTCCTGGTTGTCGCTTTCCCACACGATCAAAAATTCGCCGCTCGGCTGCGCGGCGACGGTGGTGTTGCCCTGGTAGTTCGCGGTCGCGGTATTCGCCTGGAACTCGCCGCCGAGGGGGTTTCCGCTCGAGTCAAATCGCTGCGCGAGCACGTTAAATCCCTCGCCGCTGACGAAGCCGTGCCAGGCGACGATGAAATTGCCGGCGCCGTCCGCAGCCACGGACGGATCCCATTCCGTGTCGTCTTCGGTCGTATTGACTTGGAACTCGCCGCCGAACGGGGTGCCGTCCGCGTTGAAGATTTGTGCAAAGACGCCCCACTTACTGGCGTCTTGGCCGTCGCTCTCCCACGCGATGACGAAGCTACCGTCGGGACGGACGGCGATCTCTGGGAAACCTTGATTTCCGGAGGTGTATGAATTTACCTGGATGTCATCGCCCCTGGGGACGAGCGATTCAGCCGCGGTGTCCAGGGCCGGATAGAGGGAGCACAGCGCGACCAATCCAGAAGAAATGAGTAGGCGCATGGGTCTTTCCTAGAAGTCAGTCCGAAGGGCGTGGCCGGCGCAGCGGGCACACTGGCCGACCGGGTCTTAGGGGGTCATTTGCACTAGCGCAGGATCTGGCGGAGCTGTGTCATTCCTTCCTGGGCTTTTTCCCTCATCCCGCCGTGCCCCTATGCCCTCCCAACCGCAGCGACCCTACGGCGGAAGAACGCCGGCCTGCCGAAGCGAATCCGCGACGGCTTTCGACCACGCGCCGGAGGCCTCGGCGTGGAAATGCACATGGTCCGTTTCGGTGACGAACGGATCCCCCGAGTCCAAACGGTACTGCTCGTAAAATTCAAGGGTCTCGATCACCGGGACCCCGAGGCGCTCAAGTCCCGCAGCGAGGCGACGCTGGGGCTCGTAGCGGGCGGCGTCGAGCTGGGGCCGCACGTAGGTGAGCACCACGGTCAGGTTGCCGTCTGCATTCAAGGCCTCGATAAGCCGAAAGTGATCCGCGTAGCGATGCCGATTCCACGCCATCGCGTCATCGCCGGTCAGACCGTCTGGCCCACCCGCGAAGGCATCGGTGAGGCGCCACCAGAGATCGCGAAAGTCAAAGAGATTGATCGGTTGCGGTCGGGCGCCTCGGGGATCCGAGGCGAAAGGCGTTTCCCGAAAGCGCCATTCATAGAAATCATTCGCCACCCAGACATAAATCAACTGACTCCAATCTCCGCGAACCTCCCCATAGAGATCCACGATCTGACGCAAACTATAGGACTCCGTCGCCCCGGAGAACACGCGCAGCGCGGGAAACTCCCGCTGCAGGACCCCGGGGAAACTGTCCCCGTAGGGCACCCAGCTGCCGAACGCGACCGAGTCACCGAGCACCAGCACAGCTGGCCCATCCTCCGGAAGCGCTTCGTCAAACGCGAGTCCGCGGCTATCCGTCCGCATCCACAGACCCCGCATGCCGTGGCGAAGGCCGCGGTGATCCGGACGGAGCGTCACCTGGCGCCGCGGATGGTAGCGGTAAAGGCCGTAGGAATAGCCGTCGGCGTGATAGGCCTCGATCTCTTGCGCTGTGCTCAGCCGCTGGCCCGACAGTCGATGGTTCCACAGCCACAGTGCCTGGCCCACGAGCCCATAGGTCACACCCGCACTCACCGCGGCGAGCACGAGCTTGCGAACGACCTCCTTTGGAAACGCCATGGCGCTGATGCTAACCCGCCGTCGCCCCCGGTCCGGCCACGATCGACCTGATCACTTGCGGCGGCGCGTGCCTCGGATTAGCCTAGTACTTATGCAATATGAAGGTCAGATTATTTTCGAAGCCCCACGCGCTTCGCTTTTTGAGCTGTTGGTCGATGGAGAGGCCCTCGCGCCGTGCGTCCCCGGACTCCAGTCCTTCGAAGTCGTGGAGCCTGGAAAATCCTTCAAACTCACCGCCAAATCGAAATTCGGAACCATCGAGCCGGAGCTCGACCTCCAGGTGACTTTCACTCTGATCGAGCCTCCGGATTGCGCTCGCTTGAGGATTCGAGGACGGGGCGCCGCGTCACATGTCGGGGCTTCGAGCTACATCACGCTGCTCGAAACCGAGGACGGCGGGACGGCGATGAATTGGTCCTTTACCTTTTCGGTTTTTGGCCAGCTCGCCAGCATCGGTAACCGGGTCCTAAACCAAGCTTTTGATCAGCTCCACAGGGAGTTCATCCGGGACGTCCAAGAGCTGGCCACCCGCCGGTTCCCGCGCCCCTAGACGAGGGGATTGAAGGCGAGGACCTCGGAGCGAGGGCGCCCAGCGCCGAATCTCTCGGCTTTGCTACAGTCTGCCGATCCATGTCCCAGGTCGCTCCGTCATCCCACGGCCCACCGCCCACGGGCCCGAGCGGCCGTGAGCTCGTTAAAGGCATCCGTGCCCGCGACGCCGCGGCCGAGGCGGAGCTCGTTCAACGCTATCGACGGCCGATCCGGGCCGTTCTCAGGCAGCGCCTCCGCGATCCCGCCGACGTCGACGACTTCGTCCAAGAGGCTTTGAGCCTGGGGCTCGTGAAAATCAGGGGCGGCGAGCTGAGGGAGCCGGATCGCCTCGGCTCCTACTTGATAGGCCTGGCCCGCAACCTGGTGAGCGAGCATTTCCGCCGCCTCGCCCGGCGCAAGACCGAGGCCGACCCCCAGGCCATCGCCCAGCATCCCGCCGTCACCGCCTCTCCGGATCGGCAGCTTGTGGATAGTGAGCGGGCGCAGCTCGTCCGCCGCCTGATGGATGAGCTCGAGACTCCGCGCGACCGCGATATTCTCTGTCGGTTCTATCTTCGCGAGGAGGACAAGGAGTCGATCTGCAAAGACCTCGGGCTCTCTTCATTGCACTTTAATCGCGTCCTCCACCGAGCGCGCCAGCGCTACCGAAGACTCTATGAGCAGCATGACCATGTCGACGCCCGCGGCGGCCCCGCCGACCGGGCGAAGGGCGGGCGGGCCGCCGTAGGACCCCTTCCATGACCAGAGCCGACGACGACTTCCACGACCGACTCGCGTCCGAAAATACGGTGGAGCTTTATGTGCTCGACCGACTTCCCGAGGATGAGCGCTGCCGTTTCGAAGACCACTTCGCCGACTGTGAGTCCTGCCTGCTCGCCGTCGAGGCCGCCCAGGACCTGCGGGACGGACTGACGGCGCTGGAGATCCCAGAACCGCCGGAAGCCTCGCCCGAGCTCGCCGAGCCCATTCCATTCCCCTCCCCCTCGACTCGCGATCGTGCAGAACCGAGCCGCGCGCCGATCCCTTGGCCCGTGGCCGCCGCCATCGCAGGCCTGGCGCTCCTACCGACGCTTTTCTTCGCCGCCCGCAGCGCCCAGCTCGAATCGCGCCTGGCGGCCCTCGCCCGCCCCCACATCACGGCTCCCTCCGCCCAGCTCGAGCTCCAGCGCACCAGTCCGACCGGGGCCGAAGTTGCCGACGCTACCGTTGCGCTGGACCCCGACTCACCGTGGATGACCCTCGAGCTGGACCTCAGCGACCGGGGCGAGGAACAGCTCGACCTGCGGCTGCTGCTCGACGAGGCGGTCGTTTTCGAAACCCGGGCCCTCGAACCGCCGCCCGCGGGTCCGGTCTTGATGACCTTCCCGACGGATCAGCTCAATCCGGGGACCTACCGCATCGAAGTCGACCTCCGCCGGGGCGACCGGACCGAAGCACTGGCCCGCTTCCGCATCGACCTCACCCCGCCGTGAACTCGGTCTCCTCGGCTCTTCTGGCGGCGTTCTGGTTCATGGCGGCGCCCGATTCGGAGCTTGAAACGGGCGCCGCCAGGACGGAGCTTCGCCCCGGCGAGACCGTAGAGCACCCCCTCGAGCCGCCCGGCGGTGAGCACGGGTCCATCGCCCCGACCTCCGATGCGCGGAGCCCCTGGCCGCTGGTCGTCCGGGTAGATCCCAGTCAGCGGGCGGTCCTCTTGATCGAGCAGATCTCGGCCGACGTCACCGTGGAAGCCCGCTGGGGGGGCCAGGACCGGTCGTGGCGCGTCGACTCGCCCTTGGACTTCGACGGCGTCGAGGTTCTGCTGCTACCGCCGATGGCCACGGGCGAGGTGGAGTTGCGGGTCACTGGCCACCCTCCGGGCAGCGTCGACACGGCGCCGGCCGTGCGGCGAGCCCACCCGGGCCGCTGGCGGGCCCGGCTAGAAATTCTTCCGGCGACGAGCCGATCTCGACCTAGCCTCGAGGCCCTCGGTTTGCTCACGGCCGCCGGCCGCGCTTGGGCTGAAGGGACGGGGGACGGCCGCCGCCGGGCCCTCGCGTTCTACCGGCGGGCCGCCGAGCATCAGGCGCTGGCGGCTCCCCGGTGGCGGCTCCTGCGGGCGCAAGCCACCTATGCGGCGGGTGTGCTCCACCGGCTCCTCGGTGACGGTGTCGAGGGAGAGCCCTTCGCCCAACGGGCCCGTCGAGCCTTCGAAGACCTGGCCGACCCACGTCGGGTCGCCGACGCGTGGAATGAGCTCGGCCTGATGGCCCGCGAGGACGGACGCCTGGAAGAGGCGACCTCCGCGTTCACGCAGGCGCTTCGCGCCGTCACCCCGGTCGACGCCCCATTCCGGCGCGCGCGCATCCGGGGCAACCAGTGCTTGATCCACCTGATGGAGAGCGAGCTTGAGGCCGGCGTCGACTGCTACGGCGCGGCGCTGCGCGACATCCGCCCGCTGGGTGACCTGGAAACACAGTCGGTCTACCTGCTGAATACGGCGCAGGCGGCCCGCGTGCTCGGCCGGCCGGACCGGGCCCGAACTCTCTACCGCGAAGCGCTCAGCATCCAGCGCCGGCGCGGCCTCCAGAAGCTCGTCGGCCAGACGCTGAATAACCTCGCGGGCCTCGACCTCGCCGGCGGTCGTCTGCCGGCGGCCATCGACGCCTACGCCGAGGCGGCTGAGATCTTCGAGCACCTGGGCGACGCCCGGTGGCACGGGCGAAGTCTCCACAACCTCGCGGCCGCCGAGTATCGACTCGGCGACTTCCGGTCCGCCCGCCGGCGGGTGGACGAGGCGCTCCGGCTTCACCGCGAGCACGACTACCGGCGAGGCGCCCAAAGCGCCCTCAAGATACTCGGCCACATCGAAACCGCGGTGGGAAAAATCGGCGAGTCGAGACGCGCCTACCTCGAAGCCCGTGAGATCGCCCGGCTCTTGGGCGACGACACCGGCGAGGCCCTCGCCGCCACTTTTCTCGCCCGCCTCGACATCGAAGAGGGCTATCCCGCGAGCGCCGTCCCCAGGCTGGAACGGGCGGTGGCCACCCTCGACGAGGCGAGTCGCGTCGAGTCGAGCGGCATGGCGCTCTCCGCTTTGGGGCAGGCCCACCTCGAGCTCGGACAGCTCGCCAAAGCCGACGAGGCTTTCGACCGGGCGTTGCGCCACTTCGAGCGCTCCGACCTTCCCCTCGGCCGCGGCCTGGTCCATCGCCTGCGGGCGGAACGGAGCCTCCGAGCCGGTGAGCTGGACCTCGCCCTCGGCCACCTCGAAGCGGCCACCGCCGAGCTCGATCGCACGGTCGAGGCGCTGGGCAGCAGCGACCGACGGGCCTTCTTCTCAGGCACCCGACGCCGCGCTAGGGAGCTGCACATCGAGACCTTGGTCGACCTCGGCCGCGTCGAAAGCGCCCTCGAAGCCGCGGAGGCCGCGAGGGCCTGGGGACTCCGGACGGCGCTCGCCGACGGCGACTCCGGCCGCGCCGGAAACCGACCGGCGGGCGCTCCCCCACTGCATCTCGGGACCGGCGGAG
The DNA here is from genome assembly GCA_038747035.1 of Acidobacteriota bacterium. Lineage (GTDB taxonomy): Bacteria > Acidobacteriota > Thermoanaerobaculia > Multivoradales > J023 > JAUIJL01. The sequence continues at coordinate 9,764 of JBCDKB010000138.1, read as the reverse complement.
CCCCGGGGACCGCCTGGCTCCACTTCTGGATCGGATCGCGCCGCTCGTTCCTCTTCCTGTCGGTCGGCGATCGCCTGGAAGCGATCCCGCTTCCGTCCGCGGATCGGCTCGAGGGGCTGGGTCGAGGGGCCCGCGCGGATCTCCTGGCCGGGGGTGACGGAGTGCCCCTCCGCCGCCTTGCCGACGCGATCTTCGGGTCTGCGCCCGGATGGCTCAAGGACCCTGGGATCGAGCGACTTGCGCTCATCCTCGACGGTCCGCTGCACGCTGTCCCCCTGGCCGCCCTTCCCCACCCCGACGGCGGTCCGCTGGTGGAACACCTCGAGGTCGTCAGGATCCAATCGGGGACTGTCCTGGACCTCGACCGCCGTCGACGTCAGCGACGCAGCCCCGCGACCGGCTTCGTCGCGGCGCTCGTCGACCCGGTCTTTTCCCGCGGCGACCTGCGCATCGAGGCCGCCCCGGACGGCGATGCAGACGATGCCGCGCCGCATCTTCCCCGACTGCGCGGGAGCGCCCGAGAGGCCGCAGCCGCCCTCAAAGCCGCCGGTGGCGCCGCCACGATCGTCGCCGAAGGATTCGGAGCCCACCGAGACTGGTTGCTCGGCGCACATCTCGACGATTTTCGAATCTTGCACTTCGCGACCCACGCGCGGATCGACGAAGAGGTCGCGGCCCGCTCAGGTCTGCTGCTCTCCGCGTTCGATCGCGACGGCGAACCTCGGCCCAGCCTCGTTTCAGCGGCGGAGATCCGCGGGCTCAAGCTACGGGCCGACCTGATCGTGCTCTCGGCCTGCGGCTCGGCCCTAGGGCCCCAGCTGCCGGGTGAAGGCTTCCGCGGTCTGGCGGAAGCCTTCGTTGACGCCGGCGCCAGCCGCGTCATCGCCAGTCTGTGGCCCGTCGCCGACGGGTCCACCGCCGACCTCATGGAAGTCTTCTACCGCGAGCTGGAATCCGGCGCGCGTTACGCCGAGGCCCTGCGACGCGCCCAGCTTGCCCTGCGGGCGGACGGCTCCCCGGCATCGGCGTGGGCCAGCTTTGTGCTCATCGGCGACTGGCGGGGTGACGGTCAGCTCGCGGTGAGATAGTGCGGGACCCCGCACCACTTCACTTGAGAACCGTCCAATGTCGCGACGGTTCGTCTGAATCGAGGAGATCACCATGCAGCTCGCCAATTTCGTCGGGACCTGGAATGTCCAACTCACCGCAGGCACCCCGTTCGGCTATGGAACGACGATCGACATCCAAGACAACGAGGGCACCCCCACCGTGGCTTTTGATCCGCCGGTTCCATCCTCCGAATTGAGCGCGACCTTCGTCCCCGAGGAGGATGCGCTCGAGATCGTAGGAATCAACAATCTCAGTGCGCTGCGGATCGGGCTCTACACGGACCCCGACGCCCAAACCGGCTACCGTGCGCTCTACGGCACGGGCCTCGCCTCCTCCTCGGGACGGGTGGAGCAATCCGTGGCGTTCACCGCTGTGCTCGCCAAACAGACGCCCGAGCCGCCGCTTTCGGCCACCGCCGGCACCGCAACAGCCGGCGCGTTCAAGGTCCGAGCTTCGAGCGGCTCCCAATTCGGCGTCGGCTCCGACATCCAGCTCGCCGTCGCCCCAGAGTCCGCCGTCTTCATGGTCACCTCGGCCCTCGGCTCGGCCCTCTCACCCATCACGCTCGTGCCGGTCGACGGCAACAGCCTCGTCTTGCGCGGTGAGACGGTCAGCGCCAACGGACTTCGGACCATCGTCCAGTGCACCGTGATGACCCTCAACAACCGCCGTCGACTGTGCGGCATTGCGGTGGTGGGTGACCCGGAAAGCTCCGGCGTCTGGGCCGCGGACGAGGTCGACCCTTCCCCGGCGGTGTAGCGGGCCCTCGACCTGACTCCGACGTCGCTCTGCCCTCGGAGTCGGGGGCCGCTTCCGGAGTCCGAAAAAATAATCTCAGGTCATTGAATCCACATGGGCGGACCTAGCGAAAGCCCAGCCGGAACCCACCGACGCGACTGTTTCTCTCGACCTCTGCTCCGCAGGGTCCCGATCTTTAGTGGCGGCGGGACGTTTCATCTTTTCCACTCTTCTCTGCCGTCGATCAAACCCGTCTCCGCTCGAGGGCCGTGCCCTCGGCGGTTCGCCGATTGGCCTGGGCCCGCTTTGGGTCCGGCTCCTTCATGATTGCCACGGAAAGAGAGTCACATGTCTTCATTGCACCGGTTCGCCAGTGTAGCCGCCGCATTCCTTCTCCTCGGACTTTTCGCCGGCCCCGCCGCTGCGGAGCAGCCCCTGGAGCCCCACCTGGTCAAGGATCCCCACCAGCTTGTGCCCATGGCGTGTTTCGCACAGGGGACCCACCCGAAGCTGGTCGAAAAGGCCCACGTCGCCTTTTGGGAAAGTCGCCTCCGCACTTCCGTCGATCCGCCGCAGGATCGCAAAGAGGGCTCGCAGAAATTTCAATTCGCCGACACGGATCGATGGACCGCCACCGCCACCGACGGCGGCGGTCTGGGGCAAGGCGACACGATGACCTTGACCTGGTCGATCGTGCCCGACGGCACCAGCATCTTCGGCTACAACGGAGAGCCGACGGCCCCCTCCAACCTCCGCGCCTTCTTGAACGGCATTTACGGCAACCAGGCCGTCTGGCTGCCGATCTTCCAAGGCGTGTTCGATCGCTGGAGCCAGCTCAACGGCGTCAACTACGTCTACGAGCCCAACGACGACGGCTCGGCGTGGACTTCGACCAATATCGCGGCGGGCCAGCTCGGCGTCCGCGGCGACGTGCGGATCTCAGGCCACTTCATCGACGGCAATTCCAACACCTTGGCGTATAACTTCTTCCCGAATTTCGGCGACATGGTCATCGATACCGGGGACAACACCTATAACAACACCACGAATAACTCGCTGGTGCTGCGCAACATCCTCGCCCACGAGCACGGCCACGGGCTGGGGCTGTCCCACGTCTGCCCGGTCAACCAGACCAAACTGATGGAGCCGTTCCTGGCCACGGCCTTCGACGGCCCCCAATTTGACGACATCCTCGCCACCAACCGTGGCTACGGTGACGCGCTCGAAAACAACGACTCGACCGGCGCCGCTTCGTCCCTCGGCTCGATCGCCTTCGGCAACGGCGTAACCCTCGATACGGTCAGCGTCGACGACAATAGCGACACCGATGTCTACGCCTTCAGCGTTTCCGGCGCGGCGACGCTCGACGTCCTGCTGTCGCCGAGCGGCAGCTCCTACCTGTCGGGACCGCAGAATGCCAACGGCAGCTGCTCGCCGGGCAGCACCTTCAATCCGGTGGACAACCAAAATCTGCGCTTCGACGTGCTCGACACCAACGGCACCTCGGTCCTCGCCAGCGTCGACAATACCGGCGCCGGAAACTCCGAGTCCGTGGCCAACGTGAATCTCCCCGGCGCCGGCACCTACTTCATCGAGGTCGGCGGTCCGAATAACGAGGCCCAGCTCTATGAGCTCGCCCTCGACGTCGAAGCCGGCGGCGGCGGTGGCGGCGGCGGCGGCGGAGGCGGCGGCGGCGGCTGCACCGACTGCATCGACTGGAATACGACCGGCACCGTCTCGTTTGCCACCCAAGACGCTTCGAGCCAGGTCTCCGTGGTCAACGGCGGCGACGGTATCCAGCTCACCGCCAACACCTGGCGCCGCACGACCCAGACCTTCACCGTCACCGCAAATACGGTGGTCGAGTTCGACTTCACCTCGACCTCCGAAGGTGAAATCCACGGCATCGGTTTCGACGAGGACAACAACCTGTCGTCCAACCGCATCTTCAAGGTCCACGGTACGCAGAATTACGGCATCACGGACTTCGACAACTACGCGGGCGGCACCACCACCTACACCATTCCGGTGGGCCAGTACTTCACCGGCAACTCGATGTTCCTCGTGCTTGTGAACGACAAAGACGCCGGCGCGCTGAACAACAACTCGACTTTCAGCAACGTCCGCGTCTTCGAGTCCGGAGGCGGCGGCGGCGGCTGCTTCTACGACAATGACTTCGAATCCAGCGATACCGCCGGCTGGTCAACGGCGGGCACCTGCTCGACGGGCACCTACGTGCTCGGTAACCCGACGCCGGAATCCGCCGGCGGCGTGACCACCCAGCCGAACGGCTCGGCCTCGGGCACCGCTTCGCTCTTCACAGCCACCAATACCACCGCCGGCAACGCCGACGTCGACGGCGGCAATTGCATCTTGAACTTCTCAGGGGTAAACGCTCCGGCGGGCACCACGCTGGCGTTCAACTACTTCCACGGCCAGCGCGACAATAACGACGATCCGAGCGGCGACTTCTTCAACGTCCAGTACCGGGTTAACGGCGGCGCCTGGCAGACCGTCGTGTCGAATGGCGACTCCACGTCGAACGCCGCGTGGACGGCCGCGTCGACCGCCGTGCCGGCGGGCAATGTGGAGCTCCGGGTCCAGTGCTCGGACGGCAGCGGCCCCGGCGACATCATCGAGTGCGGCATCGACGACGTTCAGTTCTGCAACTGATCCGACCCGAGGCCCGAGCCCACAAGGCGACCCGCTCCGGCGGGTCGCCTTTTTACGTCTCGGTAACAGAATCCGCTTGGGCGGCGCCCGCGCGCGGTGAGAAGCTTTCGGCCCACCCGACGCGGGGCCCACGCTGCTTTCCCCTCTGACGACGTGAACTCTGGAGATAATTGATGAAAATCACTGCTTTCGGCGGCAGCACCAGCCGCCAGTCGATCAATAAAAAATTCGCGACGCACGCCGCCGAACGACTCGGGGACCGCGTCGCCGGCGCCGAAGTCGAGGTCCTCGACCTGAATGACTTTCCTTTGCCCCTCTACAGCATCGACCTCGAGCACGAGGGCGGCATCCCGGACGCGACCCAGGCCTTCCTCGACAAGATCGAGGCCGCCGATGCCCTCGTCATCTCGCTCGCGGAGCACAACGGCTCCTTCACCGCCGCCTTCAAAAACCTCATCGACTGGTGCTCTCGGGTCCGACGCGACATCTTCCAGAAGAAGCCGACGGTTCTGCTCTCGACCTCACCGGGCAAAGGCGGCGGCGCGTCGGTGATGGCCCAGGCATCGAAGTCTTTCCCCTTCTTCGCCGCCGAGGTCAAAGCGACCCTTTCCGTCCCCAGCTTCGGCACAAGCTTCAACGTCGACGCCGGCGAGCTCGTCGACCCCGACCTCGCGGCCCGGCTCGGCGAGGCCCTCGCGACCCTGGAGCCTAAAACCGACGCCTGATCCTCTGCGCGGCGAAAACACGCCAGATCTCCACAGTGGTTCCGACGGCGCCTTTGCCGTCGAACGTCCGCACAGGAGATCACCATGTTCCGGATATTCGATCGACCGAGCCGGTCCCGACCCCAAGGCCCCCTCGCGTCGTGGCTCTTTCGTTCTTGCCTCGCGCTGGCCTGTGCCTCGCTCTGGCTCCCCGCCGACGGAGCCCGCGCCCAGGCCGGCACCGAGGTCACCTACCCGACGCCCTACACGGTGCTCCAGCGGGACGCCGTCGGCGAGGCGACGGTACCGATCCGTATCGAGCCCCATCCCGTCTTGGTCAGCGCCAGCGCCACGCCGATGCCCGGCTACGCCGGTACGGCCGTCGCCTCAACGATCCTGACGTGGAATGGCGACCACTGGGGAGGCCTGAAGCTTCCGTCAGGGGGCTGGTACGAGATCCACCTTGAAGTCTCGGTCACCCGATTCTCGATCTCGCAATTTTTCGCGGTCGAACGCGTCGGGGTCGGCGAAGTCTTCGTGACCGCCGGCCAGTCCAACTCCGCCAGCCACGGCCAAGGGGCGACGGCGCCCAGCTTCGATACGGTCGCCGCCTTTTCCCTCGGCGACGCCACCAACGAACCCTTCTGGCGTCACGCATACGACCCACAGCCCATCGCTTCGGTCGGACCTATCGGCGAGCAGGCCTCGATTTGGCCCGCCGTCGGCGACCAGCTCGTCGAGCGCCTGGGCATTCCGGTCGGCTTCATCTCCGTCGGCGTCGGCAGCTCCCGCGTGCGCCAATGGGCCGATGCCAATGCGTTCTGCGGCGACTCCAACAGCACCGTGAAGTGCCAAGATCGCCTCGTCGAGGCCCTGGATCATCAAAAGCCGAACGGCGTCCGTGCGGTGCTCTGGCACCAGGGCGAGACCGACGCCGCTGAGGACTATCCTCCGGATCTGTACACCCTGAAACTGCTCGAGCTGATCGACCAGTCGAGGACGCGGACCGGCCTCGAGGTGCCGTGGTTCGTGGCCAAGGTGGGCCGCTTCCAAGACGTCACTGGGGCCGACAAGCGCCACGCCATCGTCGGCGCCCAGCAAGACGCCATCCGCGCCCGCCGTCGGGTCTTCGGGGGGCCCACCACCGACGACCTCGAGATGGACCAGCGAATTCCAAGCGGCGGCCCCCACTTCTCCACCGCCGGTCTGGAAATCCACGCCCGACGGTGGGCCGACCTGCTGGCGCCGGCGGTGCCCGCGGACCAGGAGCCCCTGGACGTCCTGTCTTCGAGCTTCGAGAGCTCGCCGCCCCTCGGCTGGATCTCACCGACGCCCGGCGTTTTCACCGTGGTCGACCCCACCGACGCCGAATTCTGCGGCGCGAGCCCGGCCAGCGGCGACTTTGTGCCGGGCCTCAACGGCACCTCCGTCGGAACGCTCTCCGGCACCAGCGCCGGCGACAACGCCTGTCAATACCTCGCCGGCCCCGACGGCCTAGCCGGCGGCGGCGACGATCCGTCCCCGGTCGCCGACGAGCTCTACCGCGTCCGCGTGGCGGCCGGGGTCGCGGCGAGCGCCGTGGACGGCGGCCTCGAAGTCACGCTCCGGGCCACCAACGCCTCGAGCTCGACCTGCGACGACGAGGTCCTCGACAGCGTCCGATTCAACGCCACACCGGCGTCGCCCGAAGGTCTCGAGGATGTGCGTTTGGAATGGAGGTCGCCCCAAACGCTGCCCGGCCGTCCGCTGGCGGTCGGCCTCGCCAAGCCGGGGGGCGCCGCCACCGAGACCAGCGTCGACAATGTCCGAGCGGAGCGCCTGCCGGTGACACCCGTGGCTGTCGCCACCCCGAGCTTCGAAGTGCCGGTCATTGCCCACGACGGAGGCATCGCGGTCAAGATTCCGTCCTGCCCGCCGCAGACTCCGAATTGCTCACCGGTGCCGCCGCTCCTCTTCGGCGGCTGGACCATCGACGGTGGACTGTCGATCAAGAATCCCAACGAGATCGACTACGCAGGAGCCGGCGGCGCGCGGACCGCCGTCGGCATGCACGGGTCCCAGGTCGCCCAGCTCTGGCAAGGTGTCGACGGCGGCGGCCTGCGCCAGGCCGTGGCGTTTGAGACGCTCGAGAGCGAGACCTGGTACCGTCTATCGGTGGCGGTGGGGCACCGGACCGGCTCTAACTTCGGCGGATACACGATCCAGCTCGTGGCCTTGAACGGCCCCGCCGACGCCGACGACGAGATCTTGGGTGGCGTCGTCTCCGCCCGCGCTCCGGGCGGCGAGGGTGAGTTCCAAGACGTTCACCTCGACGTCTTCACCACCGCCGATTCGAGCAGCCTTGGCTCCACGCTCGAGATCCGGCTCAGCAAAAACCTGGGCGGCGCCTTTTTGACGGAATTCGACGACGTCAGGCTCGTGAAGGCCCCGACAGTGGCCTTGACGTTGACCCCGGCCGTCGGCGGACTGAGCCCCGCCGGCTCCTCGCCGACGATCGTGGTCGAAGAGCGGGTCGAAGCCGGCGGCGCCGATGCGGAGATCCTCGGCGGTCATCGCTACACGGCGACCGTCGAGCTCCAGCGCCAAAACGCCGGCGGCATGGGCCCGGTCAGCATCGAACTCTTCGCCGACGGCCCCGGCGGTCCGGTGAACTTGGCCACGACCGACGGTGAAGCCGGCGATTTCGCCGGCGACGCGCGGCTCACGGTGACCTGGAGCCTGGATGACGTCCCGTCGCCGGCGCTCGCGGCCTCGCTCGTCGGGCAGCCCTTGGCGGTGCGCATCCACCACCCCGGCACCTTCAACATCGGCGCGCTGCAAATTCGCTCGAGCGACTTCGACCACGGTCCGCCGGCCATGCCCTCGGTGGTCTGCCCGTAGTCGGCCCGTGGCCGCGCACTGGGCCGGTGGACCGGTGGGCCTGTGGACCGGTGCGGTGTCGGCGCCCGGGAGATCATCGCTGCGGCGGAGATCTCTCGGGCTCCGGGATCCGTAGAACTGTCGACCACCCGCCCTCTCCCCCGGAGTCTCACCATGCGCTCACGCTTCGCACCGCTCATCGCCGGAGCCCTCATGGCCCTCACCGCACTTCCCGCCGCCGCCCTCGACGTGGGCGATCCCTTCCCCGAGCTCATTTTGCCGACCCTCGACGGCGACCCCCTCTCGGTCGCCTCTTTCCGCGGACAAAAAGTCGCCCTCCACGTCTGGGCCTCTTGGTGAGCGGGCTGCCGCAAGCACGTGCCCGGGTGGCACGCCTCAACGGAAGAGCTCCAGCGCGCCGGTTCGCTGCAAAATATCGGCATCATCCAAGAACAGCACCCCAGTCGGGCGCGGCTCTTTATGCAGTGGCAGCGCATGGAATGGCCGGTGATGGTCGATTCCCTAAACCTGCTGGGGCTCAAGGTCGTGCCGGTCACCTACTTGATCGATGAGTCCGGCACTATCCAATACCGCGGAGGCCTCGAGGGCCTCGAAGACTTTCTCGCCCGCGACCGGCCGGATCAAACCCCGCAGCCGGTCCCGGCCGAACGCCCGCGCCTCCCCGAGGCCGCGGATCGCTCGATCGAAGCGGCGGACCTACGATTCCTCTGGGGCGACGACGACGCCCTCGACGTCGCCATTGACGGCTACCGGGCGCGGCTCACCGACGCCGACGCGGATCTCGGCCAGGTCCACTTCCGCCTCGGCGTCAGTCTTCGCCGTCGCGCCGACGGCCCGCGCCGCCAAGACGGCGACTTCGCCGCCGCCGTCGAGCACTGGGGCCACGCCATCGAGAACGATCCCAACCAATACATCTGGCGCCGTCGTATCCAGCAATACGGCCCCCGCCTCGAGAAGCCCTACTCCTTCTACGACTGGGTCTCCCAAGCACGCCTGGACATCAAATCCCGCGGCGAGGTCCCCGCGGCGCTCGACGTCGAACCCCGCGGCGCCGAGCTCGCCCAACCGAGTCGGTCCTTCACCGTCGGCGACGCCGCCGTCGAGCCGCCCCTGGGGGCCTACCGCATCTACCGCGATGAGAAAGGCTTGATTCTCCTCGAGCACACCCTCGTGCCGCGCCGGGTCACCCCGGGCTCGGCCGCCCGCGTGCACCTCACTTTCCGCCCCAACGTGTCGATCAAAGGCCATTGGAATAACGAGGCCGACGACCTCGAAGTGTGGGTTGAAGCCCCCGATGGTTGGCAGGTCGACCGGCGACGCCTATCGGTCTCCAATCCGCCGGAGCTGGTCAGCGACGAAGCGCGACGCCTCGAGCTCGAGGTCCGGAGCCCCATCGACGCGTCACCCGCGGACGCCGTCGAGCTCCGGGGCTTCGCGCTCTACTACGTCTGCGAAGACGTCGGCGGCACCTGCCTCTACCGTCGGCAAGACTTCACGGTGGCGCTGCCGGTGGTGGAAACCGGCCCGTAGAAGCCGAGTCCGAGCTTAGCGACTCACCGCGCACTGACCGTCGCCGTCCTCGGGGAGCAAGACCGAGGCGCCGCCGATCCCCCGCGTCTCCCGGCCGCGGGTCTATCTGCTGGACGCGCGCTACACCCG
>JBCDKB010000137.1:0-17612 GCA_038747035.1 Acidobacteriota bacterium | reverse complement strand
GCGGCTCCTGCGCCACGCCCCGGAGCCATATCCGACTCTCCTATCGGAACTTCTTCCCCGCCCCGACGCGCTGGCAGTTCACCGGCCTGCGTCTGGCGAAGGACCGCCGTTGAGCGCCAGCGGCGGCGTCGAAGCTTCCGGCACCGAAGCTCCCAGCACCGAAGTGCCTGGCACCCCTGCGGAGAGGCGAGAGGCGATGACGGCCGAAGTGCTGGAAGGCCTGGCCCAAACGCCCAAGCGACTGCCGAGCAAATTCTTCTACGACGGGGCCGGCTCGGCCCTTTTTGAGCGGATTTGCGAGCTCGACGCCTACTACCCGACCCGAACCGAGGTCGGCATCCTGGAGCGCCACGGCGCGGAGATGGCGGCGCAGATCGGCCCCGGGGCTTTGGTCATCGAGCCCGGTTCTGGGTCCGGCGTCAAGACAGAGTTACTGCTCCGCGCCCTCGAGGCGCCGGCGGGGTGCGTGCTAATCGATATTTCCCGCGAGCACCTGCTGGCCTCGGCCGAGCGCCTGGGCGAGCAGTTTCCGGAGATCGACGTTGTGCCGGTGGAAGCCGACTTCACGCGCGACGTCGACATCCCGAGGCTGGACGCGCGGCGCGCGGTCGTCTTTTACCCGGGTTCGACGATCGGCAATTTCGACCGCCGGGGCGCAGAGCGCTTCCTCGCCCGCATGGCCGAGCTCGTCGGGCCCGGCGGCGGGCTCTTGATCGGCGTCGACCTGGTCAAAGAACGGAGCGTCTTGGAGCTCGCCTACGACGATCCGCAAGGCGTGACGGCGGCTTTCAACCGGAATCTACTGGTCCACCTCAACCGGGAGATCGGCACCGACTTCGACCCGGCGCGCTTCGAGCACGTGGCGCTGTGGAACGCCGAGGCTTCACGGATCGAAATGCACCTCGAAAGCCGAGGGCCCCAGACGGTCCGCGTCGGCGATGCGCAGATCCACCTTTCCGACCGTGAGCGGATCTGCACCGAGCATTCGAATAAGTACCGACTCGACCAGTTCGCATCACTCGCCGCCGCCGCCGGCTGGCGGACGGATAAGGTGTGGACAGACCGCCGGGGCTGGTTCAGCGTCCAGTCCCTGAGCGTCTCTGCGGAGTCGCGGGGGTTCCTCGGATCGAGGCCTAACGACGGGGTCTGAATCGGTCATAATCAGGCTTCTTTTCCCCGAAGGAGATCCCATGGCCGTGCTTGAGATTGATGACCTGCCCCATGAGCCGTCGGTCACCGTCGCCGACGGAAGCCTCCGGACCCTCGGCGACCTGCTGATCGCGCGCGCCCGGGCGACGCCGGACATCGCCGCGTGTTACCAAAAAGAGAACGGCCAGTGGCAGAAGCTGACTTGGAGCGGCCTGCACCAGAGCGCCTGCGCGGTCGCCAGCGGCCTGGCGGACTTGGGGGTCGAAGTCGGGGACTGCATCGCGATCCTGGGACCGACGAGCACGGCGTGGACGGTCTACGATTTCGGCGGCCAGATGGCGGGCGCCAGCACCGTCGGCATTTTTCCCCAGCAGTCGGCGGAGCAGATCCGATTCCTGCTCACCCATAGTGAGTCGAAGGCGGCCTTTGTAGCCAACGACATCGAGATGGAAACGGTGCTCGAGGCCGCCGCCGACCTGCCGTCGCTCAAGGCGATTGTCGCCTGGACGCCGGAATTGGAAGCGAAATGGCGCGACCGCGATCCGCGCATCATGGGCCCCGAGCGCTTTGACGGCGAGCCCATGTCGGACGCCGACGTGGAAGCCCGGCAGGCGGCCTGTGATCCCGAAGGCGCCGCCATCCTCGTCTATACCTCCGGCACCACGGGGCCGCCGAAGGGGGCGATGATCAGCCACAGCAATATCCTCGCCCTCGCCGAAGGCATCCAGGAAATCTTCACTTTCTACCGCGATGACCTGGTCATCGCCTTCCTGCCCATGGCGCACGTCACGGAACGCTGCCTGGCCTTCTATGGCCGGGTCAGCGCCGGCGTGCCGGCGGCCTACGCGACGTCGATCGGGACCGTCATCGACGAGCTCGCGGAGATCCGGCCGACTGTCTTTGGCTCGGTGCCGCGCATTTTCGAGAAGGTCTACGCCAGGGTCCAGAGCGAAGTGGCGAAGAGCTCGCCTGTGAAGCAGCGCATCTTCCGGTGGGCGGACGGTGTCGCTCGACGGCGACTCCGGCGTCGGATCGCCGGCGCCGCGCCGAGCGGACTGCTGGAATTCCAATACAACCTGGCGACCAAACTGGTGTTCAGCAAGATCAAAGCCCGCTTCGGGTCGCGGGTTCGGGTGTGCATCACCGGCGCCGCGCCCATCGCCGGCGAGATCTTGGAGTTCCTGTGGGCCATCGACATGCCGATCCTCGAGGCCTACGGCATGACCGAGGCGACCGTGGTGACCCACGTCAATCGCCTCGATAGCTTCCGACTCGGCACCGTCGGGCGCGTGGTGCCGATGATGGAGTGCCGGATCGCGGATGACGGCTAAATCTTGGTGCGCGGGCCGATGGTGTTCAAGGGCTACCTCAAGACCCCGGAAGCGACCGCGTCGACGGTGGTGGACGGCTGGCTGCACACCGGAGATATCGGTGTTCTGGACGAAGAAGGCTTCCTGCGCATCACCGACCGCAAGAAGCACCTGATCATCACCGCCGGCGGCAAGAACGTGGCGCCGGCGAATATCGAGCGGGCGGTCAAGAACCAAAGTCCGCTGATCAGCCAAGTTCACGCCCACGGCGACCGCCGGCCCTACGTCTGTGCGTTGATTGCCCCGAGCCCGGTGGAAACGCTCGAATGGGGACAAGAGAATGGATTGCTCGACGCCGCCGCCGTCGAGCAGCTGACCACCGAGCTCATGGCCAATCCATCGGCGCGCAGCGACGCGCTCAATGCCGCCATGGCCACGGTCACCGCCGACCGCCGATTCCAGGAGCTATTCCGCGAGCCCGTGTGCCGCGGCAATGAGCAGCTGGCGCGGGTCGAAAAGGTGCGGCGATTCTTCCTGCTCGACCGCGACTTCTCGATCGAAGGCGGCGAGATGACGCCGACGATGAAAATGAAGCGCAAGGCGATCGAGACCAAATACGCCGACCGCTTCAACAGCGTGTACGCCGACCCGGACTTCGCCCTCGAAGCCGAGCCGCAGCGTTAGCTCGCGTCGGCCTCCGAGGCGAGGGCCAGGCGCTGGCCTTCGGCGACGTCGACGCGTGAAAGCAGGTAGCCGCCCACGACGAAGAAAGCGATCACCGACAGGATCGCGTGGCGCGGCGAACCGGTGAACTCGATCACCAACGCGAAGACCAGGGGTCCGAAGATTCCGGCGACCTTGGCGAAGACCGAGAAGATGCCGAAGAATTCGGAAGCCTTGTGTTTCGGCACCAGGCCGGCGAAGAGCGAGCGCGAAAGGCCTTGGGTGCCGCCCTGGACCATGGCGATGAGGCCGGCCATCAGGTAGAACTCGTTGATCGTCTCCATGCGGTAGCCGATGACGCTGATCCCGGCGTAGATGACCAGGCAAAGCAGGATCGCGCGCTTATTGCCGATCTTGGGGCCGAGGGTACCGAAGAGGAAGGCGAAGGGAATGCCGACGAATTGGATGAGCAGGATCGCCACGATCACGCTCTGCTCCGGGAAGCCCTGGGCGGCGGCGTAGATCGCCCCCATGCGGATGATCGTGGAGACGCCTTCGTTGTAGATCATGAAGGCGACGAGCATCGTGAACGCTTCCTTATAGTCCCCCCGCAGCTCCCGGGCCGTGTCCCGGAGTCGCGCCATGGCGACGCCGACAGCTTTCTTGAGCTGGGCGCCCGTGCCGACACTGGGGTCTTTCTGGACTCGGGGCTCCGGCACGGAGAAGAAGAGGGGGAGCGAAAAGCCTATCCACCAGACGGCGACGATCAGGAACCCGAGGCGGGTGGCGTCGCCCGCGTCCGCCATGCCTACCAGCTCCGGCTTCTGAATCAGGGCGAGCAGCGCGACCAAGAGCAATCCACTGCCCAGGTAGCCGATGGCATAGCCGGCGGTCGAAACCCGGTCGAGCTCTTCTTCGCTGCGGGCGATATGGGGCAGCAGGGAGTCGTAGAAGACGAAACTCAAGAAGAGGCTGGCGTTTCCGAGGCCGAAGAAGATCAGGGCCGGGACCCAGTCATCGGCGCCGACCCAAAAAAGACCGGCGGTCGAGGCCGAGCCGAGGGCGACGAAGATCGCCAGCATTTTCTTCTTGATGCCCAGGAAATCCGCCACCGCTCCGAGCAGCGGCGAGAAAGACGCCACGGCGAGCAGGGAAAACGTCGTGGCGTAGCTCAGCCATTTGGTGGCATTCGCGGCGTCGACGCCGGCGCCTTCGGCGATGCCTTTGTAGAAAATCGGGAAGACCGTCGTAATCACGACCAGCACGAAAGCAGAATTCGCCCAGTCGTACATGACCCAGGCGCGCAGCTCCTTTCGATGCAGACCGAGGCGCTCGAGAAACGATGGTCGACTCATAGTGGGGCGGCTCCCTGTGGGGATAGAAGCGTCAGTGGCGGATGGCGGGGTCAGTCCCGAAACAAGGGTATCGCGGACCAGCCGGGGGCGTCATGGCGGCATATGATGAACCCGTGAACAGCCCAGCCGCCAGCCCAGCCGCCGCCTTCGAAGACCCGGCCCTCGACCACCGGGACCTCCTGCCTCCCGGCCCTCGCGCATTGATCGCGGCGCTCGCCGGGCACGACTACTCGACCGACCTCTACCTCGCCGGGTCGGCCGCGCTCTCGCTCTACGTCGGCCATCGCCCGATCCGCCACCTGGATCTGATGGGCTACCGTCGGCTGGTGAGCAACGAGCGGCGCGACATGCTCCAGGGTCTACTCGCCCTGGATCCGGAGGTGCGGGTCAAGACCGCCCGTGACGGCTACTTTTCCCTGCAATTCTCGGAGGGTGGGCCCTACGGCGGCGCTGGACTGCGCTTCTTTTACTACCCCTATCCGCTGGTGGGCCCGGAAGAGGAGCTGGACGGCCTCGCGGTCGCCTCAGCCCTCGACCTGGCCCTGATGAAGCTCGGCGCCTTGATCAGCCGCGGCCATCGCCGGGACTTCCTCGATCTCTATCTGCTCGGGCAGCGGATTCCACTGGCCATGATGCTGGGCCGTTCGACGGAGAAATATGGCCACGTGGAGGACTTCCAGCTGCAGGCCCTCAAAGGTCTGAGCGACGTCGCCGCGGCGCGGGATGAGCCCTTGCCGACCCTCAACGTCGACATCACGTGGGACGAGGTGGAAGCGTGGATCCAAGAAACGGTCCGTGGGCTCGGCCGCGCCCACGTCGGGCTCGGCGCAGGGGAGGCCGCCGGGGAGGGGTAGGATCGGGGCCCGATATGGCCAAAGCAGATCACTCATCATCCTCGGCTCCGACCACCCTGTCGGGTCTGCTTTTTCATATCCGAGAGCACCTAAGCGGCCGCCCGGATTTGCTGGAGACCTACCGGCCCGGGTCGGTGGAGTCGCTCTCCGCCCCGGACTTTCTGCGGCAGGTCCACGCCTTGGCGGTCACCCTCGAAGGGCGCGGCGTAGTGGCGGGGGAGCGCCTTGCGATCTATTCGGAGAATCGACCGGAGTGGCCGGTGGTGGACTTCGCGGGGCACCTGCTGGCGGTGCCGGTCGTGCCGATTTCGCCGGCGACTCCGCCGGAGCACGTGGCTTTCATCCTGCGCAATAGCGGCGCCCGCTGGGTTTTTTATAGCGGCGCTTCGAAACGTGATGTCCTATTGGAGGTCTTCCGCGGACTGACCGCGCCGCCGCGGGCCATCGCCTTCGAAGCCGACGCCGCCATGCCGGAGTCGGGCGAGACGCTCACCCGACTTCTAGGGGAAGGCACGGGACGCCTCGCCGGGACGCCGATGGAGCGCTTCCGTGGCCGCGCCCGGGAGGACGGCCTCGCGACCCTGCTCTACACCAGCGGCACGACGGGCGACCCGAAAGGCGTGATGCTCTCCCACGCCAACCTGATGTCGAACGTCGTGGCCTGCGGCGGCGTCTTTGACCTCGGGCCCGAGGATCGCGCGGCGTCTTTCCTGCCGCTCGCGCAGGTTTTTCAGCGCACCGTGGACTACCTGTGTTTTTGGCGTGGCGCCGGCATTTGCTACATACCTGACCCCGCCACGGTGGGTGAGGCGCTGCGCCATCGCCGGCCGACGGTGATGGCGGCGGCGCCGGCGCTCTACCAGCGGGCCTACGGACATCTCCGCGCCGACATCGAAGGGCAGTCGCCCCTACGTCGGCGACTCTTCGAATGGGCCTTCGCCATCGGCCGGCGCTACGCGGAAGCGAGTCGCGACGGGTTTATCGGTCCCCTCTTGGCGCTGCAGTGCGCTGTCGCGCGCCGAGTGGTGCACCGAAAAATTTTGGAACGATTCGGCGGCCGCCTGCGCCTGGCGATTTCCGGCGGCGCGCCGCTACCGGAAGAGATCGCCATCTTCTTCGACGCCGTGGGCATGCCGCTCTACGAAGGCTACGGACTGACGGAAACGTCGCCGGTTCTCGCCACCAACACGCCGGAAGAGCACCGGCTGGGCTCGGTGGGCAAGCCGCTTTCGGACGTTGAGCTGCGCATCGCCGAAGACGGCGAGATCCTGGTTCGGGGCCCCGGCGTCATGCAAGGGTATTGGCAGAACGAAGGGGCGACGGCGGAGAACGTCAGCGAGTCGGGGTGGTTCCGAACCGGCGACCTCGGCCGCATGGATAAGAGCGGCTACGTCTTCATCACCGACCGCAAGAAGGATCTGATCGTGCTCTCGAGCGGCGAGAATATTGCGCCGCGGCCCATCGAGGGTCTCTTGGTCCAAGGCGGCTGGGTGGAGCAGGCGGTCGTCGTCGGCGACGGCCGACCCCATACGGCGGCGCTGCTGGTTCCCGGGGCGCGGCTCCGCTCGCTCGTCACCGGCGGCGCCGATGATGACGAAGCCGTGCTCGCGGACCATCCGCAGGTGAAGCGCCATGTCCAGGAACTCATCGACGCCGTCAACGGACGCGTCGCCGGCGCGAGCCAGATCAAGGCCTGGCGGCTCATCGACCGGCCCTTCACCGTCGAGACCGGCGAGCTGACGCCGACGCTCAAGCTGCGGCGCCGGGTCATCGCCCAGCGATTCGCCCGCGAAATCGCCGAGCTCTACCGCTGACGCCGGCGCCGAGCGGCGCCGGAAGTCTTCGTCAGGCCGCCGCTTCTTCGGCGGCGGGCTTCGACTTCGAGCGGTAGCGCATATTCAGCAGCTCGATGATCAGAGCGAAGGCCATGGCGCTGTAGATATAGCCCTTGCTCACGTGCTGGCCGGTGCCTTCGGCGGTGAGCATGACGCCGATCAGGATCAGGAAGGCCAAAGCGAGGATCTTGATCGACGGGTGGCGCTCGACGAAGTCACCGACCGGGTTGGCGAAGATGATCATCACGATCATCGCCAGCACCACGGCGATGATCATGATCGCCACCTCGTCCACCATGCCGACCGCGGTGATCACCGAGTCGAGGGAAAAGACGACGTCGAGCAGCATGATCTGCACCAAGACCGCAGCCATGGTGGCCTTGGCGACGGCCTTCGAGTCGTGGTGACCGCCTTCCACCTTGTCGTAAATCTCGACCGTCGCTTTGCCGACCAGGAAGAGGCCGCCGAGTATCAGGATGAGATCGCGCCCGGACACGCTGTGGCCGAAGACAGCGAAGAGCGGTTCCGTCAGTCCCATGACCCAGGTCAGCGAGAGCAGCAGCAGGATCCTGGTGATCAGCGCCAAGGCGAGGCCGACTTTACGGGCGAATCCCCGCTGCTCTTCCGGCAGCTTGCCGGAGAGGATCGAAATGAAAACGATATTGTCGATGCCCAGGATGATCTCCAGGGCGGCCAAAGTCGCAAGGCTGATCCAGGCTTGCGGCGTCGAAAAAATCTCAGCGAGTTCCATCGCGCGTCTCTCCTCGGTGCGAAGCAGGTATCGGCGCTCAGGACACGGCGGCCGACTCCAAAGTCAAGGGGTGTTGGCGCGATTGTCCTACGGACGCGGCTCCCGCGTCCATCCTGGCGGGCTCGGGCCGGCCTAACCAGACTCGGCGGCCAGCGGGTCCGCGACGTTGAACCGCAGACGCAGGCCCTGCATATCGATCACTTCGCCGAATGCCGGCGCCTTCATATCGATGAAGTCGCTGAGGTTCATCGACGCCCCCGGGGCTTGAATCATTGGCCACGGCGGCGGACGGTGTCGCCACTGGCCTTCCGAGTCGAGCATGTGGCTACGGTCGGAGGCGAAGGTGCGCCGGAACTCTCCGGACTCCACCAGGCGAAAAGTCGGCCGGAGTCGTTTTTCGAGCCTGCCGTCGAAGGGAAAAGTCTCGGCGAGGTAGCGTTCGAGGGTGACCGGCACGCCGAGGGTGGAGTCGAGGTCGAAGACCCACGTTTCCCGACCTTCCACCAGAAGTAATACGTGGTAGTCCCAGACCACGGGCGATCCCGCCTCCGGCGCCGCGCGTTGGCACCACAGGGCGCACGTGCGCTCCGTATTGGAGACGAAAACCACATAGCGGATGCCCGAGGGCAGCTGCGGGTGCCGGGACAGCTGCCACACGTTTTCTTCGCAATAGTTGGCCGCGTAGGCCACGGTTTGGATATCGAGAGTCATGGACGGGCTTGGGAGGGGGTGGGCTGAGTCGACGCCTGGGCCTCAGTGGAGCAGTTCGCGGGCCAGCTTCGACATCTGGTCGAGGTCGACCAGGAAGGTGTCGTGCCCGATATGGCTTGAAATCGGACGCCAGTGGCTGCGCTTACCCGCCGTCAGGAGCGCGTGGTGGAGCCACTCTTGCTCGTCGATCGGGATGAGGCGATCGTTGTCGACGCCGATGATCAAGAACTCCGCCTCCACCGGCTCGAGGGCGGACTCGCGACTTGGAAAATTGCGCCACACGTCGTGGAGATCCATTGCCATCGACAGCGTCATATAAGCGTTGGCGTCGAAGCTTCCCAGGATCTTGTTGCCCTGGTGGCGCAGGTAACTCTGGACGTCGAACGTCACTCCGCCGAATTCCGGCGTTTGCAGGGGCTGCCAGCGGAAGCGCTGGTTGAATTCGTCGCGGGACCGATAGAAGACAGTGCCGATTTCGCGGGCCAGGGCCAGGCCGCTCGACGGGCCCTCCGGGGTGCCGTAGCCCGGATCGAGCATGATCGCGCGCCGCCCGAGGTGCCGGATGGCGGCGGTATAGGGCCGCGTCCGGTCGGTGGCGGAGGCGGAGAGCACCCGGTCGACCCGGTCGGGGTAGCGAATTCCCAGGTCGAGGGTGATCATGCCGCCCATCGAACCGCCGGCGACGGCGTAGAGGCGATCGATGCCGAGGTGATCGACCAGGCGCATCTGGACGTCGGCGATGTCCTGGACGCTCACCACCGGGAAACGATGTCCCCATGCCTCGCCTTGGGCGTCGGCGGTTCGCGGTCCTGTCGTGCCGAAGGAGGCGCCGAGCAGCGAGGAGCAAATGACGAAAAACTCGTCGGTGTCAAACGCGAGCTTTGGCCCGATCATGCCCTCCCACCAGCCCGGCGACGGGTCTCCGCCATGGGCGGCGGCGTGGGAATGGCCGGAAAACGCCGGCACGACAAGAATCACATTGTCTCGCCGTTGTGACAGCCGCCCCCACGTCTCGTATGCAATCTCCAGACGCGGCAATTGGCCGCCGTACTCGAGGTCTAGCGGGTTTTCGTCGATGAAGAGGCGGGCGCCGATGGGTCGGTTCATGGGCCGCGGATCTTATCAGTGGCTTGCGGAGACCCGACCCAGATGGCGCGTAGCTTGTAAAATCAAGGAGTTAGGCGGTGATGTCGATGAACCGGCGTCGAGCCGCCGCCGAAACTTCACCGGGGAAGGTCCGCGGGGCCGTCCCGATCCAGCAGCCAGCAACATCGGATAGTCGTTGAGATGCAGTTCACGGGCGAGCGTATGGTGCCGAGCGCAAAGGGGCGCGACGAGCTCTTCTTCGAGCACGTGGTGCGCTATGCCTTTGCGGCTCGCCACGTCGCGGGACGGCGGGCGCTCGACGCCGGCTGCGGTTGTGGCTACGGCGCCCACTACCTGCTGCGCGCCGACGCATCTGAGGTGATCGGCGTCGACCTGGACCCGGCGTCCATCGACTACAGCCGACGGCATTTCGCGGACGAAGCGCTCGGCTTCGCGGTCGGCGACGTCTTGAATCTCCCCTTCGAGGCTGAAAGCTTCGACGTCGTGACCTGCTTCGAGGTCTTTGAGCATGTGGAACCGCCCGCGGCCTTGCTCGCCGAGCTTCGCCGGGTCCTAAGGCCCGACGGCGTGCTCGTGGTTTCCACCCCCAACGCCCTGACCTACACGGCGGATACGGAAGACGGCTCCAACCCCTTCCACGTCCGGGAGTACACGCCGGTGGAGCTGAAGGCGATGATCGCCGAGTCCTTCGAATCCGCCGAATTCTTCGTCCAGAATCCGTTCGGCGGCATCGGCATTTTCCCGATGGACCGCGCCCGGGGGGCCGCCGGCGACGTCGAGATGCAGGTGCTGTCGCCGCCGACAGAATCGCTCTGGGGCGAGCCCCGGGAGATTCACGCCGCGGCGCAGAAGAGCGCGTATTTGATCGCCGAATGCGGCGTGTCGTCGTCGTCGCCCGCGGGCAAGCTTTTCGCCATGGCGAGCGACCTCGCCGACACCACCGCCGAACGCCGCGCGACCGATGCTTATGTCGAAGAGCTGACCGAGCAATACGACTTGCTCAAAGACGAGCAAGCGACGAGTCGTCGGTGGATCGAAGGGGTCAAGGGCGAACTGGCGGTCGCTACGGATGAGATTGAGCGCCTGCGCAGCGAACACGCGTCCCTCGAGAAGACCTACGGTGAGCAGCGTCCGTGGCTGCTCGAGCTGCAGGATCAGCTGAAGGCCGCGGAACAGGGGCGGGAAGAGCTGGAGACCTATCTCGACGCCGTCAAGGCCGAGCTCCACGAGGCCACTGAGGGGCGTCGACGGCTGGAGGCCTATGTCGAAGAGGTGGAAGGCCAGCGTCAGCTCGAGCGCGAGGCGAAAGAGCGCGCGGAGGCGCTCTTGGCGGACAAAGAATCGGAGCACGTGGAGTCCAAGGCGTGGGCGGAGCGCATCGACGCCGAGCGCCGCGCCCTCCTCGCCTCCCTCGACGAAACCAAGGGCTGGACGGGGGAGCTCCAGCGGCAGCTGGACGACGCCGGCGCCGAGCTCGACAAGGTTCGGGTCGCCTTTGCGGAGCTCGAGAGCGCTGAAGTCGACCGGACCGCCTGGGCCTCTGGTCTCACGGAGGAGCACGCGAAACTCGTGGCCGAGGTGTCGACGCTGCGCGCCGAAATCGAGAAGAAGTCGGCCCACGGACGGGAGCTCGAAGCGTGGGCGCTCCAGCTCACCGAGCAGCTCGAAGCGAAGGCGCAGGACGGGAATTGGCGACAGCGGCTCGAAGAAGAGTTGCGACTCAAATCAGAGCGTCTTGAAACCGTGGAAGAAGCTCACCGAGCGCTCACCGAGGGCCACGCCGAGGCCACATCCTGGGCTCGATCCCTCGAGAGAGACCTGAAGGAAACGCGCGAGGGCATGGCGGGTCTCGAAGAAAGCTACGGCACGCTCGAGAAACGCCATGCCGAGCTTTCGTCGGAGGGCGCCGAGGGCGAACAGGGCCGCGTCGGCGGGGCCGACTTCGCGCGGCTGGAGACCGGCTACGCCGAATTGGAAGGCAGCTACTCGCGCCTCGAATCGGGTTATAAGACCCTGCAAGAGGACCACTCGGGGCTCGAAGCGAGCTATCGCGACCTCGAAGCCCACCACCGGGATTCGCAAGAAACGATCAAAGGGCTCGAAGCGGAGCTCGCCCAGGCCAAAAAAGACCTCGAGGGCCTGCGGTCGTCGGAGGCGGAGTACGCGAGCAGCGACAAAGAGCGCGCGGCCTGGGCCCGGAGTCTCGAAGAGGAGCTGGTGGCTTCTAAGGCGGAGCTTGAACGCATCCGCGTCGCCCACGAGGAGCTCGCCCGCTTTGACGAGCAGCGGGCCAGCTGGGCCCGGTCCCTCGAGCAGCAGCTCCGCGATATCGGAGCGGAGGCCGGATCGGAAGAGCCCGCGGACCTCGGGTCGAGTTGCACCTCGACCCCCGTCGGCGGCTGACGACGGGGCGCACGCGAACGGCCGATACGCGCCGGCTGCTATGATCCGTCGCCAACCAGTGACGAAGGGAGTAGCCGTGCGTTTGGTGACTCGCGGAGATCTCGACGGCCTCACCTGTGCCGTCATCATTTGCCAGCACGAAAAGATCGACGAAATCCTGCTCATTCACCCGCAGGACATCACGGAAAACCGTGTCGATATCCACGCTGACGACATCATTGCCAATTTGCCGTATCACCCGAATTGCGGCATGTGGTTCGATCACCACCTGCATACGGCGACCCCGACCGCCCGCCCCGTGCATTTCAAAGGCAAATTCGGACAAGCGCCGTCGGCGGCCCGCCTGGTCTACGAGTACTACGGCGGCTCCGAAAAGATGCCGCGCCTGGCGAAACTCGTCTGGGAGACGGATCGACTCGATTCGGCGAATTTAACGCCCAAGGACGTCACCGATCCCCAAGGCTTCATCAAGATCGGATTCACGATCGACGGTCGCACCGGCATGGGCTCATTCCAAGAGTACTTTCATACCTTGGTGCAGCTCCTGATTCGCAAGACGCCGCTGGATGAAATCCTCGAGCACCCCGAAGTCAAGCAGCGTTGCCAGACCATGGAAGAGCAAGCGGAGGTCTTCCAAGAAGCCCTCGAAACCCACAGTCGGCTCGATGGCAACGTCATCATCACCGACTTCCGTCCGCTCGAGCGGCCGCCGGTGGGAAATCGCTTCTTGATCTATGCCCTCTATCCCGCGGCCAACGTGTCGATGCGCTTACAGTGGGGTCCGCAGCGTCAATTCCAGATGCTGACGCTGGGCCACAGCATCTTCAACCGCACCTGCCGAACCAACGTCGGCGAGCTGGCGGCCCGCTACGGCGGCGGCGGCCACAAAGGCGCCGGCTCCATCCCGCTGATGGAAGGCCCTGAGCAGCAGGTGCAGATGATCCTGTCGGAGCTCAAGGCGACGGGCTAGTCCGGGCCGGCCCTCGGGATCCCGGCTACTTTCGCCGGCGTTTGGCGCCGCGCATGGGCGCGGCGGAAAGCGGGTCGTCGGGCCAGGCGTGTTTCGGGTACCGGCCCGCGAGCTCTTTGCGGACCAGCGGGTAGGTATTGGCCCAGAAGCTCGCGAGGTCGTCAGTGACCTGCTGCGGACGGCCGTTGGGGGCGAGGAGATGGAGCAGCACGGGAACCCTCCCGCCGGCGACCGAGGGTGTCTCCGTGGCGCCGAAGAGCTCCTGGATACGCGCCGCGAGAATGGGCGCCTCGCCGTCGCGGTATTGCAGGCGAATCTGGCTGCCGGACGGCACCTGGAGACGCTCCGGGGCCTTCTGATCCAAAGCCTCTCGCTGGGGATAGTCGAGCACGCCCCGCAGCACGTCGAGCACCGGGGCGCGGCGCAGGTCGTCGAAGGAGCGCTTGCCGGCGCAGAGGGCGGGCAGCAGCTCGGCGAGCTCCCTGTCGTCGAAGGCGGGGAGCTCGAGCTCGGGCATCCACCGCCGCAGCGACCGCAGGCGGGTCAAGAATGCGGCGACCGGCACGTCGTCTAGCCCCAGAGCCTCGTCGAGGTGAGTCTGCGCCGCCTCGGCGAGGACCGCGGCGGCGCGGTCGGGCCCGGGGTCGATATCGCTCTCATCGAGGGTGAGGTCGCGGTACCGGCGCAGGCGTCGACCGAGCACGCGTCGTCGCTCGGGATCAAAATAGGCCTCATCCCGGGTGTGCTGTGCGAGCCATGCTGGGTCGACCGCGGAGGCCTGGCGCACCAGACCTTCGGCGCCGCGTCCGGCGTCGAGCTCGACGGCCACGAAGAGGGCCGGCTCGACGACGGCGCTCATCTCCGCCAGCCGGACGCCGCGGCCCCCGACCATCACCGCCCGCCGGCTGCCCGCTTCGCGGCGTTTGGCGACCCGGTCCGGGAAGGCGGTGAGCACGGCGCGGGCCATGGCCTCGTCACGCCCCGGGTTATGGACGCGTCCCGGGGCAGCGTCGGGAGTCGATGTCTTTGGCGACTGAGCTCCGGCGTCAAGACGCTTCAAGAGTCGGCGAAGCTGGTCGGCGACGCGCCGAACGGTGCGGCTGCGGCCGCGGTCGACCGGGCCGAGGGCCGTGTCGCCGTAGCCGGAGCGTTCGAGCTCCTCGAGGCCCTCGAGTCGGTCCATCAGATCCGAGTCGGCGACGCCCATGGCGCGCACCGGCCGATGGGTGACCGGCCGGAAGACGATATCCCGCTCCGAAAGCAGGGCCGCGACGGTGCAGGCGTCTTCGCCGAAGCCGAGGTCGTGTCCGGCGACGATGAGGCGCGCGAGCCGCGGGTGGACCGGCAGTCGGGAGAGCTGGTGGCCCAGGGGCGTGATGCGCGTCTGGCCGCCGTCGATCTCGGCGGCGCCGAGGTCCACGAGCACCTGTAGGGAACGGTCGAGGGCGGCGGGGTCCGGAGCTTCGAAGAAGCCGAAATGGCTCAGGTCGGACTCCCCCCAAGCCAGCAGCTCCAGGGCCATCGAGGCCAGGTCAACGCGGGCGATCTCCGCCGTCTCCCGCGTCGGCAGGCCGCGGTGGTCTTGCTCCGTCCAGAGGCGTAAGCAGTATCCGGCCTGCTGCCGGCCGGCCCGACCCTTGCGCTGCTCGGCGGAGGCGAGGGAGATGCGTCCGAGCTCGAGGCGATCCAGGCCGAGTCCCGGAGCGAAGCGCAGTCGACGGACCTGGCCGCTGTCGATCACCGCGGTGACGCCGTCGATGGTGACTGACGTTTCGGCGACATTGGTCGCCAGCACGACCTTGCGTCGGGGGCCGCGCCGCAGCGCCCGGTCTTGGGCTTCCGGCGGCAGGTCGCCGTAGAGCGGCACCAGGTCGAAACCCCGGCCGTTGTCCCAAGTGTCGGCGATGGGCCCTAGGAAGTCTTGACTGCGACGGATCTCGCCCACCCCGGGCAGAAAAACCAGGACATCGCCGGGGGTCTTTTCGAGCACCTCCGGCACCGTTTCTTTGACCTGCGTCGGCAGGCTGCGGGCGTCGACGTGGCGGCGGTACGCGACCTCGACCGGGAAGAGCCGACCGTCACTCTCGCAGCTCGAGCACTCTTCTGGACCGCCGAGAAATCTGAGCAGCGGCTCGGGATCGAGCGTCGCCGACATCACCAGCAGCCGCAGGTCGTCGCGGGCCTCGAGCTGCACCTTGCGGGCCATGGCGAGGGCGAGGTCCGAGCTCAGGTTGCGTTCGTGGAACTCGTCGAAGACCAGGGTCGCAACGCCGTCGAGGAAAAGATCGTGCTGTAGCCTCTGGACCAGAATGCCCTCGGTCACCACCAGGATCTGGGTCGACGCTTTGGCGCGGCGTTCAAAGCGCACCTGGTAACCCACCTCTTCGCCCAGACGCCAGCCGTTTTCCTCCGCGATGCGACGGGCGGCGGCGCGGGCGGCGACGCGGCGGGGTTCGACCATAATCAGCGGACCGAATTCGGCGTCGACGAGCGCCGGCGGGACCCGGGTGGTCTTGCCGGCGCCGGTGGAGGCGCGCAGCACCAGGTTGCGACGCTCGCGTAGCGCCGAGGTGATCCGCGGACGCACCGGGTCGATGGGCAGTGGGGTATGTGGAGACTTCGGCACGACGTCCTCGGCCCGCAGTGGGCCGACCTAGGATATCGGCGCCGGGCCGGCCGAGGATATCCGAGCGAAGATTTTAGGAACCGCGCTAGAAATCGAGCGGCGGGAACCAGCGCCGTCGGTCCGCGGCGCGGCCGATCTCAGTTTCGCTACACCGACGGACGAGGGCCTTGTAGAAGCGATCCGCCCGTTCCGGGTCGAGGTTTTTCAACCAGGTCCCGGCGGTCAGGAGCACCCGCGCGGTGTGGTCGGATTGATTCGGAAGCAGGTCCGCCGCTTGCCAGCCGAGCTCGGCGGCGACATATCGGTAGTGGAAGCGGGCATTCGGCCGGGCCAGGGCTTGCCGCGCCCTTTCCGCCTCCCGGCTCGGCGGATCCCGGCGCCCGAAACGGCCGAGGTCGAATTGCCCCTCCCAGATCCGCCAGTCCGGATCGAGCTCGGTGGCGAGCAGCTCCAGCCCGTGGTCGCGGAGCGTTTGGGCGACGCGCCAGAGGGCGTCGGCGCGTTCGCCGTCGGTGAGCTCGAGGTCTTGGCCGCGGGCGAGCAGAGAACCGACCTGGGCGGCCAAGTCGCCGAGGCCCTCGGCGAAGTAGAGCTGGGCCGCTTCCCAGCGCCCTTCCCTCGCCAGGCGCCTCGCCAGGAGATCGCGGATTTCGCCGGCGATGGCGTCGGTGTCAAAAGGGGTGCGGCCGCCCCACCAGCGGGAGGTGGACTCGCTCAGGGCGTCCTCCGGCCACTCGCCGTCGACGTAGTTGCGCAGCTCCTCGACGGTCATCACCCGCTCGGCGACGTAGGCGGCGTCCATCCAGTAGCCGGCCTTCAGCAGCTCATCCAGGGACGAGGCGTAGCGGCCGCGCTCGAGCTCCAGCGCGCCGGCTTCGGCCCGGGCCCTTTCCGCCGCCGCCCAGCGCCAGTAGCCGTTGGGGCTTTCCGTCAGGATGAGCTCCGGCTGCTCGCCGAGCGCTTTCGCCGCCGCGTCGAGCTCGGCGCGGGCGAGGTCGAAATCGCCGTTTCTTGTCGCTAATTTGCTGCGCAGCCACGGCACGAAGGGGTCTCCGCCGTCGGTCAGCTTCAACCAGCGCTCCGCGTCCCCGAAGCGGCCGTGTTGGTAGGCGACCCAGGCGAGCGTGCCCGCCGCGGCGAGCTCGTCGCCGGAGGCCGCGGCGGCTTCGGCGCTGTCGAGCCAGCGCACCGCCGCGTCCCCGAGGTAGTGGCCGTAGGCGGTGAGATAAAGACTGTAGATGTCGCGCACCGCCGGATCCATCGCCGCTTTCTCGAGCGCCTCGGCGTCGGCGCGGCTCAGGGCGGAGGCGGCGACGGCGATTGAGTCCGCGGCGGTGGGATTGTCCGAGGCGAGCTGCTCGGCGTAGAGCCGGAGGGCGCGCGGCGCGTGGCCGCGGTGCAGTTGGAAGCGGGCCTCCCAGCCGAGGCTTTCATGGGCGAGGCCGAGGTCATCCCGCCAGCCCCCGCCGGCGAGCCGTCGGGCGGCGGCGAAGTGGTCGAGGGCGGGCTCGACGGCGTCCGGCCGGGCCTGGCCGTCGAAGCCCGCGAGACGCGCGTAAGTCCGGCCGAGCATGTAGTGGGCCATGACGGACCGCTCGCGGCGGTCGTTATCCTCGAGCTCGAGCAGGGTAAGCCAGCGCTCGACGGCGATTTCGAGGTCTTGTCGCCGGTAGGCGTCGGCGCCTTCGAGGTAGAAGCGCAGCTCGGCCGGCAGGCGCCGGGGGATGTCGACGGGCGTCCGCTCGGACGCGGACCCCTCGTCGCCCGCGGTGGGGTCTGCCCACGACGTTCGCATCAAGCGCCGAGCCGTCAAGAGCTCGATCCGCAGCTCCGGATCCGTCTCGCCCCGACGTTCGAACCAGCGCTCGAGGGCCGCTT
>JBCDKB010000136.1:0-17782 GCA_038747035.1 Acidobacteriota bacterium | reverse complement strand
GTAAGCTCAAAACTTCTTGCAGGAGCTCCCGGTCGTCGCCGCTGGCGGCGACGACCGCCGTTCGGCGTTCCCCCGGCGGCACTTCGGCGACATCATCGAGGATGACTTTGATCCGAGACCAGAGGGCAGCATCAGTGGCATCAGACATACACAAAAACAACGCGAAGACCGGGCGTGGGAAGGACCATGGTTTCAGAAAAATCTTTAGGACTAAGGTCTCTGGGTTGCCCCTAGGACTGCTGCATGAATCGTAAGAGCCAGAGCTTTGCGGTGCGCCATTCCCGCTTCACCGTCGTCCGGGAGATCTGCTCGACCTCCGCCACCTCCTCCACGGTCAACCCGGTGAAGTAGCGCATCTCGACGATCCGGGCCTGCCGCTCGTCGAGCCTGGTCAAAGCGCTGAGCGCATCGTCGAGCAGCAGGAGATCGGGATCTTTGTCACGGTCCGGCAGGCGCAGACTTTCGTCCAAGCTCACGACCACGGCGTCGCCCCCGCGTTTCGAAGTCATGCGTCCGCGGGCGTGGTCGACGAGCAGCCGACGCATCATGCTGGCGATGAAGGCGAAGAACTGGGCCCGGTTCTGCCACGACACGGAGCGTCGACCGATCAGCTTGAGGTAGATCTCATTGACCAACGCCGTCGGCTGCAGCGTGTGGTCCACCCGTTCGATGGCCATCTGCTTCGCAGCCATGCGACGCAGGTCGTCCGTGATCAACGGCATCAAGTCGCCGAGGGCCGCCCGGTCCCCCTCATTCCAAAGGTCGAGGAGTTGGGAGATCTCACTCGAAATACGCATGGTCGGTTCCCCATAGGAGCGTCGCCGCGGAAGACCGAAATAGCTCCGTAGACGGAGTGACCGCCACGGAGCTTCCTCCTTGGGATTCACAAAAAAGAAAGACAGGTATGGGGCGACTAAGAAAGGTCTAGGCCGCATACTGCCACTTTGTCGGCCTCTTTTCTAGGCCCCCAGGCCCCCAGGCTCCTAGGCCCTTCCTCGATCTCCGGCCGCGGTCGGCGGTCCCTTTGCCGAGCACAAGGGCCGGCAAAGCCGGTGTGGAGCCGGCCCCGGACTCGATTTAGGCGCTGGCGCTGACCTGGGCGATGCCGTAGAGGTGGGTCCCCCAGCGGCGGCCGAGGTCGCCGGTACGTTCGAGGCAGAAGGCGTCGAGGCGGCTGATCTCGACGTAGCGCAGGCCGGCGGCGGCGAAGAGCGGAAGCGGATCTTCGCTGGACCAGCGCATCGACCCGGACTCGTCGAGGACCTCGGCGCGCCGCAGCATGGTGTCGGCGGTTTGCAGCCTCGGGTCGGGGAAGTCGAAGATCAGGCGACTCCGGGGATCGGCCTGGCGGAGGGTGGTGAGGAGTCGACGCAGGCTGGTCTCGGTGAGGTAGCAGGCGACGTTCTCCATCAGGAAGAGCGCCGGTTCGAAGGCCGAGAAGCCGCGACTTTCGAGGGTGCCGAGCAGGTCGTCCGTCTCGAGGTCGCAGGCCACGGCTTCGGCGGCGTCGGTGGGATAGCCCGCGGCGATCGCGCGGTTTCGCTTGTCGTCGAGGCAGTCCGCGCGGTCGACTTCGAAATAGCGGACTCCGTCGTGGGCCAGTCGCACGGCGCGGGTGTCGAGGCCGGCGCCGAGCAGCACGACCTGGCGGACGCCGAGGTTGTGGATGTGGTGGCGCACCTGCCGGTCGAAGAAGGCGGTGCGCAGGGCGACGACCTGCCCGTCGGCCTGGGATTGGCCGCGGAGCGTCAGCGCCAGCTGCCGACCGTCTTCGCCGGCGAGGTCGCCGGCCCACGGGTCGTCGCAGAGTGGACGGGTGGCGCGGCTGGCGAGCCATCGACTGCCGGCGAGCGCCAAGGCGGCGGCGCCCAAGCCCTGGCGAGGGGCCGTATCGGCCATGGAGGCCAAAGGTCGGTGGGGGGTGTCAGGTTTGACGAAGGTGATATCGCGCATGAGGCTATTCCCCGGAGTTGTTATGGGGAATAACCTCTCATGAGGCGGAAACCATGTCAATCGACTCGGATCTGGCGTCCGTGGTGACTTACTCTTACCGGTTTATCCTGAGGGGTCACCGGTCGATCTAGTCCGCGTCACGCGGGCCGAGGGCGTATTTCTCGCGGATCTCTGCATCTAGCGCTTCAGCTTCGCCGAGTTCTGCGTCGAGATGGAGACGCTTGAGCACGCCGAAGTGAGGCGTGAGGCAATCCGCCACTGAGGGGTGGAGCGGATCGAGGGACTTCTGCCGTATCTCGCGGCAGCGGATCAAACGTCGGTGGGCCGATTCCAAGTCATCCGCCTCGACATCGATGTGGGCCAGCCACAGGAGGGTGAAGGCGAGGTAGGGGTGTTCAGGGCCGAGCGTCTCGAGGAACATGTCGTGCGCCTCCCGGATCCAGCGCCGGCCGTCTTCCAGATCACCGAGGGCGGCCCGGACTCGACCGAGATTTCCGAGGCTCGACGCGATGTCGGGATGCTGCTCGCCGTGGACCTTGCGGCGAATCGCGATCGCTTCTCGGAACGCGACCTCCGCGTCCTCGAAGCGACCTTGGGGGTGCAGGCAGGTGCCGATGTTATTCAGTCCTTCGGCGATATCCGGGTGGTCCGGGGCGAGATTTTCGCGGCGAATGTCGAGGGCTTTCTGGAGATAGGCGACGCAGGCGCCGTAGTCGGTGAGGTGGCTGGCGACGAGGCCGAGGTTGTTGTAATTCGACGCCACGTTCGGGTGGGTCGGGCCGAGGTCGCGCTTGAAGAGCGCCAGGCCCCTTTCCATATAGTCGCGTGCGCCTTCGAAGTTCCCCTGCTCCATGCGCAGGATCGCGACGTTGTTGAGGGTTTTGGCGAGCACGCCGGCGTCGGGGCCGAGCGCGGCTTCCTGGATGGAAAGGGCGGTCTCGTGGTGTTCCAAGGCTTCGGGATAGAGCCCTTTGCGCCAGCGAAGATTCCCGAGCTGCGTATGGCTTTGGCCGTGGGCCATGGATTCGGGACCGGCCACCCGGAGCCGGATGGCTTTGGCGCGCTGGCTGTAGGTTTCGGCCTCGTCGTAGGCGCCGGTCGCGAGGGTCACTTCGGCGAGCTCGTAGAGTGCCTTCGCCAAGTCGAGCTCGTCATCCGGGGCGTCCGCGCCTCCGGTCTCGAGGGTCGCGACGGCGTCTTTGAGCAGGGCCGAGGCGTCTTCGTATTGGCCGAGGCCGTTGTAGGCGCGGCCCATGGTGACCAGCAGGCGAGAGCGCACGCGGGGCTGGTCCTCGAGCTCGGTCCCGATCCGGTCGGCGCCCTGGTCGAGCAGCTCGCGGACGCTCAGCTCGGCGCCGAGCTCCGCGGTCGGGCTCGCCCGTTCGAAGAGCTCGGCGAGGAAATCGGCGACGTTTTGGGAGAGCAGGGCCTCGGCCCGGGTGCGGGCTTCCGCTTCGAGGGCCCTCTCGAGCCCGACGGTGAGGCCGGCGAAGGCGCTGCCGAGGGCGAGCAGCGCGATGACGCCGACGCCGACGCTCAATCGGTGGCGTCGGACGAACTTCTTGAGGTGGTAGGCCGTCCCCGGCGGGCCGGCCTCCACCGGCTCATTGCGGAAGTAGCGCTCGATGTCTTCGGCGAAGTCCGCGGGCGAGGAATACCGCTTCTCGCGGTCGACCTGGAGGGCCTTCAGGACGATCCAGTCGAGCTCGCCGCGCAGGGTCCGCAGCAGAGTCTGGGTACGGGCGTCGCGGCGGGCGGCCACGGGTTCCGCGCGACCGCCGAGGGCGCTGAGCCGAGAGCTGGGGGTGGGCGCGGCCGCGGCGCCGCCGGGCGACGGTAAGTCCCGGTCGCCGAACGGGCGGACCCCGACCAGGAGCTCGAAGAGCAAGACGCCGAGGGAGTAGACGTCGCTGCGGGTGTCGACGTCCTGCCGTGAGAAGTCCGCCTGCTCCGGGGACATGTAGGCCGGCGTGCCGATGACCTGGCCGAGCTCGGTGAGCGTCACGTGGGCCTCGCCCTGCGTGACCGCTTTGGCGATGCCGAAGTCGATGATCTTCGGCTGCAGTAGATCCCCGTCTTCTTGGAGCAGCACGTTCGACGGTTTGAGGTCCCTGTGGATCACGCCTTTCTGGTGGGCGTGGTGGACGCCGCGGCACACTTCGACAAAGAGCTCGAGACGCCTCTGCACCGAGAGGGCGAGCTGGTCGCAGCGGTGGGTGATCGCGGTGCCCGTGACGCGCTCCATCGCGAAGTAGGGCCGACCGTCGGCGGTCACGCCGGCCTCGAAGACTTGGGCGATGGCGGGGTGGGCCATGGCGGCGAGGGACTGGCGCTCCGCCTCGAAACGGTGCATCACCTGGGCGGTATCAAGGCCACGCTTGATCACCTTGAGGGCCACAGGTCGCGTGATCGGCGACGTCTGCCGGGCGGCCCACACTTCGCCCATGCCCCCTTCGCCGAGGAGCTCGCCGACTTCGAAGCGGTGGACTTGGGGGGGCTCCCGCGGCGCCTCGAAGACCAGGGCCGTATGGGTGGGCGAGGGCAGGGCGCCGTCGATCGCCTTGAAGCTCTCGATCAGCCCCCGGAGCTCTTTGAGGGAGGCGGGGTCTTGGGTCAAGTCTTCGGCGGGCAGGTCGCGACCTTCGACCGTCCGGACCTCCAGCCACCGCTCGAAGAGCTGCCTGGCGTCGCTCACGCCCGGGCCGCCGGTGCCGCGTCGCGGACGCGGAACGTCAGCGCAGCCATGGCGCGGCTATAAAGCATGCGGCAGGCGTCGGGTGTTTTTCCGAGGTGCTCGCCGATCTGGGGGAAGCTCAGCTCCTCGAAGCGGCGCAGCAGGATGACCTCTTTGTGGTTGTCCTCGAGGGACTCGATCGCCTGCTCGAGCAGGCGGGCCTGGG
This sequence comes from Acidobacteriota bacterium, assembly GCA_038747035.1. Taxonomy (GTDB): domain Bacteria; phylum Acidobacteriota; class Thermoanaerobaculia; order Multivoradales; family J023; genus JAUIJL01. The sequence continues at coordinate 12,929 of JBCDKB010000136.1, read as the reverse complement.
CCAGGAGGTGGAGGCGACTGACCTCGGTGCGCAGGGTGTGGTGGGCGGCGCCGACCGCGAGGTCGAGCGGGACGTCCCGACCGACGTCCCGGCCGCCGCGGGCGAAAAACCTCGCCTGGTCGCGGATCTCGTTGCGGGCGATCGCTCCGAACCAGGCCATGAGCGACGTTTCACCGCCGCCGGCGAATTGGTCGAGGCGCTCATAGGCCTTGAGCATCGTGTGCTGCAGCACGTCCTGGGACTCGAGGCGCCGCCGGAGGGAGGGGCCCATCCGCAGTCGAATCAGCGACAGCAGCTTCTGGCCATACTTCGCAAAGAGGGCGTTGACGGCTTCGATCGAGCCTTCCCGCGCCTCCTGGAGTAGCTGCAGATCGTCGTCCGGGGGGTGTGGCATGTGCCGGGATCGTAGCATCGCCGTTTCTCTGGCCGGTGATGAAGGCGCTGGGCTCTTTGGCCGATCGGGCTGGCATCTGGCGACCCGGGGGCGCCGAAAGAGGCGGCAGGAGATTCAGTCGAGCTTCACTTCAGCTTCGCTTCGGTGGGCCCTGGTCTTGCGTCAGATATCGATATATGCATAATCATGCATATATGTGAGGAGTCGCGCTTACTTTTGACTGTCTTGAGAAAGATGCTGATGTTCATGAGCCCTTTTCGGTCCGTCGCCGCGGTCGCCTTGCTGGCCGTGTCAGTTGCCACGTTTGCCTTCGCTCCGGAGCCCGCCTCGGCGCAAGACCTCGTCATCTATGACGACGCCCTGGCCACCGGTTTCCAGGACTGGTCGTGGGCCGTGCATGACCTTGACAATACGACGCCGGTCGCCGCCGGCACCCGGTCGATTTCCTTCGAAGCTGACGGTTTCACCGGCCTCTACTTTCGCTCCGACGTCGGCCTCGATCTCGCCGACTACGCGGAGCTCGAAGTCTCGATCCACGGCGGGTCCGGGGGCGGGCAGCAGATCCGCCTGCTGCTCCAGCTCGGCGACGCCGCGGTCGGTGATCTAGCGCTCGATCCGGCCCCCGCCGGCTCCTGGCAGACCCGGCGACTGAACCTCCGCGACCTCGGCCCGGCCTTCGGACCCTTCGACGGCATCATCTTCCAAGACACCACCGGCGGTGACCAGGCGACGCTCTACCTCGACGAGATCACGCTGATCGAAGACGACACGCCGCCGCCGCCGCCGACCGCCGTGACCATCAACGTGGACCCGAGCGCCGACCGGCGGTCGATCGATCCGCGGATTTACGGCGTGGCCTTCGGTGACGCCGCCCGCGTCGGTGAAGTGGGCTACCCCGTGCGCCGCTGGGGTGGGAACTCGGTGACGCGCTACAACTGGCAGTCGGCGGTGCACAACACGGCCTTCGACTATTTCTTCCAGAACATCGTCGACGAAGTCGTCGACGAAGCGCTGCTGCCGGAGGGCTCGAGCTCCGACATCTTCATCGACGAGACCCTCGCCGCCGGCGCCGACGTGATCATGACGGCTCCGGCCATCGGCTGGACGCCGCTCGCCGAGCGCGCAAAGAAATGGGCCTTCTCCGTCGCCAAATACGGTCCGCAGACCGAAGACGAGTGCTCTTTCTACGCCCCCAATCCGCCGCCGTGGTGCACCGCGGATTCGGGTAACGGGCGCTGTGACCCCGCCGTCAATACGACCGGTTTTTGCACCGCCGACGGTCTGATCCGGGGCAACGACCCGGCGGATACGTCCTTCGCCATCGGGCCGAGTTTCGTCTCCGACTGGGTCAGCCACGTGGTCAACCGAGTGGGTAACGCCGCGTCCGGCGGCGTGCGCTACTGGGCGGTCGACAACGAGCCGATGCTGTGGGACTCCACCCACCGCGACGTCATCACCTCGCCGCTCACCTACGACGAGCTGTGGGCGCGGACCGTCGACTACTCGACTGCGATCAAGTCCGCCGACCCGACCGCCGAGGTCATGGGGCCGGTGGTCTGGGGCTGGTGCGCCTACTTCAGCTCGGCGTCCGACGCCGCTTTCCCGAACGGCTCCTGCACGGACGGTCCCGATCGGCAGGCCCACGACGGCAAGCCGCTGCTCGAGTGGTACCTCGAGCAGGTCTGCGCCGAAGAGACCGCCAGCGGCGTGCGACCGATCGACTACCTGGACGTGCACATTTATCCCCAAGGTGAAGTCGCCGGCCTCGGCGGCGCCTCCTCGGCGGAAGACCCGACCACCGCGGCCCGCCGACTGCGCTCCGTGCGCGAGCTCTACGATCGCAATTGGGTCGCCGAGTCGTGGATCGGGGAGGCGACCTACCTGATTCCGCGCATGCGCGAGTGGATCGACGCCGAGTGCCCCGACGTGCAGCTGGCGGTGACGGAATATCGCTGGGGCGAAGACGACGGGCCGTCAAGCGCGATCGCCCACGCGGAGGTCCTGGCGGTCTTCGGCCGTGAAGGGGTCGACCTCGCCACCCGCTGGGTCGCCCCGGAGCCGGGGAGCAAAGTGGAAGACGCTTTCGAGCTCTTCCTCAACTACGACGGCGCCGGCGCCAAAGTGGAGGGCGACAGCGTCCGCGCGACCTCGGACCGCCCGGACGATATCGGCAGCTATGCCATCGCCGACCAAGGGGGCCAGCTGTGGCTGGTGCTGATCAACCGGGCGACGGCGGCCTTCGAAGCCGAAGTCGCCGTGGCCGGCGGCGCCACGCCGGGGACCGCGCCGGTTTATCGCTTCGATAGCTCGAATGCCCTGGCCCCCGCCGGCACCGTCGCGGTGGGAGCCGGAGCCACGGCCCTGACCCTCGAGCTGCCGGCCCGCTCGGTGACGCTGGTGGCGGCGGGCACTCCGGTGGGGGCGATCTTCAGCGACGGTTTCGAATCGGGAAATACGTCGAGCTGGTCCGCCCAGGTCCCTTAGGCAGGACGCACCCGGCGGTGGCTCGGACCTCAACCCGAGCCACCGCCGCATCGGCGCATCGGCTTCTTGCGGCCGTCGCGGCAATTTCCGATGAAATGACCAGCTACTGCTTGACGTTGGAGGAGCTCATCCCTACAATGACTACATGAGTAGTCAAAAGGGAAACGGAACTAGTCAAGAAGATCACGAAGGTCGGCAGGAGCCCGCGGTCAAGATTTCCGAGGCGGAGTGGGAAGTCATGACGCTCCTCTGGGAGGACGCGCCGCAAACGTCTTTCCGCATCGTCGAGCAGCTGCGGGAGTCGACGGAGTGGAGCCCGAAGACCATCAAGACCCTCCTGTCGCGGCTCGTGAAGAAAGGCTTTCTTTCCTTTGAGAAGGAGGCCAATCGCTACCTCTACTTCCCCTTGGTGTCGAGGCGGGACTCGATCCGCCGGGAGAGTCGGTCGTTTTTGGATCGCATCTTCCAAGGGGACGCAGCGTCGATGCTGCTCCACTTCGTGCAGGACGGGGCGCTTTCGGACGATGAGCGGCATCACCTGCGCTCGATGCTCGATCGCATGGATGAGCAAGCTGACTCCGGGGAGGACGATCGATGACGCTCGCCGGGTTTTTTGTCGAGCTGCTCGCGCTTTCGGGCAAGGCCGCCCTGGTCGCCGCGGTGGTCGTGTGCATCCACCGCGTGGCGGGTCGCTGGCTGCCGGCGAGCTTCCGCTTGGCGCTGTGGGCCCTGGTCGCCATCCGCCTCGTGGTGCCAGATCTGCCCGAAAGCCCCGTGAGCGTCGTGATGGCCGCCCACCCGGAAACGACGCTTCCAGGACTCGCCGAGTGGCTGCCCCAGGCCGAGCCGGGGGCGGTCCCAAAACTCGAAGCGGAGACGCGTTTTGATCTCTGGCTGGCGGCGGCGGTGGCGTGGCTCGGCGGCATGCTCTTTCTGCTGGCGCGTCGACTCGGCGCCTACGCGCAGCTCTACCGCTGGGTGCGATCGGCGGAACCGATCACTTCCGGACCGGTCGCCCACCTGACGGCGAGCTGCAGCCGGCAGCTGGGGCTGGAGCGCGGGGTGCGCGTGCTCGAGTCTTCCGCCGTGCCTGGGCCGGCGACCTTCGGTCTGCTGCGTCCCGTCGTCTTGCTGCCCGAAGGCTTCACGGAGCGCCACGACGAGGAAGCGCAGCGCCACATGCTTTTCCACGAGCTGGCCCATATCAGCCGATTCGATCCGCTGTGGCTTTTGCTCTCCCAGGTGCTCGTCGCCGTGCACTGGTTCAATCCGGTCCTGTGGTGGGCGCAGCGTCAGTTCCACGTGGACGTGGAGTCCGCCTGCGACGCCACGGTCCTCCAGCGACTCCAGGCCTCCGAGCGTCCGCGCTACGGCCGCACTCTGCTCAACGTCGGCACCCACGCGCCGGTGGCGGCCTTGAGCCCCGCTTTTGCAGTGAGCTCCAAACAACAACTGACCCGGAGGATCGTCATGATCACTCGCTTCAAGTCCGGAAGCCCGCTACGTCGACTCACGCTCTTGGGCCTCGCCCTCGGCCTGGTCGCCGTGACCCTGACTGAAATTCCGTCCGCCTTCGCGGACTCGGAGAGCATGCAGCGTGCCGAGGGGGCGCTCTTGGCCCAGCGCGTCGGGATGACCTTCGCGAGCCCCGAAGGAACGCCGATGAGCCGAGCCCAGGACATCGCCGACCAGATCGAGGACTCGGGGCTGCCGGCGACGATTGTCGCCGACGCCTTGCGGGCGGAAGGGAACCGTCTCGAGAAAGCTGGCCAGGCCAAGACGGCGGTCGAGCTTCGTCACCTCGCCGGTATCGTGCTCAAGGAGGCGGCCGAGCCGGATTCCTATAAGTCCTCCGAGCTCAAGATGACCGTCATGACCATCCGCAACGCCGGCACCATGATGTATAGCCGCGTCGCCATCCCGAATTTCGGCGAGCGGCCGGCGAGCGAGGCTGCAAATATCGATCGTACGTTCGAATGGACGGATTGCCCGACGGCGTCTTACGCCGAAGTCCAGGAAGCCGTCGGCGTTGACATGCAGCTGCCGCGGGAAGACGGCTGGGGTCGAGCGCTCCAGTACTGCCTCGACGTCGACGTCAAGCAGCCGCGGCTCCGCATCGGCGTGCGCAGCGCCGGAAGCGATGGCCAGTTCGCCGATCAGTACGAAATCGGCGGCTTCCCCAAGGCCGAAGGCGAACAGGACGTCGTGTGGATCAACGGCTACTTCGTGCGCTGGCCCGAGTCCTGATCGCCGGCCATCTCGCCGCCGGGTGAAAGCCCGTTTTGCCGCGCAGCAGCCTGCGCGGCTTGGGTCGTTTGGAGCTCGACTTAGAGCGGCGAGACTTTGTGAGGAGCAGCTGGTCTGGTTGGCGGCGCCAGGCTTGGCGTCGTGCGCGAGGGCTGGCGCGGTGTTCGGGATGTCGCCTACAGTTCCCCCGTCGCCCGAGCCCTGTCTACGGCTGGGCGATGAGGACCGGAGTGAGCGCTGAGGACGTGCTGCTGTTGGTGGTGACCGTGAAGCTCAGGAAAGCCGAGTTGCAGGGCGGGGTCTGGAGGCCTTGGACCCAGACCTGGTCACCGGCGTTCAGCTGGAGTGAGCCGAAGCTGTAGGCGACGGGGGCGACGCCGTCGGGGCAGGTGACCAGCGTCGCGTTGGCCACCGTGCCCGAGAATGTCGAGTCGATTTCGAGCGCCATCTCGCCCGAGTCGGGAAAGAGCGTGCAGTTCGGGCACGGGTCGCTACTCGGCTGGGGATGCGCCCACGGCTGGCGACCGAGCCCTCCGCGCTGGCGGTGCGGACTGGGCTCGGGCGGCAGGAAGCCGGGTTTAGCGAAGGGCTGGTGCAACCCGCACGCGTCTTGGTGGGGCTTGGGCTCGAAGACCGTGACATCGACCCACTGCCCCGACGTCAAAGCGAATGGCGCGATGGCGGCGCTGACGACGGCGCGGTCGAGGGGGCGGGCGGGGCAGGGGGGCAGGGCCGAGGGACAGGATCCGGGGGCGTTGACGTGGCAGGCGCGCCTGACGGCCTCACAGAGCGAGAGGTAGCGCACCGCGCCGCACGGCGGCGATTGGCATCGCTCAGCGAAGCGCCCCAGCGCGTCGCCGGAGTCGTAGAGGTTGTCCATCACCTCGTCGACGGTCCAGGTGGGACGGTAGTGCAAGACGGCGGCGGCGGTGGCCGACGCGACGAGCGCCGCCACCGAACTGCCGGTGAGCGGCAATTCGGTGACCGGGCTATCGCCGCTGTGGAGCGTCGCGTGGTCGGCGTAGGCGGCGAGCCTGCCGGCGCTGTCGGGGCGGGCGTTGGCCAAAGGAGCCCCCGTGCCTTGGACGCCGCCGACGGCATAGAGCAGCTGGTTAGCCGGGGCGCTGGCCACGCCGCTGCAGGAGCCGGCGCTTGGACCGGGACGCTCGGCCCAGGCGGCGGGCAGGAGCGGCCCGTATTGTGGGCCGTGCTGGTCGGTGCGGTTGCCGGCGGCGGCGATCACCAGGGCGTTCGAGCACGCCGCCTCCCGCAGGGCCCGGTAGACCGCCTGGACGTCCAGCGGCATCTCCCGGATGTCGGTCTCCAAACCGCCGTAGAGCGGATCCCAGCCCACCGACAAGTTGAGCACCAGCCGGGCCCCTTGCTGGTTGGCCGCCTCCACCTCGAGCCAGATGGCAGCCGCCAGCTCGCTGATCGTGCCGTAGAAGCCGCCCTGGACCACGTCCCGGTCGTGGGGGCCGAGCTGGTCGCCGGTGAAGCTCTTATAGCCGAGCGCCAGCCGGCTGGTGATGTCGGCGGCGCAGGACTGGGGGCCGGAGGTGCAGAGCAGGTGTTCGGCGAAGCGCTGGAGCGTGTGGCCGTGGTGGGAGTTTTCAGGCAGCTGGGAGGGGTTCATGCCGCTGGTCGGGGAGGTGTCGAGAATCGCTAGGCGAAGCGCCGGCGCTGTCGGGTCGACCGGCAGATCGATGCGCCCGACCTGCCGGTCGAAGCGTTTGGCGAGGCTCTGACTGAGCACGTCGCCGAGGGAGGCAAGACCGTGCACCGCGATGCGATCCGGAGCCAGGGCTTCGAGGCCCCCGGAAAGCAGGGCGAAGAGTTGGCCGACGTGGGCCGTGGCCCCGCCCGTCCCCGTGAAGCGATAGCGACAGAACCTCTCGAGTGCGCCGCCGGCGCCCGGGAAGAGCGCGCTCTCTTGCCAGACAGGGGCGGGGAACGGGTCGCCCGGCGTCGGGGGTGGCGGGGCGGCCTGCGGGCAGGTCGTTGTGGAGGTAGAGCGGACGGCGATCCACTGCCAGGGGGTCTCGGCCGCCGACGGGGCAGGGGGAGGGGCCACGTAGGGCTCGGCGTGGCTCTCGCCGCCTGCGGAGATCAGGAGGGCCGCGGCGAAGAGGCCGGCGATCGCCGTCCATCGGGGCGGCGCGGGAGGGGGCGAAAGGCGCGGTCTGAAGAGGGGGCGGGCTAAGGACCTGGGCATATTGTGAGGGCGGCAGAGCATCTTGGGGGTCTCCTAAGAAATCGGACATCGCGTTTCTCAGGAGGACTTCGCCGCGGCCCCTCTTTTCTTGACAGAAGAATCGCCTATGGGGCCCGGCCTTAGCGCTCAAGCAGGCGGAAGCTCGACCATTCGCCGTGCGGCGCCTCGCGGTAGAGGCGGCGCTGGGCGCTGTGCAGCGCCTGGGCGAGGGTCGGGTGCCGGAGCCTCTGTGCGTAAAGCTCCGTCATCAAGCGGCTGGTGGCGATATCGTCGACCGGGCGGACGGCCGCCACCACCGTGTCGGCGCCGGCGAGCACGAAGGCCTGCGCCAGGCTCAGACCACTTCCATTCTCCCCGCTCTCCGGCAGCGCACCGCGGCAGGCGCTCAGCACCACCTCGGCGGGCACTTGATCTAGGGTGAGGACTTCGCCCAGCCCGAGGCGCGATCGGTCCGCGAGCTGGAGGTAGCTTTCGGTCCGTCCCCGCAGCACGGCGTGGCCGGCGAAGTGGAAAAGGGCAGGTCCCGCGAGTCGCGATCTTAGCTGGCTGGCGGTGGCCCGATCGAGGCTTTCGACCCGCCAAGCCTCCGACTCCTTGAGCAGGGTTCCGATGCGCGGCACCTCGAGACCGCCGGCGCCGGCGAGGGTGGCCGTCGGGTCGGCGACCAGGAGGGCCGTCGGCGGGGCCGGGTCGAGTCTCGCACCGGCGGAATCCCCGAGCGACGGCATGTCGAGGCCATAGACCACCGCGCGGCCGGCGAGCAGGACCTCTCCGTCCCACGGCAGCGCATGGAAGTCGACGTCCTCGAGTGCCCCTGAGGCGAGAATCCGCAGCCGCACGCTTTCCTCCAGCTCCCCGCGGAACGGCTCCAGCAGCCGATTCGCGAGCTCTGCGGGCTGGACCTTGGGGTCGATCGCGCCGAGACGGCGACTGCGGACGCCGGTCGGGTCGGCCGCGAAGCCGACCCAGCCGTCGCCGAGGGGGTGATAGAGCAGCACGAGCTCGTCGGGGCGCAGCGTCGCCAGCTCGGTCGCCGCGGGGCGGCCGCGGTCGAGCACCGAGAAGGCGTCGTCGAGCAGGTGCACCAGCTGCTCGCGGCTGCGTCGGCGGTGCAGGGCGGCCTCGGCCAGAAGATCGGCGGGCAGACGCCAGGACTCGGCGAGCGCTTCGTCGAGGGCGCGGAGCTCGACCTGGAACTCGAGTACGGCGGCGGTCCAGCGGCGGCGTTCCTCGGGTGACAGCTCGGCGAGCCGGGCGCGCGTCGCCAGCCCGTGGGCCGCGCGGGCGCGCGCCCGCCGGGCGACTCGAAGGGCGAGCTCGTCTCGGCCTTGCTCGAGCAGCAGATCGAGATACTCGTGCACGCCGGCCTGGCGAACCGCCTGCGATCGCGCGCGGCCGACGTGCACCGGCACGCGGCGCACGGCGTCGTCGAGTTGGGCTTCGGCGTCGGCGTAGGCGTCGAGGGCCCTTTCGAGACGGCCGTCGGCGCGGAGGGCCCGCGCTTCGCCGACCGCCGCGCGCCAAGCGGCGTTGGGCGCGGAGAGCTGCCGCGCGAGCTCGGCCAAGTCGCGGTAGAGCTCCGCCGCCTCCCGCCGGTGCCCGCGCGACAGGGCGACTCTGGCCTGGAGCTCACGCCACCACAAGAGCGAGCGCAGCTGCGGCCGCTCGGTGAGCTCGGTGGCGGCTCGCAGGTGGGACGCGGCCTGCTCGACGTCGCCGTTCTGCCAGTGGCCGAGCGCCAGGTTGAGCTCGACGTTCAGACGCTCCTCTTGCTGGCAATGGTGGGCTCGAAACTCGTCCGCCGCCTGCCGGAGCAGCGGCATGGGATCCGCAGTCGCCCGGCCGGCCTCGCGCGACAACAGGCGCTTCCAAGCGACGGCGTTGCGCAGGTGGGCGGCCTCGCAGTCGGCCTCGCCGTCAACCTCGCTGAGCAGCGCGTTGAGCAGGGCCTCCGCCTTGTCGTACTGGCCGAGGTCGGCGAGCAGGAGTCCGAGCAGCTGCTCGGACTGGATCCGCCACTTCGAATGCCCGAAGCGCCGGGCGAGCTCGGCGGCGGCGCCGAGCCGGCCGAGGGCCCCGCGAACGTCGCCGGTGCGACGGGCGAAAGAGCCGCGGGCGTAGTGGAGTAGGTATTCGGAATCCATATACCCGGCGGCTGCCTCCGGCAGCGCGTCGAGCAAAGCACCGGCGTCGTCCACCTGCTCGAGTTCGTAAAACAGCACCCGGAAGAGCAGCGTCGAGTCATTGACCTCGCCCTTGACGTCGCGCCAGCTGCGGTGCTCGAGGATGGCCCGGCGCAAGTGCTCGCTCGCCGCCGCGTTATGACCGGTTTGGAAGTGGTAGCGCCCGAGGGTGCTGGCGACGTAACCGCGGACGGCGGGATCGAGGGCGCCCTCCAGCTCGTCCGCCATCGCCGCGAGTGCCTCCTCGACCATCGACTGATCGACGGCTGACCCGAGCCGGTCTTTGAAGGTGTCCTTGAAGCGGCTCTTTTCCCCGCGGGCGGGGTCGTCGAGCAGCTGCAGGCGCCACGGCGGGCGACCCTCGTCGCCGGCGCGCACCGCCAGGTGGCGGGGCGTCGGCGGCAGCTCGAGCCGGAGGAAGCTGCCGTCGGCCCGACTTTCGGGCTCAGCGGTGGACCACGGAGCCCCGTCGATGCTGATCTCCACCGGTCCTCCGGTGGGGATCCACAATAAGAGGGGTTTGTGCGGCGCCACGACGCAGGTCGGATCATCCAGCGGACCGAGGAGATGCCGGCAACCGCTGAAGTGGACCCCGAGCGGGGCGACTTCGTCCGGCGCTCCGGTGGGGGGTGCCCGCAGGAGGGCGATCAGCGCGAGTCCGATCAGCCCGAAGGCCAGCAGCGCCGTCCAAAGCCGGAGCTTAGAAGGCACGTTCGAGAATATCCACCGGCTGCACTACCCGCCGGTGGTTCGGATCCTGCTGTTCTTCTTCGGGGCGTCGCAGGGCATCCCCGGAGGGTGCCGCGCCCGGCTCTGGGCTCAAGAGGATCAGCACGCTCCAGCGCCCCGGCGCCGGGGCTTGGTCGAGCGGCAGGGCGGCCCTTAGGCGAACGGCGCCGGTCGAGGCGACCTCCGGCGGCGGCCCCGGCCACGGGCGCACCTCCTCAGCGCGGACCAGGAAGGCGTGGACGTAAACCGATCCTTCAAAAGTGGTGTCCGGGCGCAGCTGGAGCTGCAGCTCGGTGCCCGGGCGCCAGCGGGGAATTCCAGCGCTGCTGTCGCCGGAGCTGCGCTCGTCGAGCGCGCCGCCGGTCCACTCGATGGAGTAGCCAGGCAGCGGCGCCGGGGCGCTGAGCTCGGTCCGGCTGAGGAGCGCGGCGCCGACGATGGCCACCAGGACCGCCGCCGCCAGACTCAATCGACGGGACCACCGTCCGGCGCTCTGTGTCGCCCGCCGCGTGGGGCGGGACCGCCGGCGGAGCGGCGTCGGCTCCTCGGTCGCCGCCCCGCGCATCTGCTCCAGTCGACGGACCATGTCGTCTTGGAAGTCGGCCGAGAGTGGGCGGAAGGCCTCGAGGGAAGGGCGCTCGGCCTCGGGCGTCTCGCTTTCGAGTGCCCGTGCCTCCGCCGCGCTCAATTCCCCTTTACACAGCGCCAGCCAGCGCGCGTCGACGGCCACGTCCTCGGCGGCCCCGTCCTCGGCGGCCCCGTCCTCGGCGTCCCTCCGCTCGAGCTCAGCGAGCTCCGCGAGCAGGCGCTCGGCGGCCCGCTGCTCGGCGTCGAGCGGCCGGGCGTCGCGGTCGGGGCCTCGGCCGGTTTCTGGATCTCGGATCGATTCTTTAGATGATGGCGCGGGCATGGGCTCGCCCTTCGGATGGTGCGTGTTCATGGGTCGCTCAGCTCCATGCGCCGCAGCTCGGTCGCCCGCCGCCGCAGCCGACTTCGCCAGGCGTAGACGGCGTCGGCGCCGAGGCCGGTGAGGCGCATGACTTCGGAGTGGCTGGCCTCGCGGACGAAGAGCAGGTCGAACATCCGGCGGCCGAGCGGACTGAGCTCGGATTTCAGGTGAGCCAAGAGCCGTCGGAGCTGCTGTTTGGATCGGGCCCGCCGCTCGGGGTCGATCTCTCGAGACGCGCCCTCCATCTGCTCGTCGGGGGACGGTAGCTCGGTCCAGGGGTTGCGCCGGGCGCTGCGCAGCTTTGAGTAGACGCGACGTTCGGCCACCAAGGCCACGAACGAGTCGAGGCTCAGACCCCGCCGAGGCTGCCAGCTACGCAGCGCCTTGGCGTCTTCTTGGAAGAGATGAATGAACACGTCTTGGGTCAGATCTTCGACCTCCTGGGCAAGGTTGCGGGCCCCTTCCTGGCGGAGGAGAAGTCGCGCCACGCGCATCTGGATCACCGGCGTCAAGCGCGCCACCAGCTGGCGTAGGCCTTGGGGCTCATCCAGCAGGCGAGTCAATTGCTCGAGGCTCAGCTCGGGCTCCGACGTCACCTCGGCGTTGTCCGGCGCCCCGGACTTCGCCCCACGCTCTCCGGCTTCCATGCACAGCACTCCGTGTCCGCAGATCTCGAATGCTTCGAGAGTCTACCGTAGTGCTGGGGCTCGAATGCGGGTCGCGGGTCCCGGAAGGACCAGCCCCCGCCGGCCGGAAACCGGCGGGGGCCAGAGGTCAGCGATCGAGGGGCAAGGTATCGAGGTAGAGCCAGAGCTCGTCGAAGTTCTTGTCCGAAAGCGCGCCCCACTCGACGCGCTCGACCTCGCGGGAGACCGCTTCCGCGAGCTCTCCGCCGCCGTGGTTGAGGTCGGTTTCGATCAGCAGATTGGCGAACTCGGCGACCTGGCCGACCATCTCGGGGGAGACCATCACCTCGGCGCCGCGGCCATCCAGCTGGGCCCGGAGGCCCGGCGTGAAGTCGAGCAGCACGTCCTCGGCGGCGTGGCGCAGCTCGGCGCTCAGCACCATGAGATAGGCCATGCGCAGGCGATGTTCCTGAAAGAGGCTGGCGAAATAGCGACCGTTGGGGCTCCGCTCAAGGCGCTCGTCGCGGACCCGGTACATCACGTGGGCGGTCTCCGCCGCCTCGACGACGCCGCCCGAACCGGTCTCGAGCGACGCGTAGACCGGACAGTGCGACTTGCACTTGCCGAGCTCCTGGGCCGCGTGGCCTCCTGCCCGGTGCCAGACGCCGGCGTCGACCGCCAGGGAGGTCCCCCGGTTCCAGTGCACGCGGCTGTGGGAGGCCAGCTTCACGAGTTCTGCGCGCGCGTCGGTCATGTCGCCGGGAAGCGCGCCGTCCCGCGCCAGGGCAGCGACGGGATCAAAGGCCAGCTGCACCTGGCATTCGTTCACATCGACGCCCCGCTCGGCGCAGAGGGCGGCGAAGGTGGCTGCGAGCGCGAGGCCGTTCGCGTTGGATTCGAACGCGATCGGGATGGCGTCGAGGTAGACGCCGTCGAGGAGCTTCTCCAGGGTCGCGAGGTCGCGTACGTCTATGCCCCCTTCAGTCGCCCCGGCACCCTCAGAATCCAGTCCCTTGGCCGCTCGACCCAGCTCGATCGCGCAGCCCGTGGCCCCTTCGTTGAGATCCTCCAGGAGATCCCGGTTGGCCTGTCCGGGCGATGG
>JBCDKB010000135.1:0-17806 GCA_038747035.1 Acidobacteriota bacterium | reverse complement strand
TTCTTCGATCTGCTGGTCGACCCGGCGGACGGAGAGCGCCTGTGGGCCGCCACCAGCGAAGGCCTTTTCGCCTCCGAAGACCGCGGACTCAGCTGGGTCCGCCACCATTCCGAGATGACCTTCGACCTGTCGCTTGAGCCCGCGGACCCGGCAGACCCCGCCGCGTCGAGGGAGCTGCTCGCCGGCTGCCGCGACGGTGTCTTGCGTTCCGAGGTCGGTTCCGCGGACTGGCGGCCACTTGCGATCCCCGGCTTGCCCGCGACCTTGGATCGCCTGGAGGTCTGCCACGCCCCGTCGACGCGCGGCGTCGCGTTCCTGGCGGGCGCGGGCCAGCCGGAGCGCGAAAACGGCCCTTCCCCCTATTTTTTCCGCCGCGACGCGGACGGCCAGGACTTTGAGGCGATCGACGCCCCCGCCGACCTCCAGACCGGGCAAGCCTGGTACGACTGGCACGCCGCCGTCGACCCGGAGGACGCCGATCGCCTATACGTGGGCGCGATTGAGCTGCACCGCGCAGAGCGTTCGGATTCCGGATTCACCTGGACCCGACTCTCCGCCCGCGACGACGGCCCGTCGATTCACCCCGACCAGCACGCGATGGCCTTTGATCCGCAAGACCCCGCCGTCATCTACGCCGCCAACGACGGCGGGCTCTATGCGTCCCAGGACCGCGGCGCCACGTGGAGCTCGCTGAACAAGGGCCTGGCGATCACCGAGTTCCAGTTCATCGCCCACCACCGCGACGCCGACGCCTGGATGATCGGCGGCACCCAAGACAACGGCACGCTTCGCTACGAAGGCCTCGGCCTTTGGTACCACGTGCAGGACGGCGACGGCGGCGACTGCGGCGCCAGCGACGAGGACCCCTATACCTGCTTCCACACGTTCTACGGCATGGGCGTGGAGCGCTCGCAGACCGGCGGCGCCTGGGGGAGCTGGGACTTCGTCGGACCGTTTGTCTCGTCGAGCGAGAACTACCCCCGCGGCGCGCTCTTCTACCCGCCCGTCGAAGTCAGGGGCTCGCTCATCGTCCAGGCTGGGAAAACCGTCCGACTGTCGAGCGACGGCGGCGAGCGCTGGCGAAAGGTCCGTCTGCCGGAAGAGGCCAAGCGAGCCTCCGCCTTGGCGATTCCCGACGTCGACACGGTTTACGTCGGCACCGAAGCGGGCCACGTCTACCGCATCGAACGCGAAGACGGCTTCTGGGATCGGCCGAAGGCACTCGCCTCCCCGACCGACGGCTTCATCAGCGACCTCGTGGTCGACCCGGGCGACCCCGAGCGGCTGTGGGTCACCTGCTCCCATCTCTGGCGCCCGGGCGTCTTCCGCTCCGACGACGCCGGGGCCAGCTGGACCGCCGTCAGCGACGGATTGCCGAGGATCCCGATCAACGCCATCGAGGTCGATCCGACCAGTCCGGACACGGTCTACGTGGCGGCGGACGTCGGCGTGCACCGATCGCTCGACTCCGGCGCCACCTGGTCGGTCTTCGCCGACGGCCTGCCGAACGCCCTGGTCAAAGATCTCCTCTTCCATCCGCCGTCGCGCGTGCTGCGAGCCGCCACCCAAAGTCGCGGCGTGTGGGAGATTGCGGTGGACCAGCCTCAGGGTGCCGCGCAAGACCCGGACGTCCAGCTCTTCATCCGAGACAGCGTCGTCGATACCGGACTCCGCGCTCCGTCGCCGTCGGGGGTCGACGATCCCTTCAGGCCGGGCGAAAAGGCCCACTGGTGGCAAAGCCCCGACATCAAGATCGACGCCGGACCTTTCGAAACGCCGGAGATCGACGACCTGGACTTCGAGATCTTCGGTGACTCTCGCGACCACCGCCACCGCGGACACCAATTCGCCACCGGTTTGCGCCACGAGGTGGCGCCTCGGGGTCAAGAAGTCCGCGTCTACGTCCAGGTCAACAACCGAGGCACGGAGAGCGCCGAGCGGGTCGCGGTCCGCGTTTTCGCCGCCGCCTTAACCGACGACTCGGCGCCGCCCCTCGACGCCGACTTCTGGGACGATCCGTTCACGGGCACCCCAGACGCCGACGCCGTCTGGCGGCCGGTGGCGGACCGCGAATTCATTGACACCGTCGACCCCGGTCGGTCGAGGGTACTCGGCTTTTTCTGGCAGGTCCCGGACGACGCCGGCGATCGAATAGCCCTGCTCGCCCTCGCCAGCGCCGACAACGACGCGCTCGGGGCCGGGGACGCTGAGACGCTGGGCGCCCGCCACCGCCGGAAAGCGGCCGTGCGGTTTGCGAGGATCGAGGATCCGTGACGCGAACGTCCGGCGGAGTCCCAAGAACCGTCTAAGCTCCGCTTAGATCCAGGCCTGATCTTCGACCGAGACCGTCTTATCGTCGTCCACCTCGCCGGTATGGGCGGTCGCCTTCGGCTCGAAGAGCATCAGGTGAGTCTCCTCCGCGGCCACCGGCTGGTGCTCCACGCCGCTCGGCACCACGTAGAGCTCACCGGGTCGGAGGGTGACCTCCCCGTCGCGGAAGCGGAGGGTCAGCTCGCCATGGAGGATCAGGAAGAGCTCATCCTCGTGGGCGTGGTCGTGCCACACGAACTCCCCTTGGACCTTGGCGAGCTTCACGTACTGGCCGTTGAGCTCGGCGACGATGCGGGGCGACCAGTGCTCGGTAAACTGGCTCAGCTTCTCGGCCAGGTTGATCGGTGCGTAGGCGGTCTTGGTTCCGGACATGGAGACTCCTGGATCTCTTTGGGTCTCGGGCCGAGGGGCGCCCGGACGATCAAGCTTCTGGGGACTAAACGGCGACAGAGGCCTTTTGTTGCCACATTTCTTGCGGCACCTCTTCAGCGACGGCTTTGAAAGCGGCACCGTCGCCGCGTGGGACCTGAGCTTCCCCGGTGACAGGTCCGCCAGATCCTCACCGCGGACCGAATCGGCCAGGTAGGCGATGCGATCACTCCGCACTGAGTCGGTATGAATCGGACAAGTCTTCGTTAGAATCGATTCCGCGTGAGGTTTATCTCCTTCACGCGGAATTTCCATGCTGCTCCACCTCTCGACGACCTACCGCCCGGCCACCGACCTCGGCTACCTATTGGGCAAGCATCCGGACCGGGTCCACAGCCGGCCCTTGCCGTGGGGTCGGGGCCTTGTCTTTTTCCCAGAAGCGTCTGAGGACCGCGCCAGCGCCGCATTGCTGGTCGAGGTCGACCCGGTCGGCCTGGTGCGGCGCCGGCGAAACGACGGCCTGGCGCTGCGCCAATACGTCAACGACCGCCCCTACGCGGCGTCGTCATTCCTGAGCGTCGCGATTTCCCGCTGCCTCGGCTCCGCCCTCAGCGGCCGATGCCGCGACCGGCCCGAGCTAGCGGAGCGACGGCTGCCGTTCGAAGTCGAGATACCGGCGGTCCCGTGCCGCGGCGGCGAGGACCGGCTGCGGCAGCTCTTCGAGCCGTTGGGGTACGGCATTGGGGCCCGGCGCCTGCCCCTCGACCCGAATTTCCCCGACTGGGGCGAGAGCCAGCTCTTTTCAGTCACCCTGAGCGCCGAGCAACGCCTGCAGGATCTGCTCAGCCACCTCTACGTGCTCTTGCCGGTGCTCGACGACGACAAGCACTACTGGGTGTCGGAGCCGGAAGTCCAGAAGCTGCTCCGCCACGGCGACGAGTGGCTCGCGGACCACCCGGCCAAGGAAGACATCACCTACCGCTACCTTCGCCACGGCCGGCTGGCCCGCCAGGCGCTGTCGACTCTCTCCGAGCCGGACCTCGAGGAACACCGCGAACGGCTCGACGTCGGCGCCGCGAGCGAAGCCCAAAGCCAGCAGGCCGAGCAGGAAGAAGCGACCCTCGAGAAGCCCATTCGTCTCCACGACCTCCGCCTTGACCGCGTTCGAGACGTTCTCAAGTCGCTCGGGGCCCGGCGGGTGCTTGACTTGGGCTGCGGCGGCGGCCAGCTTCTCCAGCGCCTCTTCCGAGACCCCTTCTTCGAGTCGATCCTCGGTGTAGACATCTCGACCCGCAGTCTCGAACGGGCCGAACGCCGGCTGAAGCTCGAACGACAGTCGGACCGGCAAAAGAAGCGCATCAAGCTCATCCAAGGCGCCCTGACCTACCACGACCGACGACTCCAAGGATTCGACGCCGCGGCGCTGGTGGAAGTCATCGAGCACGTGGAACCGTCGAGCCTGGACGAGCTGGCGGCCGCCGTCTTTCAGACTGCCCGTCCGCGCGCCGTGGTCATCACGACGCCGAATGCGGAGTACAACGTGCGCTTCGAGAGCCTACCGGCCGGAAACTTCCGCCACGCCGACCACCGATTCGAGTGGACGCGGGCCGAGTTCAGCGCCTTCGCCCACCGCATCGCGGAGACCCACGGCTACCGCGTCGAGATCGAAGAGCTGGGGCCCGTCGATCCTGAAGTCGGCGCGCCGTCCCAGCTCGGAATTTTCCGCCGATGAAGCTCACGATCCCCGACCCGAGTCTGCTGCTCTTGATCGGCGCTTCGGGCGCCGGCAAATCGACCTTCGCCGGCCGACACTTCCGGCCGACGGAAGTCGTCTCCTCGGACCGCTGCCGCGGCCTCGTCGACGATGACGAGAACTCGATGGAAGCCACCGCAGACGCTTTTGAGCTGCTGCACCTCCTGCTCGAGAAGCGTCTGGCCCGCCACAAGCTGACGGTGGTCGACGCCACGAACGTGCGGCGCGAAGACCGCGCCAAGCTCATCGCGATCGCCCGCCGCCACCACCGGATGGTCAACGCCGTCGTCTTCAACCTCCCGGAGCGACTGCTCCATGAGCGTAACGCCCTGCGTCCGGACCGCGACTTCGGCCCTCACGTGGTGCGCGGCCACCGCCAGGCGATCCGCCGATCCCTCGGCGGGTTGCGGCGGGAGGGCATCCGCCGGATCTATACGCTGCGCAGTCAAGACGAGGTCGACGCCGTCGACATCGAGCGCCAGCCGCTGTGGAATGACCGGCGGCAGGACCGAGGTCCGTTCGACGTCGTGGGCGACGTGCACGGCTGCCTCGACGAATTGCTGGAGCTCATGGAACGACTCGGCTGGGAAGTTGACGGCAAAGGCCTTCGGGCCCGCCACCCGGAAGGTCGACGCTTGGTGCTGCTCGGCGACCTGGTGGACCGCGGCCCCGCCAGTCCCCAGGTCGTCCAGCTGGCGATGAACCTGGTCGCGGACGGCGTCGCGCTTTGCGTCCCGGGCAACCACGACGTGAAGCTGCTGAAGCAGCTCAACGGCCGCCCGGTCCAGCTGACCCACGGCCTCGACCGGACGGTCGAGCAGATTGACGCGCTGCCCGATAAAGACGCCTTCGTCAACGCCGCGAAGACCTTCCTCGATGGACTCGTCAGCCACTATCGACTCGACGACGGCCGGCTCGTGGTCGCCCACGCCGGCCTCTCCGAAGGCATGCACGGCGGCGCTTCGGGGGCCGTGCGCAACTTCGCGCTCTACGGCGAGACCACCGGAGAGACCGACGAATTCGGACTCCCGGTGCGCTGGAATTGGGCCAACGAATACCGCGGGCAGGCGACCGTGCTCTACGGCCACACGCCGGTCTCCGAGACGCAGTGGCAAAACCGCACCCTCTGCCTCGATACGGGCTGCGTGTTTGGCGGCCGACTCTCGGCCCTTCGCTGGCCGGAGCGGGAATTGGTGCAGGTCGACGCCCGCGCCGTGTACGCCGAGCCCGTCAAGCCCCTCGACCACCCCGCCTCGACCGACGAGCCCGCGGTGGCCCGCGACTCCTTGGACCTCGCCGACGTGCTCGGCAAGCAAATACTCACGACCCGGCTCGCCTCCACCGTGACGCTCCGAGAAGAGCAAACCGCCGCCGCCCTCGAGGTGCTCGGCCGCTTCGCCGTCGAGCCGCGCTGGCTGATCTATCTGCCGCCGACCATGGCGCCGCCGGAAACCATGGCCGAAGGGCCGTTCCTCGAGCGCCCCGAACCCGCCCTCCGCGAATTCACTCGCGCCGGCCTCGACGCAGTCCTCTGCGAAGAGAAGCACATGGGCTCCCGGGCCATCGTCGTGCTCGTCGACACGGACGACGCCGCCCGCCGGCGATTCCAAGGACACCCCGGGGAAAAAGGCCGGGTCTATACCCGGACAGGTCGCCAATTCTTCAAAGACGCCGCCGTCGAAGACGCCTTCCTCGGACGCCTCCGGAACGCCTGCCGCGACGCCGACCTCTTCACGAGACTCGACAGCGACTGGCTGTGCTTCGACGGCGAGATCCTGCCCTGGTCCGCCAAGGCCCAGTCCTTGCTGCGCGAGCAATACGCTCCGATCGGCGCCGCCGCCCGGGCCAGCGTCGGACGGGGCGAAGAGCTCCTCGCCGACGCCGTCGCCCGCCTCTCCGAGGCCGGCGCCCCGTCACCTGAGCTCAGCGACGTGCTCGAGGCCCAGCGCGAGCGCCGCGGCAGCATCGCCGCCTACCGCACCGCCTACGGCCGCTACTGCTGGCCGACGTCCGGTCTCGATGGCGTCAAGTTCGCGCCCTTCCACCTCCTCGCCGGGGAGCACAGCGCCTACTTTGACCGCCCGCACCTCTGGCACCTCGACCTTATCGACGATCTCGTCGAAGCCGGCGCGGGTTTCCTGCACCCGACGGGGCGCCTCAGGGTCGACCTCAACGATCCCGAGAGTCGCCAGAACGCCGTGGACTGGTGGCTCGATCTCACCGAGTCCGGCGGCGAAGGCATGGTCATCAAGCCCCTCGACTTCGTTTCGATGGGCCCGAAGGGCCTCGTCCAGCCCGGGATCAAGTGCCGGGGCCGCGAATACCTCCGGATCATCTACGGTCCGGAGTACACCCGGGCCGAAAACCTCGAACGACTGCGCCGGCGGGGCTTGGGTCGGAAGCGCTCGCTCGCCCGCCGCGAATTTGCCCTGGGCGTCGAGGCCCTCGAGCGATTCGTCGCCGGGGACGGCCTACACAAAGTTCACCCCCTGGTCTTCGGCGTGCTGGCCCTGGAATCGGAACCCGTAGACCCGAGACTCTAGCGCCCCGGCCTCGCGCCGACCGCAGCTTCAGCGCTTTCCCATAACGTTTTCCCAGCGGAGCCCGCGATGGCTTGGTTTAGCTCAAAAGTCAAAGTTCGACTGATCGACAACGCCACCGGCCAGGTCTTCGCCGAGACCAAGATGCCGCCGGAGGATCTCCCGGAGTCGTTCGACGAAGACACCACCCTCCACCTCGGCGACGTGGACTGGAGCGTCGTCGAAGCCCGGCCCGCGCATCGGGCGCAGTACGCACAAACCAAGAAGCTCACGCTCCGCCTGCACCGCATCGAGAAGATCGATCCGAGCACGATTCGCTACAGTCTGCCGACGATCTGCGACGCCATTCCCGGCCTCTCCGAGCAACCCACGACCGGAGAAGAGCTTCAGCTCGAGGAAGACGACTGGCGCCAGTGCGAATTCGTCTCGGGCGCGCTGGCGGCCGATGTCGACGGGGAGATCACGGCGATCCGCGGCATCTATGAAGGCAACGCCGGGCAGGTGGGTTTCGGGCAGCTCCACGTCCGCTCGAAGGTCGAGCCGCCGCTCGTCGGCGACATCAGCGGCGATGAGCTCGTCGCCCGGCTCGGCGACGGCGCCCGGTCGGTGGGCCTGACCTACCGCGGCGCCTCGACCCGGATCGACGGCGGATTCGCCTTCCGCTGGCGGGGCCCGACGGTCTATGGCCTAGCCGTTGACGGTCGGGTGCGGGTCCTGGCCTTGGCGTGGCCGCTGGAAGGCGCGTCCGCCGACGCGGTCCACCGCCTGCGCGCCCTCGCCGAAGCTTTCCAGCTCGAGCTCGTCGACTGGTGTCGGTGCGCACGCATCGCGCCCGGGGATCCCCGATTTGAAGCCACCTTCGCGCCTGAAAACGCCGAGGCGGGTGCCAACTGATGCGCGAACCAGACGCCTTCGACCTCGGCGAAGCCCTCGAGATCCTCCGGCGGACGCCGGCGACGCTCGACGCCCTGCTCCGCGGCCTCGGACCGGGATGGCACGCGGTGAATGAAGGCCCCGGGACCTGGAGCGCCGACGATGTCGTCGGCCACCTGATCGTCGGCGAAGAAACCGACTGGATACCGCGCGCCCGCCACATCCTCGACGGCCGCGGCGCCACGCCTTTCAAACCCTTCGACCGCTTCGCCCAGGACAAGCTCTTCGAAGGCTGGACGCTCACGCGCAAGCTCGACCGATTCGCCGAGCTGCGGCGCGAAAACCTCGAGGTCCTCCGGGGCTGGCGGCTCAGCGAAGCGCAGCTCGACCTGCCCGGTCTCCACCCCGCGCTCGGCGCCGTCACCCTGCGGCAGCTCCTGGCGACCTGGACCGTGCACGACCTCGGCCATATCGGCCAGATCTCCCGGGTGATGGCGAAGCGCTACGGCGCGGACGCCGGGCCGTGGCGGGAGTACCTGACGGTGCTCTCGAAGTAGCCAGACCCTCGCTTTCACAAAAAATCGACATTTCGTCGACGGGCCGTTGACACTCCGCTTGGCACCCTCAGGTTGTCCTGAGCCGCCGCGGCGGTCGCCCCGTGCCCGCGGGCCTTGATCGTCGCCGACCGATAACCTGCCCGGAGAGATCGACGATGCCCAGACCTTCCCCCACGACCCGCGCCGACGCCCGGTCCCCAAAGATCCGGCCCGCGTCAATGCCACTCCCTCTCTGCGTTCTCTTGTCCGTCATGGTGCTCACCGCGGGCCTTTACGCAGGCCCGGCCGCGGCCCAGGACGCGAGCCCAGAGCAACAGCCGTCGGAGGAGCGGGTCGGGTCGGAGAGCGGCACCCCAGAAGAAGAGTCGGAGCCGGCGGTGACCGAGCTCGACGAGATCACGGTCTCCGCCAGCTACAGCCTGAACCGGGATACGCCGGTCGATGGCGTCGCGCTCAGCCGTGACCAGATCGTCGACCTGCCGACCTTCGCCGACGATATCTTCCGCGCCATCAACCTGGTGCCCGGCACTTCGGGCGATGACGTCTCCGCGGCCTTCTCGGTCCGCGGCGCTCCGTATGAAGAGGTCCTGGTGCGGCTCGACGGCGTCGAGCTCTTCGAGCCCTTCCACCTTAAAGACTTCTCCGGCGCCCTATCGATCCTCGACGGCGAGCTGATCGACGGCATCGACATCTTCCCCGGCGCCTTTCCGGCGGTTTACGGCGACCGTTCCGCCGGCGTCGTCGATCTGACGTCGCGGCGTCCGCTCAACACCAAAAACCGAGCCGGCATCAGCCTGACCACCGCCACCTTGAGCCGCGGCCAGCGCTTCGGCGACAACGACCGCGGCTCCGGGCTGCTCTCCCTCCGTCGTGGCTGGCTCGACGTGGTCTTCGGCCTGGTCGGCGAAGACGACGAGGAAGAGGAAGAGGGCGCCCCGGAATATGCCGACTTCTACGGCAAAGCCGACTGGGCCATCGATGAAAGCACCGATATCGGCGTCTGGGGCTTGTGGGCCGACGACAGCCTGGAGCAGACAGAGACCGAAGAGGACGGCACCCGCGAGAACGTGAACTCTTCCTACGGCAACGCGTGGCTCGTCGGACGCGGCCAGCGCCTGTGGAGCTCGACCGCCCTGTCCACGGCCCGGGTCCTCGCCGGCCGGGTCGACCGCGACCGCATCGCCGGAGAGTCCGAAGGCAGCACGGACTTCGACGTCCGCGACAATCGCCAGCTCGACATCTTCGGCTTCTCCACCGAGTCCAGCCTGGAGCTCGGCCGCCATCTGCTGGACTTCGGCTTTGAGGCCCGGAGCTACACCGCCGACTATGACTACGCGGTCGCCCGCAGCTTCACCGACCCCGTGTCGCAGATCGGGGGTACGGCGCCGGTCTCTTCATTCCTGGGCGAGGTGAGCGGCGAGTCCTACGCCGCCTGGATCTCGGACCGATTCCGCCTCGGGGATCGCCTGGTGGCGGAGGTCGGCCTGCGCTACGACCGCCAGACGTGGCTCCCCGAAACCGACGACCAAATCGCGCCCCGCCTCAATGTCGTCTACGACCTCGGCGACGCCGGCGCGCTGCGCGCCGGCTGGGGCTACGCCCACCAATCCCAGCGCCCGAACGAGCTCCAGGTCCAAGACGGCGACTTCAACTTCTACGCCGCGGAGCGGGCCGAGCACCGCACTTTGGGCTGGGAGCGCCCGTTCGAGAAATTCTCCCTGCGCCTCGACGCTTACCAGCGGCTCGGGACCGACGTGCGACCCCGGTTCATCAATCTCTTCAGCCCGACGGTCCTTTTCCCCGAAGGCACCCCGGATCGGCTCCGCATCGAGCCGGACCGGACCCGCGCCCAAGGCGTCGAGCTCTTCCTCCAGGGCCGCGGCAACTCACGCTTCACCTGGTGGGCCAGCTACTCCTGGTCGGAGTCTGAGCAGCGGGTCGGCGGCGAGTGGATCCCGGTGGCCATCGACCAGACCCACGCCGTCACGCTGAGCGCCGGCTACCAGCTCGGTCGCTGGAAGCTCGACGCCGTGTGGCAGTACCACACCGGCTGGCCGGTGACCGCCCTCGACGCGCGCCTCGACGCCGACGGCGACATCGAGCCCCTCCCCGGACCGATCTACGGCGACCGGGTCGACGACTACCACCGCCTTGACCTCCGACTCAGCCGCCAGTTCTCCTTCAGCTGGGCGGACATGCTGCTCTACTTCGACATCCAGAACGCCTACAACCGGGATAACGTCCGCGGCTTTGAGTACGGCCCGGAAGCGTTCAGCGTCGGTGACGACGGCGCGGTCGCCGTGACGCCGACCGTCGACGAGTGGCTCGGGGTCATCCCTTCCTTCGGGGTCACCTGGAGCTTCTGAAGCCTCGGACTAGACGCTCGAGACCCGATCGAGCACGACCAGGGTGAGATCGTCGTGCAAATCGCCGTCGCCGACATGGGCGGCGACGGCCTCCAGCACCCGGTCGTGGATGCTGTCTGCCGAACCCGACTGCGCGGCCAGCCGCTTCAGCCGATCGAAGCCGAACGCATTCGCCGAGGGATCGACAGCCTCCGGAATACCGTCGGAATAGAGCACCAGCAGGTCACCCGGGCGCAGCACGGCGTTCGCGGCCCGGTAGCGGGTGTCTTCCCGCAGCCCCAAGGGCAGCGCGCCGGTGCCCAGCTCCTCCACCGGGCCGACCGCGCGCCGCAGCAGCGGGAACGGGTGACCGGCGTTGGCGTATTCAAGCTGCCCGGACGACGGATCAAGAATGCCGTAGAACAGGGTCATGAAGGCCCGGCGGCCGCCGGTTGAGACCAGCGTGCGGTTGACCGCCGCCAGCACCGCCTCGGGCTGGGGGTCTTCAAGCGCCGCCGCCGCCAAGGTGGCGTTGGCGATGGCCATCAAGAGCCCCGCCGCCATGCCGTGGCCGCGGGCGTCGCCGCCGGCGATGGCCACGCGGCCGGGGTCGAGGGGATGAAAGGCGTAGTAGTCGCCGCCGATCTCATTCGCCGTGCGATAGCTGTGGGCCACCCGATAGCCGGGGATCGGCGGTACGTCCCGGGGCAGCAGGTCGCGCTGCAGCTCGCGGGCGACCTCGAGCTCGTCGCGGACACGCAGGCGGTCCACCAGCTCGAGGGCTAGGAGCAAGATCATCCCCAAGAATCCGACGAGGAACCAAAGCGGAGTGAAGTCCAGGTGGATATGTGTCGGCCCCAGCTGCATATCCACGTCGAAGGCGGCGAAAAACGGACAGAGCAGCGAGACGGTAAAGAGCAGGCGCCGCGCCGGCGATAGCTTGAAGACGAAACCTAGGAAGACGTCCCGGACATCGCAGAAGAAACGCTCGGGAAGGCTCTCGGGCAGCGGACGGTCGTCACGCCGATCGGCGAGGGCGCGGAAGGCCTGCGTGGCGTCCCGATCGAAGAGCTGTCGGACGGCCTGTGAATCGAGCCCGTCCGTGAATTCGGCGGCGAACCGTTTGGCTCGCTTGATTCCGCCCGCCAAACGTCCGTCTTCTGCCATGGTGCCCTCGACGCCCTAAGCCGTAGCCGCCGTCGGCGCTTCGGGGGCCGATGATTCGACGCTCGGCGTCTCCGCCGGCGGGGCGGTCGCTTGGAGCAACGCTTGAGTATCCGTGTCGCCGGCGGCCGTGGCGTAGGCGCCGAGCACGTCGCGCGGCGAGCCCTCCATGACGATCCGCCCTTCTTGCAGCCAGATGCTGCGGGAGCAATGCGTCAGGATCTCTTGGGGCGAATGGGAGACGATCAACACCGTTGTCCCGCCGTTGCAAAAGCTGCGGATGCGCTCATGACAGCGCCCGAGAAAGCTCGCGTCGCCCACCGAGAGCACCTCATCCAGCACCAGCACGTCCGGTTTCCACGCCGTCGCCACCGCGAAGCCGAGCCGCGCCACCATGCCGGTGGAATAGTTGCGGACCGGCGAATGGACAAAGTCCTTGAGGCCCGAGAACTCGACGATCGAGTCAAGCTTGACGTCGATGGCCGTCCGTCGGTGGCCCCGGAGCAGGGCGTTCAGGTAGACGTTCTCGATGCCGGTGAGCTCCGGATCAAATCCGGTGCCGAGCTCCAGGATCGGCGAGACCTTACCGCGCACGTGGCGGGCCCCCTTCGTCGGCTTGAGGACACCGGAGATCACCTTCGACAGCGTGCTCTTGCCGGCGCCATTGCGCCCCACCACACCGAGGACTTCGCCGCGCTCGATCGTCAGGTCAATATCGCTGAGCGCCCACAGGTCGGTATACGACAGCCCGCCGGTCGCCGCGTGGATAATGAATTCCTTGAACGACGGCACTTTCTGCCGCGCCAAGCGATAGCGCAGCGAAACGTTCTGCAGCTCGACGATCGGGGACTCAGCCACGTCGTGCCTCCACGACCAGACGGCGACGACCCATGGAGGGTGCCCGGGGAACTCTGCGCTGGTGAATTCGACGTCGAAACATAAAGGGGATCAGAGGTAGAAAGGAATCCGGTCCGCGAAACGGCGAAAAACCCAGATGCCGATGAGCAGCAGACCCACGGCCAAGAATACCGAAAGCGAGATGTGCTGGAGCGGCGGGACTTTCGCGAAATAAATCGGGTCGCGGAAAACTTCGAGGATGGACCGCGTCGGGTTGTAGTGCACGATCGGATAGAACCGGTGGCCCAACACGATCGAGATCGGATAGATGATCGGCGTCAGGTAAAAGAGCAGGGTCAAGCCCACGCCCACCAGCTCGATCACGTCGGAGAAGAGGACCGCCAAGGGCGCCAGCAGGAGCCCGGCGCCGAGGGTGAAGATCGCCGCGATCAGGATCGACACCGGTAGGAAGAGCAGCGACGGGCCGATCTTGTGGCCGGTGATCAAGAGCACGAGCAGCATCGGTACCATCGCAAAGAGCAAGTGCACGATGCCCGAGATGATCGTCGCGATCGGGAAGACCACCATCGGCACCGGCAGCTTCTGCAGGATGTACGCGACGCTCTTCAAACTGTTCATCGACGTCACGATCGACTGCTGGAAGAAATTCCAGAACAGGATGCCGGCGAGGGCGAAGACCGGGTAGTTCTTGACGTCGAATTTGAAAATGGTACTGAACACCACCATCAAGACGCCCATCGTCATGAGCGGCTGAAGCATGCTCCAAGCAAAGCCCAAAACGGACCGGCGGTAGCGCACCTTGAGCTCGCGGGCCACGAGGTCCCAAATGAGATCTTGGTAGTGGAAAAGTTCACGCATGGGGCGAAACGGCCTCAGGGGGGAGCGGGATCTCGCGGTAGCGCCGCGGCAAGGCCACGCCGGGTCGGATCGGTCGAACAGGACTTGTTGCAGAAGACCCTAGGCAGCGGCGACCCCGACGGTGCGGCGCGCTTCCTCAACAGAAGCCGACGCCGCCGGGGACGGCGCCGAGGGTTCGGCCTTTCTACCGCGATCGTGGGGTCCGCGCAAGCTGCGGCCTTACCCGACTTCGCGTCCTAAGAACGCACTATCCGCAACCTCCGCCACCGCCCGCGCAGAAGTGCCGGCGGCGGGGCGTAAATGGGGCGTCCAAAAGGCCTGATGTGCTAGCCTCCAGCCGTCCTTTCCAAGGGCCATTGATCCCACCTTTCCCCGCCTGAGAAGACCCCACACCCGATCCCCATCCGACGTCGACCCGCCGACGAAGTCTGGCTGAGCGACCGACGCACCCCCTGGGAGGATCGCCCCCGGTCGCCGGCGGACCTGAATCCCGATTAGCCGCCACGGCGGCCCAGGAGCCAGTTATGCATATCGAGCTCAGTGATGAACAGCAGATGCTGCGCGATGAAGTGCGCCGCTTCGCCGAAGAGGTCGTGAAGCCGATCGCCAAGGAAGTCGACGCCGACGGCCGCTTCCCGACGGAGGCCCTCCCGATCGCCGCGGAAATGGGTCTGATGGGCGTCGCGGTCCCCGAAGAGTGGGGCGGCGCCGGTATGGACGTCCTGTCCTACTGCATCGTCATCGAAGAGATCTCCCGCGTCTGCGGTTCCACCGGCGTCATCCTGTCGGTGAATAACTCCCTCGTCTGCGACCCGATCATGAAGTTCGGCAACGACGATCAGAAAGAGCGCTTCCTCAAGCCGCTGGCCGCCGGCGAGCTGCTCGGCTGCTTCGGCCTCACCGAGCCGGGCGCCGGCTCCGACGCGGCGGCGCTGCGCACCACGGCCAAGCGCGACGGCGACGACTACATCATCAACGGCAACAAGGTCTTCATCACCAACGGCACCCACGCCGATGTCGCGATTGTTTTCGCCACGGTCGACCCGTCGCTGCGTCACAAGGGCATCACCGCCTTCGTCGTGCACAAGGACACGCCCGGCTACTCCCACGGCCACCACGAGTACAAGCTCGGGGTTAACGGCTCCGGCACCACCGAGCTGGCCTTCGAAGACATGCGCGTCTCCGCCGCCGACCGGCTCGGCGAAGAAGGCGACGGATTCAAGATCGCCATGGCGACCCTCGACGGCGGCCGCATCGGCATCGCCGCCCAGGCCGTCGGCATCGCCCGCGGCGGCTTCGAAGAGGCGGTCAAATACGCCCAGGAGCGCGAGCAGTTCGGCCGCTCTATCTCCAAGTTCCAGGCCATCCAGACTTACCTCGCCGACATGTCGACCGAGCTCGACGCCGGCCGCCTGCTGACCTGGAAAGCCGCCTGGACCAAGATGAACAAGAAGCGCTTCACCCTCGAAGCGGCCCAGGCGAAGCTCTTCACCTCCGTCATGGCCCAGCGCGTCACCAATAGCGCCGTGCAGATCCACGGCGGCTACGGCTACATCCGCGAGTACAACGTCGAGCGCTACTTCCGCGACGCTCGCATCACCGAAATCTACGAGGGGACCAGCGAGATCCAGAAGATGGTGATCGCCGACTGGATCCTCAACAAGGGCTAGCCATGGCGGAGTTGACATTTGAATTAGATGAGGAGCAGCGGCTGCTGCGCGACGAAGTCAAACGCTTCGCCGAAGAACGTATCCGCCCCGGCACCGCCGAGCGCGACCGTAACCACGAATTTGCCCACGACATCATCGCCGAGATGGGCGAGATGGGCCTGCTCGGCATGATGGTGAGCGAAGACTTCGGCGGTCCGGGTATGAGTCCGCTGACCTACGCCCTCGCGGTCGAGGAATTGGCGACGGTCTGCCCGTCGAT
This sequence comes from Acidobacteriota bacterium, assembly GCA_038747035.1. Taxonomy (GTDB): domain Bacteria; phylum Acidobacteriota; class Thermoanaerobaculia; order Multivoradales; family J023; genus JAUIJL01. Next base: position 2,229 of record JBCDKB010000135.1, on the reverse strand, counting down.
TTCGATCACCATGAGCGTGACGAATTCGGTGTGCTGCTGGCCGCTCGAGAAATACGGCTCCGACGCCCTGAAGGCCGCGGTCTTGCCGGCCTTGGCGAGCGGCGAAGCCATCGGCGGCTTCGGCCTCACCGAGCCCGGATCCGGCTCCGACGCCGGATCGATGAAGTCCACCGCCCGCCGCGACGGTGGCGAGTGGGTGGTCAACGGCGAGAAGGCCTGGATCACCAACGGCGGCGTCGGCAAATATTTCGTCGTGCTCGCCCGCACCGACCCCGACGGCGGCGCCCGCGGCATCTCGGCTTTCCTGGTGCCGAGCGACGCTCCGGGTTTCCGCGTCGGCGGCGCCGAAGAAAAGATGGGGCTCAAGGCGTCGAACACCACGACGCTCTATTTCGACGACTGTCGGATCCCGGCGGACTACCTGCTGGCGGAGGAAGGCGCCGGGTTTAGCGTCGCCATGGGCACCCTCGACCACTCCCGCGTCGGCGTCGCCGCCCAGTGCCTCGGCATCCACCGCCGCGCCCTCGAGCTGGCGACCAGCTACGCCCAAGAGCGCGTGCAGTTCGGCGTGCCGATCGCCAAGCACCAGGCGATCCAATTCAAGATCGCGGACATGGCGACGGAGCTGGAGGCGGCGCGGGCTTTGACCTACCACGCGGCGTCGATGGACGGACAGCCGGGGGCCGGGCGGTTGGCCTCGCAGGCCAAGCTCTACGCCTCCGAAGCCGCCAATCGGGCGTGCTGGGAGGCGCTGCAGATCCACGGCGGCAACGGCTTCTCAGAAGACTACGAAATCGCCCGTCTCTACCGCGACGTGCGCATCACGACGATCTACGAAGGCACGTCCGAGATGCAGCGCATGGTGATCGCCCGCCACGTCACCCAGCGCTGAAACGAAACCGCGATCCGCGCCTGAGCGCACCTGACAAGAATTGACACCGCCCGGGGCCCTCCGCCCCGGGCTTTTTGCTGCGGGCTGTCAGAAAACGTCAGTTCATCCCTCGGAAAACCGGGCACGGGTCTTGCTCTTATGAAAACCCGGATCTCGAGTCGCGGGAAGGATGTGAGGGGGAACGCCCTCGTCGATTTAGGAAGCGGCCATCGCCTTGAAGGCGGTGGCCGTTTCTCTTTGCGAGCTAAAACCCCCGGTGCTAAAAGGCCGGCGCCCCCTCCTGAGTAACATCGGGCGATCCTCCACGTATCTTGCCCGGAGCCGATGAAAATCGGCCGCTCGACCGCTTGCCGCCGAGCGCCCGAATGGCGCCTAACCGGCATCGCCGACACGATCCCAATTGTTTCGATAGAAGGGGCCCCGATGCTCAAGATTCGCCAGCTCTCCAAGACTTATGACAACGGTGTCCGGGCCCTTTCCGGCGTCGACCTCGAGATTCCCCGCGGCATGTTTGGATTACTCGGCCCCAACGGCGCCGGCAAGTCGTCCCTGATGCGGACCATCGCCACGCTGCAAGAAGCCGACTCCGGAACGATCAAGTTTGACGACATCGACGTGCTCCAGGATAAAGACGCCGTGCGGCGGATCCTCGGCTACCTTCCCCAGGAGTTCGGGGTTTATCCGAAGGTCTCAGCGGAGGCGATGCTGGATCATCTGGCGGTGCTCAAGGGCCTGACCGGCGGACAGCGCAAGAGCGCCGTCGAAGGTCTGCTCCAGCGAACCAACCTGTGGAAGGTGCGCAAGCAGAAGCTCGGCACCTACTCCGGCGGCATGCGCCAGCGCTTCGGCATCGCCCAGGCGCTGCTCGGCGACCCGGAAATTGTCATCGTCGACGAGCCGACCGCCGGCTTGGATCCGGAAGAGCGCGGCCGATTCCTCGACCTGCTCTCTGAAATCGGCGAGAACGTGGTGGTCATTCTCTCCACCCACATCGTCGAGGACGTCCGCGACCTGTGTCAGCAGATGGCGATTATCTCCACCGGCGAGGTGCGCGCCTCGGGCGAGCCCCACGCCCTGATCGCCGAGCTCGACGGACGCATTTGGCGCCGGCTCATCGACAAGCAGGATCTGCCGCTTTACCAAGAGCGCATGCAGGTGATTTCGAATCGCCTCTTCGCCGGCAAGCGGGAAATTCGGGTGATGGCCGACGAGGCCCCCGAACCGGGCTTCGACGGGGTCCCCGCGAATCTGGAAGACGTCTACTTCAAGACCCTGCGCGCCGCGACGGAGCAACCCGCCGCGGCGGCGGCGTAGGACGGGGGCGCGCATGTTGGGAT
>JBCDKB010000134.1:0-17858 GCA_038747035.1 Acidobacteriota bacterium | reverse complement strand
GCCTGCACCTTGGTGATCGCCGCGGTCAGGGTCGTCTTGCCGTGATCGACGTGTACGATGGTGCCGATGTTGACATGCTGCTTATTTCTCTCGAACTTTTCATTGGACATGACGATTCAGACGCCTCCTCAATGGTGGCCGCGATTGCGGGCCGGTCTTTCGTATCGACGGTGACAGGTCGTCTTGCTGGAGCCCACGACCGGACTTGAACCGGTGACCTCTTCCTTACCAAGGAAGTGCTCTACCGCTGAGCTACGTGGGCCCGAAATTTTGACACTCGCCCGGTGCAAAGGACCCGGGATGGGCCCGTCGCGTCGCGCTACCTCTCGTCGTGTTCGGTATGTGGTGAGTCCTGAGGGGGCCGACCCGTTGCGGGCCGGCGGTGGCCGGGACATGAAACCCTGGCCGAAGACAAGTTTGCGGAGACTAGCAAAAGACAAGCCACCTGTCCACAGGTTCCAAGGCGCAGGCGAATTGTGCCTGGAACCGCAGCGGAAGCCCGTCGAAAAGGCCGCCGAAGTGAGCCGGGTCTCGCGAAGGAAAATGGAGCGGGAGACGGGATTCGAACCCGCGACCAACAGCTTGGAAGGCTGTGACTCTACCCCTGAGTTACTCCCGCGGAATCGTGCGTCACCGCGGCTCGGACCTCTCGGGTCTCGGGACGACTTCTGTGTTTGTGAAAGTTTGGTGGAGGCGGTTGGATTCGAACCAACGTAGGTTTACACCGGCAGATTTACAGTCTGCTGCCATTGTCCACTCGGCCACACCTCCAAAATCTTGGCGCTTAGAGCCGGGAGTCGTCCCTGTAAATTGTGATGAGATCGATTCGGACTGAAGCCCGAGGCCCTGACCGAGGTGACTTGGGAGGTCTTGCGAGCCCCCAAGCGGCGAATCCTCTGTGAATCTTGGGCGACGGCGGTGTGGAGCCGGCACCCGGACTCGAACCGAGGACCTACTGATTACAAGTCAGTTGCTCTACCAACTGAGCTATGCCGGCTTTTGTGCCGTCCCGTCGTCTCCGGGGAGACCCTGGTAGATACCTAGCTCTCGGCGGGCGTCGGATTGTACAAGGGTCTCCCTGGCGACGCAACCCTCATTTCGGAGAAGCTTCGGGGGACCGCTGACGCACCGCTTCGTAGAGCAAAGCGGCGGCGGCGGTGGCCAGGTTCAGTGAGGCCACGCGCCCCCGCATGGGAAGGCCGACGAGCCCATCGCACGAATCTCGCGTGAGGCGCCGGAGGCCGTCCGCCTCCCCGCCGACGACCAAAGCGACGGGCCCGGTCAGATCGAGTTCCCAGGGCGGCTCGCCGTCGGCATCAGCGCCGTAAACCCAAAAACCCTGCTCTCGGAGTCGCTCGATTTCACGGGTGGTATTCGTGACTCGCTCCAGGTCCAGCCATTCTGCGGCGCCGGCGGAGGTCTTGATCGCCGCGGCGCTTAGGGGGGCGCTGCCGCGGTCCCGCAGGAGGACCTTACCGACGCCTGCCCCTTCGCACACCCTCAGCAAGGCCCCGAGATTCCTCGGGTCCTGGATGTCTTCCGCGAGCAGGACCAGATTCGCATCTCGCCCCGTCGCTAGGCCAGCCCCGGCCGCAACGGTTTCGGCGGCGAACCCATTATGCGCCTGCCCCTCGGACCGGGCCGACAGCTCTGCGCTCGTCGCCGACTCAACCTGAATGCCCAGGCGCCCGCAAAGCGCTTCGATCTCGCGACGGCGCTTTCCGGGCGCGGCACTCACCCACACCTGCGCCACGTCGCGGGGACGGTGACGCAGGAGCTCGCGGAGGGGATGGAAGCCGAAAACGAAAGTGTCCATGGCGGGCGGTGCCCCGGCATTCGTGGCCGTCAGACGGTGGTGATGTCCGCCTGCTTCTTGGACAAGACGCTAGCAATTTCAGCGATGTATTTATCGTGGAGCTTCTGGACCTCAGCCTTGCCGCGGTGCTCGTCGTCTTGGCTGATCTCCTTCTCTTTCTCCATCAAGCTCAACATCTCGTTGCCATCGCGCCGTGCCTTCCGGACGCCGGTCCGACCGGTTTCCCCCATCTCATTGGATTTCTTGACCAGCTCTTGTCGACGCTCGGCCGTCAGCTGGGGCACGGGAATCCGGATGATCTTGCCGTCATTCGACGGGTTGAGTCCGAGGCCCGACTGGAGGATCGCCTTCTCAATCGCCTGGATCAAGGTCGACTCCCAGGGCTGCGCGGTGATCAGATGCGCATCAGCGACCGAGAGATTCGCGACCTGTTTAAGCGGTGTCGGCGTCCCGTAGTACTCAACCATCACGCCATCGAGGATCGCGATAGAGGCGCGGCCGGTGCGTAGCGTCTTCAGCTCGTGATGGAGATGATCGAGAGCTTTCTTCATGCTGGATTCGACGTCTTCGAAGACTTCGTTCATGGCACCTCCTCGCGACGCTTGGGGCCGCGGAGTCCGCCGTGCGGACTCGGACGTTGCTGACGTGGCTCGCTCAAGGCACAGCCTGCGGGATGGTCGGATCCTCTCGCGCGCTTCGCCGCCTGTCAACGCGGGTCGCGGACGACCGAACCCACATGCTCACCCCGCAGGACGCGCAGAATATTGCCGGTCTCCGCGAGATCGAAAAGCTGGATAGGAATGGAGCTCTCGCGGCAGAGGCTGATCGCAGCGGCGTCCATAAAACGCAGGTCCCGTTCGAGGACCTGCTGGTAGGTCACCTCACGGATCAGCTCGGCTTCCGGGTCCTTCTCCGGGTCGGCGGTATAAATCCCCGGCACCTTAGTCGCTTTGAGCAGGAGCTCAGCCTTGACTTCGCTGGCGCGCAGGGCCGCGGCGCTATCCGTGGTGAAGAACGGGTTACCGGTGCCGGCGCCAAAAATCACGACACGCCCTTTTTCCAGGTGCCGGATGGCGCGACGGCGGATATAGGACTCCGCGACTTCACGGATCTCAATCGCTGTTTGAACGCGGGTCGTCACGCCGCGGCGCTCCAGAGCGTCCTGGAGCGCCAGCGCATTGATCACGGTGGCCCCCCAGCCCAGATGGTCCCCCGTGACCCGATCTACACCCTGCTGCGCCACCGCCAGACCGCGGACAATATTTCCGCCGCCGATCACCACCGCGAGCTCAACGCCCAGCTCATGGGCTTGCCGAAGCTCATCGGCGACGGCGGAGACCACGTCTTCGTCGAGGCCGAAGCCCCTCGAACCCATGAGCGCCTCACCCGAAAGCTTGACGAGCACTCGGCGATAGATCGACGATTCACCCATCGATCAGGAACCGGCGATCTGCGCTGCCACCTCGGCCGCGAAGTCTTCCTTCTTCTTCTCGATGCCTTCGCCAAGCTTGAAGCGAGCGAAGCGGCGCACCTGGATGTTCTCGCCGATGCGCGCCACCGCCTCAACGATCATCTGACCGACGGTCTTATCCGTGTCCTTGATGAAGGGCTGCTCGAGAAGCACCGCTTCGCTGTAGTACTTCTCGATCTTGCCTTCAACGATCTTTGGAATGATTTTCTCGGGCTTGCCTTCGGCGCGCATCAGCTCGGCGTAGATCTCACGCTCCTTGTCGAGGACCTCGGGGGTCACTTCTTCGCGGCGCACGAAACGCGGGTCCGCCGCGGCGATGTGCATAGCGACGTCCTTGACGAGGGCCTTGAAGTCGTCGGTGCGGGCGACGAAATCGGTTTCGCAATTCACTTCGACGAGCACGCCGATCGAACCCGTGCCGTGAATGTAGGAGCCGACCACGCCTTCAGCCGCGATGCGGCTCGACTTCTTGGCGGCCGCCGACAGGCCTTTCTTGCGGAGGACGTCGATCGCTTTCTCGAGGTCGCCTTCGACCTCCTGCAAAGCCTGCTTGCACTGCAGCATCGGAGCGCCGGTGCGCTCGCGAAGCTCCTTGACCATCGAAGCGGTGATCTTCATGGCTCTTATCTCCTCGGGCGGCTTAGCCGCCATTCACTTAAGGGTTGTAGACAAACGAAGAGGCCAGAGTGGTTTTCCCTCTGACCTCGTACTAGCAGCTACCGGAATTAACGTCCAGGTCAGCTGTCTTCAGATGCTCCAGCGTCAGCGGCGGGGGCTTCAGCCTCCGGGGTGGCCGTAGGTGCGGGTTCAGGAGCCGCCGCCTCTTCGGCCACTTCAGCAGGCGCGGTTTCCGCAGTTTCAGCGGGCGCCGCAGGCTCGACGTCGGCACCCTCAGCGGCCATCTGGGCCGCTTCCTTCATCGCGCCCGAACCGGCCATATAGGCGTCGGCGATCTTGGCGGAGAAGAGACGGATGGTGCGGATGGCGTCATCGTTGCCCGGGATCACATAGTCCACGAGCTCCGGATCGCAGTTGGTGTCGACGATGCCGATCACCGGAATGCCGAGCTTATTGGCTTCGGCGACGGCGATCGATTCACGCTTCGGATCGACCACGAAGATCGCGTCCGGAAGACCGTTCATCTCGCGGATACCGGAGAGGTTGCGGTCAAGCTTGGTGCGCTCGCGGTCGAGGCGAAGCCGCTCTTTCTTGATCAGCGGCGTCGACTCGTCATCGAGGCGCGACTCGATCTCGTTCAAGCGGTCGATGGAGTTGCGAATCGTCACGAAGTTGGTCAGCGTGCCGCCGAGCCAACGGTGGGCAACGTAGTACTGCCCGCAGCGACGGGCCTCTTGCTTCACCGCGTCCTGCGCCTGGCGCTTGGTGCCGACGAAGAGCAGCTTGCGACGGGCGCGGCCCAGCTCGTGCACGAACTCGGCGGCCTCGTGGAAGCGCCGCAGCGTTTTTTGCAGGTCAATGATGTAGATGCCGTTACGTTTACCGAAGATGTATCGACGCATCTTCGGGTTCCAGCGACGGGTCTGGTGGCCGAAATGGACTCCCGCTTCGAGGAGATCGCGCATTCTGAGATTAACCAAGGCTCCGACTCCTCAACGCTTCGAGAATTGGTAACGGGCGCGGGCGCCCTTCATGCCGTACTTCTTGCGCTCCTTGGCTCGAGGATCGCGCGTCACGAAACCGGCAGCTTTCAACTTGGGACGCAGCTCGCCGTCGTAGTCCATCAGCGCACGGGCGATACCGTGACGGATGGCGCCGGCCTGACCCGAGCTACCGCCGCCTTTGACGGTGACCATGACGTCGAGGGACTCATGGGTCTCGGTGAGCAAAAGGGGCTGCCGAACAATCATCTTCAACACGTCGTTCGGGAAGTAGCTCTCGATGCTGCGACGGTTGATGGTGATCTCACCACTGCCAGGCTTGACGAAGACACGCGCGGCGGCGGTCTTACGACGGCCGGTGCCGTAATTCTGGGAGTGGTCGGACGAAAAATTCGGAGCCGGCGCGGATTCCGGGGCTGACTCGACCGGTTCCGGCGTGTTCTCGGTGGACTGGACCTCGCTCAAGGCTTTCTCCTCGAAGGCTACTTTGCTCGACGGCGGTTATTAAGCTCTACGCGCCGACTCAGCCGAGCTGGGCGGCGGTCATGTCGAGCGGCTCGGGCTGCTGGGCTTGGTGGGGATGCTGCGGTCCGCTGTAGACCTTCAGCTTGCGGTAGAGGGCGCGGCCGAGGCTATTCTTCGGCAGCATGCCCTTGACGGCGAGTTCAACCATGCGCTCCGGCTTCTTGGCGCGCAGCTCGCGGGCGGTGGATTCTTTGAGGCCACCCGGGCGTCCGCTGTGGCGACGATAGATCTTTTGATCTTCTTTGCGCCCGGAGAGGAGAACTTTTTCGGCGTTGACGACCACGACGAAATCACCGGTATCCATGTGCGGCGAATACATGGTTTTGTGCTTGCCGCGGAGAGTATTCGCCACGACCGAGGCGAGGCGGCCGAGACGCAGGCCGGTGGCGTCAACCACAAACCATTGGCGATCGATATCGGCCCGTTTCGGGCTGTAAGTCTTCATCATTCCGATTCCAATCGGGGGATACGCTGTGGGAAAAGCAGGCGGGAGGTCGGCACAGGACGGCCGCTCCGTCGCAGGCGCGAAGGGCCGCCGACTATACGTCGGGCCCTAGGAGGTGTCAAGGACTATTCGATCAATCCGTCGAGCGGCGACGACGCGGTCGCATAGAGCTTCTTGGGGATGCGTCCGGCGTGCGCTGCGAGCCACCCCGCTTCGACGGCCAGCTTCATCGCATAGGCCATGCGGACCGGGTCATCGGCGCCGGCAATACCGGTATTCATCAAGACACCGTCGGCCCCGAGCTCCATGGCGATGGCGGCATCCGAGGCGGTACCGACGCCGGCGTCGATGATCACGGGTACGTTCGACTGCTCGACAATGATCTGCAGGTTGGCGCGGTTGCGCACACCCATGCCGGAGCCGATCGGCGCTCCGAGGGGCATCACCGCGGCGGCGCCCAGATCCTCGAGCTTGCGGCAGGTGATCGGGTCATCGCTGGTATACGGCAAAACGACAAAGCCCTCGTCGACCAGAACCTTGGTGGCCGTCAGCAGCTCGACGTTGTCGGGGAAGAGCGTCTTGGGGTCACCGATCACCTCCAGCTTGACCCAATTCCAGCCGCCGAGCTCGCGGGCCAGGCGCGCGGTGCGAATGGCGTCGTCGGCCGAATAGCAGCCGGCGGTATTCGGCAAAAAGAGGTACTTGTCTTGATCCACATGGTGAATGAAGGCCTGTGGATCTGGATCGTTGAGATCAACTCGCCGCAATGCCACCGTCACCATCTCCGTCCCGGACACTTCGAAGCTGCGGACCATCGCGTCGGCGTCGGTGTACTTACCGGTGCCGAGGAGGAGGCGGGAGTGGAAGGTGCGGTCCGCGATGCGGAGCGGTTCGACGACGGTCGAAGAAGACGTGGATGTCATGGGCGAAGGCTCTCTTGCGGAAGGGGACGATCCCGGGGCGCGGGGCGGCCCGTGGGCCGAAAGTCACCGTCGGCCTCGGCCGACGCGGCGGGCCCAGAGTGTAACCCGCCGTCGCCCGCCGTGGAGGCCGCCGTCGAGGGAAGCCTCGGGGCCACCCCATGGCGCACGTTCTTTCGATTAGACCGCGCGCGGCATCGGCAGCGGCTCCCGACTCGCCAGCACCACATCGCTCTTCTCGACGACGCGATTGGCGCCGTCGACAAAAACCACGTCGGGTCGATGGCTGCGGGCGGACGCCTCGTCGAACTCGGCGTAGGAGCAGATGATCACCAGGTCGCCCGCAGAGACCCGGTGGGCGGCGGCGCCGTTGAGAATCACCTCACCCTCGCCGGGCTGTCCTTCGATGGCGTAGGTCGCGAAGCGCTCGCCATTCGTGACGTTATAGATCTCGACCTTCTCGTGGACCAGGACGTCGGCGGCTTCCATCAGGTGGGGATCAAGGGTAATCGACCCGACGTAGTGGAGATCGGCGTCGGTCACGGTGGCACGGTGGATCTTGGATTTGAGGAGCGTTCTACGCATGGCGGTTTATCCTTATATATCTATCGGTCAAGCGTTTCTATTGGGGCGTCTTCACGGAGCGTCGAGGTCGGGGGCGACAAGGCGAAGCCAGGACGCCGGGCTCTTCACACCGCAGGGGTCGTGTTCACTAATGCTCACTAAAAGGTCGACATCTCGAGCCTGAGGTTGTCGAGCAGCCGCGTGTGGCCGAGTCGATAGGCGATCGGAATGACCACCTGGCCCGAAGCGTCTAGCCGCTCAATGGGCTGGAAGGTGTCCGCATCGACCACGCCGACGTAATCGGTCATCCCCAGCGGCTCAGCCGCGAGCTCCGCCCCGACCATGCGCCGAATCTCGGCCGCATCGCGTTCGCCCTCGGCGACGGCCCGGCGGGCGCCCTCGAGGGATCGGCTGAGCACTTGGGCCGCGACTCGCTCTTCGGCACTGAGGTAGACATTGCGCGAGGAAAGGGCTAGACCGTCGGGCTCGCGGACAATGGGGGCGCCGACCACCTCAATCGGAAAGTGCAGATCGCGGACCATCTTGCGGACCACGGCGAGCTGCTGCGCATCCTTCTCACCGAAGACCGCGACGTCGGGTCGCACGAGGTGGAAGAGGGCCGCCACCACGGTCGCGACGCCGCGGAAATGACCCGGGCGCTGGTCGGCTTCAAAGCCGCTGGAAGGCCCTTCGACCTCGACGGCGGTGGAAGCGCCTGCGGGATAGATATGCTCGACCTCAGGCAAGAAGATCAGATCACAGCCTTCTTCGGCGAGCCGCCCGCAATCCTCATCGACCTGACGCGGATAGCGCCCGTAGTCTTCCCCTGGACCGAACTGGGTCGGGTTGACGAAGATCGAAGCCACCACGCGGTCCGCGTGTTCATGGGCGGCGCGCACGAGGGAAAGGTGGCCTTCGTGCAGCGCTCCCATGGTCGGCACGAAGCCGACGCGGAGGCCTTCCTTGCGCCACTGACTCACGCGTGCCCGCAACGCCGCCGGACTCTCGGCGCGCTGGATGGAAAGAAGACCCAGGGTGCTGAGCTCAGCCATAGAGCCGCTCGACTTTCGTCTCAGTCGGGCTCCGGAAGCTCTCTTCCGCATTCGGAAAACGCCGGGCCCGTACGTCGGCGGCATATTCGGTGAGCGCTTCTCGCGTCGAGGCGCCGAGCTCGGCGTATCGCCGGACGAACCTGGGGGCCAGTCGATCTTCAAGGCCCAGGAGGTCATGGAAAACCAAGACCTGACCGTCGCAGCCGACGCCGGCGCCGATGCCGATGGTCGGAATCGACAGCCGCTCACTCACCTCAGCCGCCAAGTCCGCGGGCACGCACTCGAGCACGACGGCGAAGGCTCCGGCCTCTTCGACTGCGAGGGCGGAGTCGAGCATCGCCCGCCGGGCCGAGGCCGTTTTCCCTTGGACCTTAAAGCCACCGAATTTGTGGAGCGACTGCGGGGTCAGGCCGAGGTGGGCCATGACGGGAATCTCAGCCCCGGCGATCGCTTCGATCACCTCGGGGCGGGCGCCCTCAATCTTGACCGCCTGGGCTCCGCCCTCCTTCACGAAACGGAGCGCGTTGGATACGGCCTGCTCGGCCGACAGGTGGAATGAGCCGAAGGGCATGTCGGCCACCAGCAAGGCCCTGTCGGTCCCGCGGCGGACCGCCCGGACATGGTGCAGCATCTCCTCCACGGTCAAGGAAAGCGTGTCGCTGTGGCCGAGCACGACCATCGCGAGCGAATCACCCACAAGCACGAGGTCGACGTCGGCGGCGTCGGCGGCCCGGGCTTGCGGGAAGTCGTAGGCCGTGACCATCACCAGCGGCTCGTCGCGTCCAGACTTTCGCCGGACCCACGGCACGGTGATCGATTTCGGGCGACGGCTCGGCCGTCGCCCCACACGCTGGGTTTTTCGCTCGGAGCGGGTGGGCATCGGGGCGACGGTGTCGCCGCCCGGGCTGTGTGATTTGCCGCCTTCTGGGGTCGCCATCACGGAGCCTCCAAGCTGCCGAAGCAGCGTTCGTGAACGATGTCGCTCAGAATCGCTGTCGGGGCGAGGTGGCGGACGCCACAAGCCGGACCCTCCGAAGCCTACGGAGTCGGCAAGGCGGAGGCTCGTCTCGTGAGACGCCGTGGCTACCGGGACGATCTAGGCGAGGGTCGCGTGGTGGTCGGCGCGGCGCTGATGCCGTCGTCGCCTGCGATCTAAGCCTAGGCCTGCCGCCGGATGGGGCGCGGACTGTGCCGTCGCCTTCGGCGTCATGGACGTTAAATGCCGGGTCTTGTGCTGTCTTCCGTCTCGGTCCCTAGCGAGATCCAAGCGGCGTGTAGTACTCGGTGCCCTTGCGGGGCTTTTTGAGCTGTTCGATCAGCTCTTCGAAATCCTCCGGGCGAGTCGGGAAGCGCAAATTCCGCGTGTCGACGACCAGCACCGGCGAACTTCTATAGTGATGATAGTAGTGATTGTAGGCGTCGAGCAACTCCACGAGGTACTCGCTCGATAGCCTTTTCTCATACGCGCGGTCGCGCTTGCGTATTCGCGACATGCAGGTTTCCACGTCGGCCATCAAGTACAGCACCAGGTCCGGCGCCGGCACCTGGGGCTCCAGCATCGCGTAGAGCTTGTCGTAGATCAGCAGCTCATCGTCGGTCAGGTTGAGATAGGCAAAGATCCTGTCCTTCTGGAACGGATAGTCAGCGACGACCAGACGCTCGAAGAGATTGCGCTGGACGATTTCTTGCTGCTGCTTGAAGCGGGACAGCAAATAGTAGAGCTGAGTCTGGAAGGCGGCACCTGGTCGGTCGCGGTAGAACTTATCGAGGAACGGATTGGTGGCGTCCTCGAGCACCTTCACGCCTTCAAAACGACGCGTCAACATGTCTACCAAGGTGGTCTTTCCGACCCCGATCGGGCCGTCGATTGCCAGGTAGTGGTAGGGCAGTGACTCCTTGCTCATAACTGTTCCGCGGGGGAGGCTGGACTATACCAGCGAAGGCCATCGGCCGGTGCCGAATTCCAAGACCAGGATCAGAGCTCCACGGGGATCCGGTCCACCAGGTGGATCCCACGGCGGTTGAAGCGCATCCGATAAGCCAGCAGCTCCACGCCGCGGGCCGCCACTTCCCGCAAGGTCTCGCCGTAGCGCGGGTCAATCTCATCGGCGGGTCTAACGCGACGACAGTCCGCGCGGCCGATGAAGTAGAAAAGCACAGCCCGCTCCCCCTCCGCGACGCGTCCCGCAAGATCGACCAGGTGCTTGCGTCCGCGCTCGGTGACCGCGTCGGGGAACGCGGCATAGCGGTCCCCACCGGGCCCTTCGGTGCGGTAGGTGTTGTTCTTCACCTCGACGTAGCAAGGGCGTCGCCCCGGGGCGTCGAGCAGCAGGTCGATTCGACTACGTCGACTTTCGCCGTAGGGCACCTCGCGGCGGAGGGTCTCATAACCGGCGAGCTCGGGAATTCGGCCCCGCCCGACAAACCCCGCGACCGCCCGGTTCGGATTGGCCGTGTTGACGCCGACCCACGTCCGCCCCATGCGAATGGCTTCGAGTGTGAATCGCAGCTTGCGTTTCGGATTCCCCGAATCGGAGATCAAGACCGGGCGTCCGGGTTCCGAACAGCTGAGCATGCGGCCGGAGTTGGGGCAGTGAACCGTCAACGTGTCGCCACTGGCGAGCCGGACGTCGGCGAGGAAGCGCTTGTAGCGAGACAGCAGGACTGCTTCAGTGAGCGGGTATGGCCATCGCATCTTGACCTTCACTTCGGTTCGGCGGCGCGCCTGGTTTTCACTCGTCGGACCGGCTACTCTCCGGAAGGCCGCGGGCCCCTTCCCGTTTCCTATTTGACCGCACGGGTCCAAGCCCAGGACCCATCCTCTCTTTTGGCTCCGCAAAGGCTGATCCGAGTGTCCCTTCCCAAAGGCTCTGCTTCTCCCCACGATCGTGGAACTCCCACGCCCCGTCCGGCTTCCCCCACCCTCCGTCGGATTCTCCAGAATGTCGCCCTCGCAATGACGAGCGGCATCATCGGCTTGCTGCTGATTGAGGGCGCAGCGCGATGGCTCTACGAGCGGCCTTGGTACGACCACCTGGCCTCGGAGCAAGCCGCCGCGGAAACGATGGAGTACCAGCTCAACAGCTTCGGTCTGCGGGGGGCCGAATTCGTGCGCCCCAAGCCCGACGGAGTCCGCCGGGTCTATATGGCTGGGGACTCCTTCACCTTCGGAATGGGCGTCGCGGATGGCTCGGCGGTGATGCCGGCCCTGGTGCAAGAAAAACTCAGCCGAAAAGAAGATCCCGTCGAAGTGCTCAACGGCGGCATGCTGCGGGGAAGCCTCCCGCGGCATTGGCGCCAGAAGTGGCACCAGATCAGGGACCCCTTCGACCCTGACGTGGTGCTTATCGTCTTCTTCCTCCGAGACGGGACCAACACCGGGTCCATCCCAGCCTTCTTCAACGCGATTCGGAGCGAAATCACAGACCGCAACCTCGCCGATCTGCTCTACCAGTCCTCTTATCTCTTCCGCCTCTACCGTGACCGTAAAGACCGCGACCTGGTCGCCAACCGCTACACGCACGCTTTCCGTCAAGCCTACTTCGGAAGCGACAAAGAGCAGGCCGAATGGCACTCGGCCCAATACAACGTGCTCGAGATCCAGAAAGAGGCGACGGCGAGGGGGGCTCGGGTCGGATTCGTCATCTATCCGATTCTTTTCAACCTCGTCGAGGGCGAGTATCCGTTCCAGGATATCTGCGATCTCCTCGAGGCGTTCGCCGCCAAGCACGGGATCCCGACCCTCAATTTGCTGCCGAGCTTCTACGGTGAGCGAGGTCCGGATCTCTGGGTCTCCGCGGTGGATCAGCACCCCAACGAAAAAGGACACCGCATTGCCGCCCAGGCGGTGGCGCCGTTTGTCCAGGAGCTCCTCAACGACGGCGAATCCGAATCGCTGGCTACCGGCTCACCCTAGGACACCCGGCCCGGGGAGGCGATTCTCGATCGCTTAGCATCTACCCTCGGCGACCTCGTCTCACCGCCGCTTGACCTCCTTTGCGCCCTTTGACCCCATGATCTCTCCGCTCATTTCAGCCCGGCACCGCCGGCCCGCGAATTCTTCTTTATGGCGTCGCCGAATACTGGGGTGGGCTCTGGCGATCTCGTGCGGGTTCGCCGCGGCGTCTCTCCCTCCGGGCGTAGGCGGAATCATCGACGCCCAGGAATTCGAGGAGCTTGAGCCGCTGCTGCAAAAGGCCTCCGGCGACGAGCGCCTCGACCTCATCGTCCGCTACCTCGGAGCCTTCGGGTCCGACGATGCCCCCCGCGCCGTCGAACTCGGCGAAGAGGCCTTCGCGCGGCTCGGCGACGCCCCTGCTGCCCAGCTCGAAGTCGACGTCGTCTGCGGACTGTGCAAGGCCCATCAGTGGAACGACGCCTTCGACAAGGCCATCGAGCTTGGCGAAAGATGCGTGGCGAAAGCCGAAGCGCTCGGCGACCGACCGCAGCTCGCCTCCGGTCTCCTCTGGTGCCTCGGGCAAGGCCACTCCCGCAAACGCCAGCCGGGCCTGGCCATCGTCTACAAATCCCGGGCCATCGACATCTACGAAGACCTCGGCCCCCCGCGGGAGCTCGCCGCGGCCTTGACCCGGGCCGGTTTGGACCTCACGGATCTCGGCGACTTTACCGCCGGCATCGAGTCTCAGCTCCGCGCCCTCCGGCTTTTTAACGAGGTCGGCGACAAAAACGGCGCGGCCCAGGCGCTGCTGCGGATCGGCACCGTCAAGCTCGATATCGGCGAGATGGAAGGCTCGCTCGAGTACACCCGAAGGTCCTACGAGACCTTCTCCGCCCTCGGTCATGACCACGGCACGGCGGCGGCGCTCCACAATATGGGGATCGCCCAGCTCGAGCTCAGCCAATACGACCGAGCGCTCGAGCTTTTCGAAGAATCCCTCGACATCAGGCGGCGTCTCGGTCAGCCCTTCGGCGTCGCGGTCCGGCTGCTCAATATCGGCGAAGTCCACACCAGGAGCGGCGCCCCCGAACGGGCGCTACCGCTCATGGAAGAGGCCCTCGCCACCTTCAAAAGCGTCGGAGCCCAGCGCGAGGTCGCCCTGGGTGGCGTCTACCTCGCCCGCACCTTCATGGCCCTCGGTGACCCTGACCGCGCACGCTCGGTCCTCCGGGACACCATCGAGCTCGCGGAAGCCGAGGGGTTTCGCACGGCGAATACCGACGCCCACAAAGTCCTCGCCGAAGCCGAAGAGAGCCGCGGCGACCTGGCGGCTGCCCTCGCCGCCCAGCGCCGTCACCAGGAGCTGGCCAATGAGCTCCTCGAACGGACCAACGATCGACGCATTGCGGAGATGGAGGTTCGATTCCAGGCGGAGGAGCAAGCCCGAGAAATTGAAGAACTCCGCGAGCAGAAGGCGCAGCAGGACCGCGAAGTCGCCCAACAGCGCACCGTGCGTCGCGCCCTGATCTTCGGTTTTATCCTTCTCCTGGCTGTCCTCGGCCTGCTTTTCAACCGCTATCGACTGCGCGCCGACGCTCGGCGGATGGCCGAAACTATCGAGCATGAGAAGGCGGTCAGCGCAGGCCTACGGAGGGTAGACCGTCTCAAGGATGAATTCCTCGCCAACACCTCCCACGAGCTGCGCACGCCGCTTTTCGGCATCGTCGGCCTCACCGAGTCCCTGCTCGACGGCGCCGCGGGAGCGCTGCCTGACCCGGCGAAAAAAGATCTCGAGCTCATCCTGCACAGCGGCATGCGCCTCAGCGGCCTCGTCGCAGACATCCTCGATTCCGCCAAGCTCAAGCAGCATGACATCACCCTCCAGCTGGGCCCGGTCGACCTCCACAGCCTGACCGACATCGTCCTGACCCTGTCGAGACCGCTCAACAAGGGGCGACGACTCGAGCTGATCAACGCCGTCCCCGCCGGCACGCCGATCCTGGCCGACCCGGACCGCCTGCAGCAGGTGCTGCACAACCTCGTCGGCAACGCGGTGAAATTCACCGAAGAGGGCGAAGTCCGCGTCGGCGGCGACGTGCGCGGCGACGAGCTCCTCATCGAGGTGAGCGACACCGGCATCGGGATACGCCCCGAGCACCAGGCGACGATCTTCAAAGCCTTCGAACAGGGCGACGCCTCGACCGAACGCGCCTACGGCGGCACCGGACTCGGCCTCGCCATCAGCCAGCAGCTCCTCAACCTGCACGGCAGCGACCTGGGCGTCCGCTCAGCGCCGGGGGAAGGTGCCACTTTCTTCTTCACCCTGCCCCTCGCCCCGGCCGCGGACGGGGTGGGCGAAGCGGAGCCGACCGCCGCGCGTGAAACCGGCATGCCGGCGCAACGACCCGGGCCCGCGTCCTTGACCGCGGTCACCGGCAGCGCCACCAAGGCTGAGCACTCCGGGCCCATCGCCATGGCGCCAGCGCCGGCCGGCGCCATGGCCTCCGACGCCCCCGTCATCTTGGCTATCGACGACGAGCCGGTGAATCAGCAGGTGCTCCGGAATCACTTGATGCTCCACGGCCACCGAGTGCTGAGTGCATCGAGCGGAGCCGAAGCCCTCGAGGTCATGGACAAGGAATCCGTGGACCTGATCCTGCTCGACATCATGATGCCGCGCATGTCCGGATACGAAGTCTGCCGACGCATTCGCGAAGAGCATAGTCGCGAGGACCTTCCGGTCATTTTTCTTTCGGCCAAGAACCGGGCGCCGGACCGAATCGCCAGCTTCGAAGAAGGTGGCAACGACTACCTCGCCAAACCCATCGCCAAGCTCGAATTGCTCAAGCGCGTCGACACCCAGCTCGAGCTGCTCAAGACCCACCGGACCCAAAGCGAAGAGCTCAAAGTCCTTCGCGGGCTGCTGACGATTTGCTCTAGCTGCAAGGACATCCGCGATGACGGCGAATGGGGCCCCCTTGACGCCTATGTCGACAAGCATTCTGAGGCGTCCTTCTCCCACGGACTGTGCCCGACCTGTATCGCCAAGCTCTATCCAGACCTGAATATCGAGCTGCCCTAGGGCCCATCGCCGAGCACACGATGTCGCTTTTCTATCCGCACCAATTCGAAACGACGGTCCAGGAATACGACGTCGGCTCCAACCGCTACGTCTACAAAGTCCTCATGATTCCGCAGGCGCTTGCGAAGGACCTGCCTCTCGATACCTACCCCCGGCTACGCATCGCCGGCGAGATCGACGGCTTCCCCTTCGAAGGCGCCCTCACGCCCGCTAAAGGGGAGTGGTATCTCCTGCTCTCAAACGCCAAGCTCAAGGCCATGGGACGTGACGTGGGCGACCGCGTCACCGTGCATTTCGAGATCGGAGACCAGGATCTCGTCGATATCCCCCAGGAACTCGCGGAAGCCCTCGACGAAGCGCCCCCGATCCGGGCTTTGTGGGAGGAAAAGACGCCGGGCTTCCGGCGTGGACTCGCCTACCGGGTCGCCTCCGCCAAGCGGCCCGCGACCAAGCTCAAACGCATCGACGAGGTCTTCGAGATCCTGCTCGGCCGCCGGGACGTCCGCGGCAAGACATTGCAATAGAACGCTGGCAGTGGTCCGCTGGGCCCACTGCCAGGATCCTTAAAACTCTGGACCTAGACCAGCCGCACGACCATCTGGCCGTCCATCAGGCGGCGTCCGGTCTTGAGATCGTCGACGGTGGCGCGCAGCCAGCGGTCGGCGTCGACGGCGAATGAGATCTCGAGGCGGGGTCCGCGGTCGCGGGGGCCGTGGGGCGGATCGAGCCGGCCGAGTACAGGATCCGCGGCGTTGAGCGGCACCACGATGCGCTCGTTTGACGCGTGACGGAGCGAGCCCTGGCGATCGCGGACGAATCGGGCGCCGTCGCGGGGCGTCGCCACCTCGCAGACCACCAGCTTGAAGATCGACTCCGGGACGCCGAGGGCGCACGTCGGCACCACACGACCGGTCCACACCCGGTCCGCGGTCGGCACGCGGGTGCCGGCCGGCACGATGACCGTCGTCTGCTCTTCGTGGGTCTCCGAGTCGTGGGTCATGAAGGCGTAGTCGTGGAAGATCACGTCGCTCTGGGCAAATTCGCCGGCGGAGAGGACAGCGGCGCCCAGGGCGACGGCCTCGAAAGGCTCCCAGGCGCGAACCCGGTGGCGTCCAAAGCGCTGCTCGAGGCGGTCGTAGACGCCGGGGAGCAGCGTCGATCCGCCCACCAGTAGCACCTCATCCACTTCCGACTCGCTGAAGTCTTCGAAGATGCGGTCCACGGCGCTGTCCATGCGCTCGACGACCCGGTGGTGCTCGAGCACCTGTAAGAGCTGCTCCTTACCGACCTCGAGCCCGTCGCGGGGTTGCGTGATAGGCCGCGGCGCCCCAGCCGGCGGCTGGCTGCCGAGAAAAAACACCCAGTCTTCGAAGAAAAGCGCTTCCTTGACCCGGCGCGCCTCCATCAGCATCTCGCGGCGCCAGAACATCAGTTCCGGACGTTTGTCCTGCAAGATTTCAGGATCGAGGCCGACCTCCGGCAGCAGCTCTTCGAGGAACCATCGATCGACGTCATGGCCACCGAGCTCCTGCCCATCCTTAGCGAGGACCTGCGCCCGGCCCTGCTCAACGCCGCGGGCGTCCAGCTCGACGAGGGCCAAATCGAGGGTGCCGGCGCCAAAATCGACGACCAGGATTCGCTTCGCGCCGCTCACCGATAAGCCGTAGCCCAGCGCGGCCGCGACGGGCTCGTCGGCAAAGCGCAGTTTGCGCACGCCGAGCCGACCGGCGATCGCCTGGAGCTCGGCGCGGTAGGACTCGAAGGCGTGTACCGGCGTGGTGATCACCAGCTCGCGGATCCGATCCTTGCTCTCCCTATGGACGGCGGCGAAGAGCTCCCACAGAAAAGCCTCGGCGACTTCGCGCGCAGTCCACGATCGTGTCGAAGTGCGCGCGAGGACCTCGGTCGCCCGACGGTCGAGCCACCCTTTGAAGGTCGGTACGAAATCCGGGCGCTCGAGGGCCAAGTTGCGCTCGAGCGCCGGCCGGCCGATCACCGCCCGCCGCCCAAGAAAAGCCCAATTTCTCACCACCGGCCAACGGCCGAGGCGGGTCTTCCAATCGTCGTCGTCGAGCACCTCGGTCGCCGACGGAACCAGACGCGGCGCCGCCAGCGGCTCGTGGTTGCCGGGCTTACGGCAGATTTCGGGGAGCTCCACCACCCGGGGCTTGCCGAGCTTGGCGTCCCAGCGGGCGACGCGGGTATGGCTATTGCCGAGATCGAGGGACCAACTCATGACTTCAATGAAACCTCTCCGCCTTTAACCGACGAAGCCGGGCTCAAGGCGCCTTCCAAGGGCTCGGTCTGCACCAGCGACATCTGACCGCCCTGAGAAGCGCCGGCCCGGCGCTGGATCGACTTCATGGCCTGCTCGGTTCTCGCTTTCATCACCACCGACGTCGTCTCGGCGGCGAAGGCTTCGAGACGCGGTAGGGCGTCCCGCGTGCCGAATCCGGTGAGGGCCCG
>JBCDKB010000133.1:0-17905 GCA_038747035.1 Acidobacteriota bacterium | reverse complement strand
CCCCGCGGCCCCGCCTCTCCAGGCCCCAGGGGGCCCTCCTGAGCCCCGGCGCGGACTGCTAAACTGCCGGCGTGCGGCGGTTCACACAATTCCTTTATGCCCTCGCAGGGCTCGTCGCCGTCGCCGGCGTCGCGGCGACGGTGATCGGTGCGGAGCAGCAGGAGCTCGCGGGGGCCGGCGCGAACTTCACCCAACTCGCCCGACACGCGATGGCCCACGCCGGCGTCTGGCTCAGCGCCCTCGGCTGGTGCGTCTTTGCGCTCGCCGGCCGCTGGTTCGCCGGAGCCGAGCCGCGACGGGCGTCCCTAGCCGCCGCCGCGCCGGGGGAGAAGCCGGCGGTGAGCCGCGACGACCACCCCGCCGCCGTCGAACAGCGCCGGGGCAGCGTCGAGCGTCTCCGCCTTGAGGCACTGCTCCGGGGCCAGGCTCCCGAGGTGGCGACGTTCCTCGACCAGCTGGTGGCCCGTGCGGTCGAAGCCGGGGCCAGCGATATCCATCTCCAGCCCGCGGGCACCGAGACCGCGGTGACCTTCCGCACCCGCGGCACGCTGGGCGAGGTCGCCCGTTACCCCGCGGCCCGCCACCCCGACGTCGTCCGTCGGCTCAAAGTCCTCGCCAAAATCCCGCCCTATAAAACCGCCGAGCCCCAGGACGCGCGACTCGCCGTTGACACCCCCCACGGACGGGCCGACATTCGGCTCTCCACCGTGCCCTCCCACGACGGCGAACGCGTGGCGCTGCGCCTGGCGGGCGACGGCGAAGCGCGGGCCTTAGAAGCCCTCGGCCTCGTCCCGGCGGCCCTCGAGCGCCTCCGGGCGCTGCTCGAGGAGCCCCAGGGCCTGCTGATCCTGACCGGCCCCACCGGCAGCGGCAAAACGACGACGCTCTACAGCGCCCTCCAACACATCCACCGACGGCGCGGCGCCACAACGTCGATCGCGTCGATCGAAGACCCGGTCGAGGTCGAGCTCCCCTTCCTGCACCAGGTGCCGGTGGACAGGGCCCGCGGCGTGGGTTTCGCCGCCGCCTTGCGCTCGGTGTTGCGCCAAGATCCGAACGTGCTGATGATCGGCGAGATCCGCGATGTCGAGACCGCCAAGATCGCCGTCCAGGCCGGCCTCTCGGGTCACCTGATTCTCACCACGCTGCACGCCGAATCCACCCTCGGCGTCTTCCCCCGATTGATCGACCTCGGCGTCGAGCCTTTTCTCGCCGCCTCGTCGACGCTGGCCTGCGTTTCACAGCGGCTCGTGCCGAGGCTCTGCCCCGAATGTCGCCACCCGCGCACCATTTCCGCCGAGCGACGACGCCGACTGGGCGCCTTCGCGGAGGTGCCCGAAGACGCCGTCTTCCAAACCGCCGAAGGCTGTGGCGCCTGCCGGCGGTCGGGCATTCTGGGTCGAGTCGCGGTCTTCGAGGTCCTGCCCCTGAATGCCGAGCTGCGGCGGGGGCTGGCCGCCCGGGCGACGCCGGCCGAGCTCGCCGAGCTGGCGAGCGACGCCGGCAACCTGAGCTTCGCCGACGGAGCCATCGCCCTCGCCGCCCGGGGCGAGATCAGCCTCGACCAGGCGGAACGCTTCGCCGCCGATGCGGGAGTGCGACCCTAGATGCCCGGGCTCGCCGCCCTGTGTCGGCTGGCGGCCGCGGCGTGCGCGCTCGCGCTCGCCGTCATCGTCTTCGCAGGGCCGCTGCTCGCCCTCCTGCCGACCTCGATCTCTTCGAACCTCGACGCGATACCGGGACTCGGATCGTCCCGGGGATTCGTGGCGCAGATCCTCTCCGAGCCCTCCGGCGCCGGCGTCTGGATCGACGGCGTCGAGCGCGGCACGACGCCTTTCTTCGGCAACGTCCAGTGCCGCGGCGACCGTCCGATCACCATCGAAGTCAAAGGGCCGGGATTTCAGCCGTGGACCCGCGAGCTGACCTGCCGGGAAGGGGACACCCTCCGCGCCAACGCCCGGCTCGAGCGCTTGCCCTAGGTCCCGGGAACCCACTAGCCGCGCCAGATCTCGACGTGGCCTTCATCGGACGTCCAGGGTCCGCCGTCTCCCGTGCTCACCCAGGCGTGGAAGTCGCGCCGCGTCGGCGCATCGACGGACACCGGCGGTGACTCGGTCGACTTCGCCGCTCGCGCGCCGAGGTGGAGGACCGGATCCAGGCCGCACCGACGCCAAAGGTCCAAGAGCAAGAGCGAGCGTTTGTAGCACCGCCCGTACCCCCACGGCGGCAAGGCCCACAGCCAGCGGTCGACCGTCGCCGCCAGGTAGGCCGGGCGCCGGAGGCCCTCCGCCATCGGGGCGACGCCGCGCAGCTCTTCGACCAGGACATCCAGCCGCAGATGTCGCCGACGCAGAAGTCGCCAGCTCGCCCGCCACACCACGGGCGTCGCGAGGATGGCGAAGATCGACTTCCGCAGGGGACCGAAGGGGCCACGGGTCTGGACCGGCATGCGGAAAGTCTACGGCGAAAGGACGTGCCGATGGCTAAACTCACCGCCATGCAGATTCGAAGCGCCACACCCGCCGACGCCCCGGAGCTCACCCAGCTCGCCCACGTCTCCAAACGCCACTGGGGTTATCCCGAGCACTGGATCGAGGCGTGGCGAGACGACCTCACTTTCACGCCGGCCTTCGTGGCTGACCACGAGGTGTTCATCGTGCACATCGGTGGTGCGCCCGCCGCGTGCTACGCCCTCTCCGCACCGCCCGCCGAAGAAGCAAAGGCGCTCGAGCTCCAGCACTTTTGGCTCGATCCGTCCCACATCGGCGAAGGCCTCGGCCGTAAGCTCTTCGAGCACGCCGTCGCCGAGGCAAGGAGCCGCCACGCCAGCGCGCTATGGATCGACTCGGACCCCCACGCCGAGCCCTTCTACACCCACATGGGCGCCGTCCGCATGGGCGCCACCCGGGCCGATATCGACGGCGTCCGCCGCGAGCTGCCGCGGATGCGATTTGTCGTCGAGTGAGCCGCGCTCGCGTCAAAACTCCAGTAGGAGGCAGTCGGCGGGCCTGCGTCACGGGTGTTGCCGCCTCTGGGCCGCGAGTCGGGAGCCACTCTGCGGCCCAGAGCGTCGACTGATTCTCAGGCTTTCGGGAGTCCTCTAGTCGCGGGCGCCGTGGGTTTCAAGAAACTTCACGACCTCTTGGTGGCCACCGCGACGCGCCATGAGCAGCGGCGTCCGGGTCTCGGTACCGCCGCCCGAAAGCTCAGCTTCAACGGAGCTATTGACGTCGGCGCCGCGCAGGACGAGGGCTTCTACGGTCTCGAGTTGGCCGTTGGCCGACGCTTGGATCAAGGCGTTCTCGTCGCCCACCGCCACCAGCTCCAGCGACGCACCGCGGTCGATCAACAGCTTTGTCGTTTCGACCTGCCCAGCCGCTGCGGCGCGAATCAGCGGACTTCCATCGCCGACCACAAACCGGTCGGGCTTCGCCCCGGCGGTGAGCAGGCGCTCCGTGGCTTCGACGTCGCCGCGCTGGGCGGCGCCGATCAGCGGACTGCCGTCGCCGCGGGAGACGCCGTTCGGATCCGCGCCGGCGGCGAGCAGGGCATCGATCACGGCGCGGTGGCCGCCGTTCGCGGCGGCGATCAGCGGCGTGCCGTCGCCCCGCACCTCAAGATTCGGATCGGCGCCGGCCGTGAGCAGCAGCTGGACCGTCTCGAGGGAGCCCTTCTTCGCCGCTTGGATCAACGGGCTGCCGTCGCCCTTGACCACGCGATTGGGGTCGGCGCCGTCCGAGAGCAGCCGCGCGACCACCTCGGCGTGTCCGCCGGCGGCGGCATGAATGAGCGGCGTGCCGTCACCGCGGATCACGCGGTCGGCGTCGGCGCCGCCGTCGAGCAGCATCTCCACGACGTTGAGGTGCCCCTGACCGGCGGCGACCATCAGCGCGCTCGCGTCGCGACGCGGCGTGTCACCGGCGTCGGCGCCCGCCTCGAGCAGCAGACGAATGATGTCTTGGTCGCCCGAGACTGAGGCCGCGGCGAGCGGGGTCCGCGGGATCGTGCGGGGGCCGTCGGTCTCAGCCAGGGACGCGTCCGCCCCGGCGTCCAGCAAAGCCTCGACCACGGCGAGGTGGCCGTGGAATGCGGCTCGGATCAGCGGAGTGCCCTCGCCGCGGACGCCGAGGTTTACATCGGACCCGCTAGCGATCAGGGCGCGCACCTCGGTCAGGTCGCCCCGGTCGGCGGCGGCCCAGAGCGGCGCGCGGGCAGGGTCGGCGACCGCCGGGGCGTCGTCACCGGCGTGCACGAGGGTCGACGGCGCGACGGCGAGAAGCAGCGTAGCCGTCACGCAAAGGATCAAACCGAAAGTAAATCGGGTCATGGCATTTCTCCTGAGGTCGGGGTCAAGGAGCGCCGTAATTCTTTGGGAGAGATCGGAGGAACGAGCCATCGCGAGGGCCGCCGGCGGCGTCCTCGCGACGCGGGCGAATTGGAGCAGACGCTCGGCGTAATCCGGCGCCGAAGCCCCAGACCGCAGGACCCGATCGTCACAGGCCAGCTCCGCTTCCCGCGCTAGGCACGCCGTCACCAGCCACGTCAGCGGCTGGAAGAAGAAAAGCGCGCACACCACGCGGGCGACCTGGCCCGTGAACCAGTCCTTGCGGTCGACGTGGGCCAGCTCATGGACCACGACGTCACGCATCTCTCGGGCCGTCCACGATGACGCCGTCGGCGGCAGCAGCACCGCCGGCCGCACGAAGCCGCAGGTCCACGGCGACGAGACATCGGCGTGGGTCAACAGCCGGGCTGACGAGGCGTCGAGCGCAGACGCCAGCTCGGCGTCCGCCACGGCGAACGTCGTCGCGCCGGCGATGAGGCGCCGCAGCTGGATGTGGCTCCAGAGGAATCGAAGCAGCAGCGAAGCGCTCACCAAAGCCCACACGCCCGCCGCCGCCGCAGCAAGGTCCGCGGTTCGACGGGAGCCGGCCCCTAGCGAGCCATCGCCCGCAGGTGACGAAGTTGGCGCGGCGACCGCGGCCGACGACTCGAGGGCCGCCGCAGACGCCGGCGTCCAGGGCGCCGCCGAACGCTCGGCCGACTCCGACGCCGGCAGCCACGCCAGGTCCACGGGCGGCAGCACGCTCTTCGCCAAAGGCAGGGCTAGGAATCCCACCAAAGCCGCACCGAGCCACAGGTGCCTCTGGGCGGCGCCGGTCCGCGGTCCGAGCCATCGATAGACCAGCAGCGCCGAGAGCAGCCAGAGGCTCCCTTTCCCGGCGACCACCGCCGCGAGGTCCAAACCGCTCATGACGTCCCACGCTCCCGACGCGCCCGTTCGATCATCCCCGAGAGCTGCTCGAGCTCCTCATCACTCATCGCGTCGGCCGATCGACCGAGCAGGCCGGTCACCGCCGCCGACACAGAACCGCCGAAAAAAGTCTGGACAAGCCTCGACATCGCCGAGTCCTGGGCCGCATCCTTCGCCAGCACCGGCGAATAGACGTAGCGCGGCCCCCGCTCTTCGTGGCGGATATGCCCTTTCTTTTCAAGCTTCGCCAGCAGGGCGCGAACCGCGGAATAGCTCGGCGGATCCGCCAACCCCTCGCCCACCTCGGCGGCGGTCGCCGACCCGAGGCGGTAAAGGATGTCCATGATTTCGCGCTCGCGACGGCTCAGCTTGGCGTGTTCTCGGGTCATCGTGTCTCCATGCTCTCCCTACGAATTCTACGGCGCCGGGTTGTTTGGTCTGGCGCTGTCATCGCAGCATGCTACTTTTGTAGCATTCGGCTATTTTTGTAGCACATGCTCGTCTTGTCAACTCCTTTAAAAAAATACCGACCGAAAAAATGCGGCGTCGAGGCTCGTGACCGGTCGCTCCATCGGCGCCAAAACTCGTCGTTTTCTCCGATCAGGGCTAGATCTTCGGGCCCGCGGCTTACTTTTCCAATCACACTCTCCGTCAATGACGTGGGTCAAGCCCATCCTGCGCTAGTGCCACTAAGAGACAGCACGACGCGTCGACCCCTGGAATCCCCCCTCGCCACGGTCGAGCGCCGAAAGACCGGCTGTCCTGGACGACGAGAGGAGGCGGAGATGTTGGCACCCACGCGACCCACGGGACGAGCAAGCCGGGGAGGACAAGACCGGAACCCCCCCACTGCGCCTTCGAACTTGCCCACGGTGGTCGACCGGGCGCCGGCCCAGGCCGACGCCGAAAGCCGAAAGCAAGGCTCCGTCCGCGACCAAACGCCCGCCGGCCACCGGGCCCCCGGTCCCAAGAGGCCCCGACCCCGGGTTCCCGAATTCCCGGGCTATCGCACGGAAAGGGCGCTCGGCATCGGCGGCATGGGTCAGGTCTTCCTGGCCACCGAGCTCGGCGACGCCTCCCGCCGGGTGGCGATCAAAAAAATTCGCAGCCGATTCGCCAACGCCGAGCTCCACCGGCGATTCCGTTTGGAGCGGCGGGCCCTGGCTCGCCTTAACCATCCGAATATCGCCCAGCTCTACGCCGCCGACACGACGCCCTGCGGTCAGCCCTATGTGGTGATGGAATTCGTGGACGGCGCGCCCCTCGTGGAGTTCTGCGATCGCCAGAATCTCTCCGTCGCCAGCCGGCTCAAGCTCTTCCTCGGAGTCTGTCGCGGCGTCGAGCACGCCCACCGACGTTTTTTGCTCCACCGGGATCTCAAACCCTCGAATCTGCTGGTTTCGGACCAAGATGGACAGTGGCGGCCGAAAATCATCGACTTCGGCATCGCCAAAGCCTTCGGCGATGACGACGGGGCGCCCGAGACCCTGACGGGGACTTCGGCGATCGGAACCCCCGCCTACATGAGCCCGGAGGCCCTGCGCCCGGTGGACGGTGGACGCGACCTCGACATTCGAACCGACGTCTACTCCCTCGGCGTGGTCCTCTATGAGCTGCTCGTCGGCGCCAGGCCTCAGCGCGAAGCCACCGACGATCCGCTCCTGCCGAGCCGCATCCTCGAGCACGACGCGGCCCGCCCGAGCTCCCGCTGGCGCGATCTTGATACCGATGAACGCCGGGCAGCCGCCGCCCAGCGCAGTCTGACGCCGGAGGCCCTGACCTCGGTGCTCAAGGCCCTCGACTGGATCGTGCTCAAGGCGATCGCCCGCGACCGCGAGCAGCGCTACGGCTCCGTCGGCGATCTCGCGGCGGACATCGAACGCTTCCTCGACCACCGGCCGATAGAAGCCCGGCCGCCCTCCGTCGGCTACCGCCTGTCGTGCTTCGCCAAGCGGCAGCGGACGGCCATCGTCGCCGGGACTCTGGTGACGCTCTCGCTCGTGGTCGGCACGCTCGGCGCCACCTCGGGCATGCTGCGGGCCCAAGAAGCCGAGGCCATGGCGCAGGCTGAAGCCCGACGGGCCAGCCAGGAGGCCGAAACGGCCAACCGCGTCTCGGACCTGCTCGTCGACCTGTTCAAGACCGCCAATCCCGAGGAGGTCCTGGCCCCCGAGACCATCCGGCTGAGCGACCTGCTCGACCGCGGGTCGAGCAGCGTACGCAGCGGCCTGGCGGAGGACCCCGCGATCAAGGCCCGACTCCTTTCGGTCCTGGGCGATATCTATCGCTCGATGGGCCTCTACGGGCGCTCGCGCGAGCACCTCGAGGAGTCCCTCGGCCTGTGGGAGGCGACCCCCTCGCCCGACGCGCTCCACCTCGGCCGGACGCTGAACTACCTCGCGGTGCTCGATCGCCACGACGGCCACCTCAAGGACGCCGAGCGCCACCTAAAGCGAGCGTCGGTGCTGTGGAGCGAGGCCTTAGGGCCCGACCACCCCAATGTCGCGGGATTGCTCAACAATCAGGGCAATGTCCTGCGGGAGCTGGGGCGCTACCGTGAAGCGGCGGACGTGCTCGGCCGGGCTTTGGAGATTTGGCGGGACGCCCACGGCCCCGGCCACCGCAGCGTCGGCATCGGCGCCGTCAACCTCGGGAACGTGTGGAGTCTGCTCGGCCGTAAGCAGGAGGCCCTCGAAGCCTACCGGCGCGCCGGCCGCATTTTCACTTCGCTGCTCGGTCCAGACCACCCGCACGTCGGAACGGTCCGACTCAATATCGGTGACGCGCTGATGGACCTCGGGCGCCACGGCGAAGCGGAGGGGGCGATTCAGGAGGGCCTTCGCATCCGGCGGGCGGCCCTTGGCCATCGGCATCCGGCCACCGTCAAGGCGGTCCATGACCTTGGACGATGCCGCCTGGAGCAGGGACAGCTCGGCGACGCGGACTCGTTGCTCAACCAGGCCCTGGGCCACTTCGGTGAAATCCACGGCCCCGAGCATCCGAGCCTGGGTCTGGTCTTCATCGACCTCAGTCGGCTCCACCGCCTGCGGGGCGACGCCGAGAGCGCCCGCCGCTTGGCCCAGCGCGCCGTCGACATACTCGCCGAGGAACGCTCCGACGAAGAGGTCGCCCTCCAGAGCGCCCGACAGGCCCTCCAGGCGGCGATCGATTCCTCCCACAACCCTTCGTGATCAGGAGCGCGCTTCAGCTCGGGCCGCAGTGACCCGGGCCGCGGTCTAGCCTCCGCCGGAACAGCAGCCGCCGCTCTTGGTGGCCACTTCTGCGACGGCTGCGGCCTCCTCGAATTGGCCCGCCTCCCTAGCTTCGGCGCCAGCCGGCGGCGACGCATCCGCGGAATCGGCCCCCGCCTCGGGAAGACTCCATTCCAGGTCGGTGGCGGCCCGGCGACGCTGGACGATGCGGGCGAGGATCGACAGGGCGATCTCCTCACCGTCCTGGGAGCCGAGGTCGAGGCCCGCCGGCGCCTCCAGGCGACCGTTGAGGTCGGCCGATTGGAGGCCGCGCAAGGACAGGTACGACCGGACCGACTCGGCGCGTTTGGGGCTCGCCACCAAACCGACGTAGCGGGCGCCGCTGTGCAGGGCGTGCTCGAGGGCCTCCTCATCGTGGTGGCCATGGGTCGCCACCACGATGAACGTCAGCGGCGACGCCGTCTCGGCGAGGTCGCCCCAGCGGGTCGACACGGCGTCCGCGTGGGCCATCGACGGCTGCTCCCCGGGGGTGACCACGGCCTTGACGCGGTACCCCATATTTTTCGCCAGCGTCACGAGCGCCTGGGCCACCGGCAGGTGGCCGGCGACACGCAATTCGGGCCGCGGCGGCTGGGGTTCGATGAAGATGTCGAGGGTTCCGCCGGAGAAGCAGGTCATTTTGCACACCTCCACGCCGTCGGGCGCCTTTTCTTGGTCGGGATTCGGCGTCAGGCGCACCAGTCGCGACCGGTCGTCAGCGAGCGACCGAAGCGCTTCGCGGACCACCGTCGGCTGGGCGCACGAGCCGCCGATCCAGCCGTGCATGACGCCGTCGAGCGTCACCACGGCCCGGTCGCCGGGCTTACCGGACGTCGGCCGCTCCGCCCGGACGACGGTGGCGGTGGCGAAGGGCACGCCGGCTTCGAGCAGCTTCTGGGCGTGGCTAAAGTACTCATCGATCATGGCGCACCATTCCTATGGGCAAATGATGGAAGTGCTGTGGCAGGAAATGGAAGGCCGACCCGCGGTGACGGCGGGCCGGCTTCGCGGTCAGATCAATCCGTGACGCCGGCGTCGCGGAGCGCTTTCCACACCTTGGGCGGCGTGATCGGGATGTCGATGTGACGGACCCCGAGGTGCCACAGGGCGTCGACCACCGCGTTGGCGATCGCCGGCGGCGCGCCGACCGTCGGCGACTCGCCGACGCCCTTGGCGCCGATCGGGTGGTGGGGCGACGGGGTGATCGTCTTGCCCAACTCCCAATTCGGCGACTCCACCGCGGTCGGCAGCAGGTAGTCGGCGAAGGTGCCCGAGAGGTTCTGGCCGTCTTCGTTGTAGACGATCTCCTCATAGAGCGCCGGCGCCAAGCCCATCGTCAAGCCGCCGTGGATTTGGCCTTCCACCACCAGCGGATTGATGATGTTGCCGCAGTCATCCACCGCCACGAATCGACGCACCCTCACCTCGCCCGTGCCCTTGTCGATATCGACGACGGCGATATAGCTGCCGAAGGGGAACGTGAGGTTCGGCGGATCGTAATAGTCCGTCGCCTCGAGGCCCGCTTCCATCCCCTGGGGGTGGTTGGTATAGGCCGCGAAGGCGATGTCTTGGATGGTCTTCGCCTGGTCCGGCGAGCCTTTGACCTGCCAGCGGTCGACGTTCCACTCGAGGTCGTCTTCGCCGACCTCGAGCAGGTGCGCGGCGATCTTGCGCGCCTTCGCCTTGATTTTGCGCGCCGCCATGGCGGCGGCGGCGCCGGCGGTGGGCGTCGAGCGCGACGCATAGGTGCCGAGACCGTAGGGCGCGGTATCGGTATCCCCCTCCTCCACCTCGATATCCGACGCCGGAATGCCGAGCTCCTCGGCGACGATCTGGGCGTAGGTCGTCTCGTGGCCTTGGCCCTGGCTCTTGGTGCCGAAGCGCGCCATCGCTTTGCCGGTCGGGTGAATGCGGATTTCGGCGGAGTCGAACATCTTGATGCCCAGGATGTCGTAATCCTTAGACGGCCCGGCGCCCACCACCTCGGTGAAGCTCGAGATGCCGATGCCCATCAGCTCCCCGCGCTCTCGTTTCTCGGCCTGCTCCTTGCGCAGCTCGTCGTAGCCGAGCATGTCCATCGCCTTCTGCAGGGCCGCCTCGTAATTGCCCGAGTCGTACTCCCAGCCGGTGGGCGACTTGTAGGGAAACTGGTCGGGGCGTATGAAGTTGGCGAAGCGGAACTCCGCAGGGTCGCGTCCCAGCTCGTGGGCCATGATGTCGGCCATGCGCTCGATCATGTGCACCGCTTCGGTGACGCGGAACGAGCAGCGGTAGGCGACGCCGCCCGGCGGCTTGGTGGTGTAAACGCCGTCCACTTCCACGTGGGCGGCGTCCATGTCGTAGCTGCCGGTGCAGATGCTGTAGAGGCCGGCGGGGAATTTCGACGGATTGGCCGCGGCGTCGGCGGCGCCGTTATCGGCCAGGGTCTTGACCTTCAGGGCTGTAATACGGCCGTTCTCGTCGCAGGCCATCTTGGCGTCGATGTGGTAGTCCCGGGCGAAAGAATCCGCCTGCAGATTCTCCGAGCGATCTTCGATCCACTTGACCGGCTTGCCGGTCACCAAGGACGCCACCGCGCAGCACACGTAGCCCGGATACACGGGCACCTTGCCGCCGAAACCACCGCCGATATCCGGCGAGATGACCTGGATCTTGTGCTCCGGCAGGCCGCTCACCAGCGCAAAGACCGTGCGGTGGGCGTGGGGCGCCTGGGAGGTCATATAGATCTGCATCTTCTCGGTGGCCGGGCTGTAGTTGGCCACCATGCCGCAGGTCTCGATCGACGACACGTGGATGCGCGGGATGTGCATCTTCTGCTCGACGACTTTGTGGGCTTCGGCGAACGCCTGATCCGTCGCCGACTGGTCGCCGGCTTCCCAGTGCCAGATGTGGTTCGTCTGTTTCTCTTTGTCCTCGCGGACGATGACCTTGTCTTCCATCGCTTCGAACGGATCGACCACCGGATCGAGCGGCTCGTAGTCCACGAAGACCATCTCGATGGCGTCGGCGGCGATATAGCGGTCGGTGGCGATGACGCAGGCCACTTCCTGGGCCTGGTACACAACCTTCTCGATCGGCAGCACCATCTGGGTGTCCGACATCAACGTCGGCATCCAGTGCAGATCGCCGGCGGCCTTCAAATCTTCGCCGGTGATCACCGCCAGCACGCCTTCCATCTCGAGCGCCGCGCTGGCGTCGATGGAAAGGATCTTGGCGTGGGCGTAGGGGCTGCGCACGATGTCCATATAGAGCATGCCCGGTAGCTTGACGTCGTCGACGTAATTGCCCTTGCCGCGGATGAAGCGCGGATCTTCCTTGCGCTTCATCGGGTGGCCCATGCCGCAGATCTTCTTCGGCGTCGTGACGCGGACCTCGTCGGTGGTCTCGACCGTCGCCGAGGAGCCCGCGGGCTTCGGCGAGTGGTGCTCGATACGATTTTCGAGGTGCGTCATGCCGTGGCCTCCTCAGCCGAGTCGTCGTCGCGCATCTTTTCGGCGGCGTATTGGATCGCCTCGACGATCTTGTTGTAGCCCGTGCAGCGGCAGAGGTTGCCGGAAATACCCCAGCGAATCTCGTCTTCGGTGGGGTTCGGGTTGCGCTCCAGGAAGTCCTTGGCGCTCATGATCATCCCCGGCGTGCAGTAGCCGCACTGGAGGCCGTGCTTCTCCCAAAAGCCTTCCTGTAAGGGGTGCAGCTCTTTGCCGTCGGCCAGGCCTTCGACGGTCTCGACGGTGCCGCCGTCAGCCTGGACGGCGAAAGCCGTGCAGCTTTTGACCGCGCGGCCATTGAGCAAGACGGTGCAGGCGCCGCAGCTCGTGGTGTCGCAGCCGATGTGGGTGCCGGTGAGCGAGAGCTGCTCGCGGATGAAATGGACGAGCAGGGTGCGGCCGTCGACCGTGGCTTTCTGCTCTTCGCCGTTCACGGTCACGGTGACTTCATGTTGGGACATTAGTGGCTGACCTCCACGTGTTCGCCGCGGGAGCGGGCGGCGGCGTTTCTGACCGCGCGCTTGACCAAGGATCGAATGACGTCGCGTTTGTAGTCTTCGGGGCCACGCAGATCCGGGGATGGATCGCACTCGGCGGCGGCGGCTTGGCCGGCGGCCTCGAGACGGTCTTCGCTGATCGACTGCCCGAGCAGCTCGGATTCCGCCTGGACGGCGCGCATCGGCACCGGGCTGACGTTCGTGAGCCCCAGGCGGACGGCGGCGATGCGGTCCCCTTCGAGGCGCAGCTGACACGCCACGGCGCCGATCGCATAGTCGCCGACCTTGCGCTCGAATTTGACGTAGGCGCCGCCGTCGCCGGGCCTGGGCGCGGGCACGCGGATTTCGGTAAGCAACTCATTGTCCGCCAGGGAGTTTTCGAAAAGGCCGGTGAAGAAATCGTCGATATCGATCGTCCGCGTGCCGGACGGACCTTGGGCGACGACCGTGGCGTGGTAGGCCAGCAGGGTCGCCGGGTGGTCATTGGCCGGGTCTGCATGGGCGATATTGCCGCCGACGGTCGCCAGGTTGCGCACCAGCGGGTCGGCGATCACGCGGGCCGTGTCGGCGAGCAGGGGATAGCGCGTCTGCACCACCTCCGACTCCTCGAGGCTCGACTCGCGGGCCATCGCGCCGATCGCGAGGTGGTCGGCCTCTTCGCGGATGTAGTCGAGGCCCTGGATGCGATTGATGTCGATCAAATTCGTCGGCGCCGCCAGCCTAAAGCGCATGGCGGGAATCAGACTCTGGCCGCCCGCCAAAATCTTGGCCTCGTCGCCGAGCTCGTTGAGCAGCGCAATCGCTTCTCCGAGGCTCGCCGGGGCGTGGTAATCGAAATCTCCTGGAATCATCCGATCGTCCTTTCTGCTGTGGCCGGCGATCCTTGCTGTCCCCCGGGCGGGGTGTGTGGGGTGCCCGGAGAATCGGAACCGTCGGCGGGAAGGCCCGCAGGCCCATAAAAAACATGGCCCCCGAAGTGGGGGCGCCATCACACTAAAACTAGCCGGAGAAAACCGCGAAGAGCACGATGGCGATCACCACCACCGCGCCGATGACCACCGGCATGGGCACCAGGTCGCGGGCCACCTCCTTGGCGACGTTGGCGGCGAACTCGCTCTGACTCGGGGCCTCGATCGGCGCCGGCTCTTCACCCGCCTCTTCCGCTTCGGCGCGGTTATTGATGACCGTGCTCAGGCCCTCGAGGCTCTGCTTGGTAATCGCCTTGGCGGAGCTGTCGAGCAGGCGCTGACCGACGGTGGCGACGCGGCCGCCGACTTTGGCGTCGCTGTCGTAATTGAGCACGGTCTTGCCGTCCTCTTCGGTGAGCCAGACTTTGGCCGTCGCCTTGACGAAGCCGGGTGCGCCGCGGCCGTCGATCTCCATGTTGTAGCGGTCCGGCTCCTCGATGTCGGTGAGCTTGATCTTGCCGTTGAATTTGCCCTGCACCGGGCCGACTTTGATCTTGAGGATGCCTTCATACTCCTGCTCTCCGATGAGCTCGAGCTTCTCGCAGCCGGGCATGACGGAGGCCAAGACTTCAGGGTCGAAGAGCGCTTCCCACACTTGGTCGCGTGAGGATTCGAATGCGTAGGTGCCGGCTAATTTCATCCAGGGGCTCCTTGGAAATGGAGTCGGTTCTAGGGAGTTTTAACGGGCGGACGCGGGCGCGCATGGCCCGCGGCGGCGGAATCAGAGAGGGCGGGGAGAACGAGGCGCCCCGCGGATCCGCGCACGCCGCCGCGTCGGCTCGGAAGGCTCGCCAGGTGGTGGCTCAAGGCCTCGAGACTCTGCAGGTTGTGCACGGGTAAAAAATCGTCGATGAACGGCAAGGCCGCCGCCATACCCCTCGCCAGCGGACGGTAGTCCCGCCGTCCGGCGAGCGGGTTCAGCCAAATCAGGCGATGGCAGCGGTGGTGCAGCCGACGCATGGCGCCTTCGAGTCTCGCCGTAGACCCGCGTTCCCAGCCATCGGAAATGACCACCAGAAGCGCGCCTCGACGCAGCACCCGGCGGGCGAAACGCCGCTCGAAGGCGTGGAGGTTTTCACCGATGCGGGTGCCCCCTGACCAGTCCCGGGCGGCGCGCGCCGCGCCGGAGATGGCCTGGTCGATATTGCGCAGCCGCAGCGGCTCGGTGACGCGGGTCAAGCGCGTGCCAAAAAGAAAAGCCTCGACGTCGCCGAGGCCGCGGGTGAGGCTGTAGAAGAATTGGAGGACCAGGCGGGAGAGTTTCTCCATCGACCCGCTGATGTCGGCCAGAACCACCAGCGGGCGCTGCTTCTGGCGGCGCTCGGCGCGTTCGAGTCCCGTGACGACACCGCCATGGCGGGCCGCGCGGCGAAGCGTCGAGCGGAGGTCGAGCAGGTCGCCCCGCCGGCTCGGTTGGCGCCGACGGGTGGTCCGCAGGCTCGCCCGCCAGCGCATATCGCCGATCAGTCGGCGGACCGCCCGCAGCTCTTCGGGCGTTAGTTGCGAGAAGTCTTTTCGCTGGAGGAGCTCGACATCGGTAAAGGTTCCCGAGCGGTCGGTGACGTCGACTTCGCGCTCGATGTGCTTGGCCTTATAGGCCATGTAATTCACGATCGTGAATGGCTTCTCCCGCGGCTCGTCATGGCGCGGAGCCCGCGGCGCCGGCTGCGCACGGACCTGCCGCTCAGCCCACTTGGTGGAAAAGAAGCGTCCGAACAGCGCGTCGTAGAGCGCCAAGTCCTCTCGGCGGACGACGAGCAGGGAGCGACCGGCGTGGAAAATCTGGTCCCGGTCGCCGAGGTCGAGCAGCCCTAAGGCGCGGCAAAAATCGAGGGCCTGCCCGGTCGTCACCCGCACCCCCGACCGCCGGAGCAGCGCCACGAAGGTCATCACGTTCGACATCAGCGGACCCGAGGCCGGAGGACCTGGGGCGTGCGCGGGCACCGGGCCATCCGGTGTCGACGGGGCGGGGACGTCAGCTCGCTTCATCCAGACGCGGCCCCCCGGGTCGCCGGCGCGGGCTCGGCGAGCAGCTCCTTCGTTTTCTCGCCGCGGAGCTGGTCGACGTCGTCTTGATACTTCAAAAGAAAGCCGAGGGTCTGCTCCACGCGAAGCGGATCGAGCCGCTCGGTGCCGAGGTGGGAGAGCGCTTCCGCCCAGTCCAGGGTTTCGGCGACGCCGGGGCGCTTGTCGAGGTCGAGCCCGCGCACGGCCTGCACAAAGGCCACGACCGAGCGCAGCAAGTGCTCGTCAAGCGTCGGAAGCTTGGCCCGGACGATCTCGAGCTCACGCTCCGCGCTCGGGTAGTCGATCCACTGAAAAACGCAGCGACGTTTCAAAGCGTCGTGGATTTCACGGGTGCGATTGGAGGTCAAGAAAACGACCGGCCGACGCTCCGGACGCAGCGTGCCGATCTCCGGGATGGTGATCTGGAAATCGGAGAGCAGCTCGAGCAGGAAGCTCTCGAATTCTTCGTCGGCGCGGTCGAGCTCATCGATCAAGAGCACCGGTGGACGATCGGGCGAAGCCGCCGGATCGAGGGCCCGTAGCAGCGGCCGACGGAGCAGGTAGTCCTCCGTATAGAGGTCGTCGAGGGCGCCGTCGGGGCGGCCGTCGTTAGCTTCTACCCCGGCCCCCCGCGCCTGGATGGCCAGCAGCTGGCGCGGGTAATTCCAGTCGTAAACCGCCTGCTGGACATCGAGGCCTTCATAGCACTGGAGCCGGATCAGCTCGGCGCCTTGGGCTTCGGCCACGACCTTCGCCAATTCCGTCTTGCCCACGCCGGGCTCGCCTTCAAGGAAGAGCGCCTTACCCATGCGGAGCGCCAAGAACAGGCTTGTCGCAACGCCTGCGTCTGCCACGTAGCCGTGACTTTCCAGGGTACTGAGCGTTTTTTCAATCGATTCAAACATAGGGGTGTGTTGAACCACGATAGCACGCAGCCGGTGCGCCGAGGGCGTCCAGCTTCGGGCGTTGGGTCGCCGGGGGTGCGCAATTTTTTGTTCCAACGAATATTTTCGCGAAACGCCGACATTTGGACGCCGGCCAGATCCTCGGGAACCGATCGAGGTCGGCGCGGGTCTGTATCCATGACCCGAGGCCTCGGGGTCGGCCGTCATCGACGATGCTGTCGATGCTTTTCTCAGTCCATGCACGGACGAAGGAGTTGCCATGTTCGCCCGAGGCCTTGCCATGACCTGGTGCGCCGCCGCTTTCTCAATGCTCTTTTTTGCGGCGCCGCCCGCCGCCGCCGACTGGCGGACCGGACTCGACGCCTTCAACGCCGGCGACCTAGACACCGCCGCCTCGGCGTTCAGCGCCCTCTGCGAATCCCAGCCCGACTGGTACGGCGGCCACTTGATGCTCGGCCAGACGCTGCTGCGGCAGAAAAAAGCGTCGACGGCGCTGCGTCCCCTGGAGCGCGCCCATGAGCTCCACCCCCACGCCTCAACCGCCCTACCGCTAGCCCAGGCCGCCGCCGCCCTCGGCCGCTGGAATCTGGTCAAAGACGTGCTCCACGACGTCCGGGTCGAGTCCCTCGAATCCGCCCGGCACCTCGGCTTCCATCGACTCCGCGGGAGGGCGGCACTGGGCCTCGGGGACTGGGCCAACGCCACGGTGCAGCTCGAGCGCGCCGCCGTCCTCGATCCGGAAAATGCGGACCTTCATCTGCACCTCGCCCTCGCGGCGCGCCGGACCGATCAGCTCCAGAAGGCCGAGAGCCACTACCAAACCGCCCTCCGGCTCGCGCCGTCGAGGACCTCGACCCTCCGCGACTTGACAGCGGTCCGCCACGCCCGCGCCATGGCCGCCGCCGGCCCCGACCGCGCGCAGATCTGCCGACAGGCGGCGCCGGAGAGTCTCGCCCTGCTGAGGGATCTCAAGACGACACTCCGCACCCGCCTCGTGGTCGCCCAGCTCCAGGCTTGCGCCGGTGACCGGGACCGGGCGGAGACGATTCTGAAGGCGACCCACAGCCGGGATCTCTCGAACTGGCAACCGCTCTATCACCTGGCCAGGCTCTACGCCGACGGCCACCGGTGGACGGAGGCCGAAGCGGCCCTCGAAAAGCTCACGCGCTACCGCCTCGACGACGCCGACGCGCGCCGCGCGGAGAGCCTGTGGGGACGGGTCTACGAAGGTCAGCAGCGCTTCGACCTCGCCATCGAGCGCTACGCCGCCCTCGGCGATGAGGTCAAGCTCGAGCGCGCCCGCCGCGCCCTCGACATCCAGCGACGCAACCAAGAATTAGAAGAGATCCAGCGCCAGATCGACGAGACCCTCGCCGCCCAGGGCGAGCTCGACCTAGAAGAAAAGAAGCTCGCCGCCGGCCACGGCGACTAGGGCCATGTGAAGCGCAGGTTGCGCTTCTTTCCGGGGTAGTGGCGGGGCTTGTCCCCGCCTCAGCGAGGCGGAGCCGAGCTCCTTTCTGAGAATCGGAGCGTTG
>JBCDKB010000132.1:0-17922 GCA_038747035.1 Acidobacteriota bacterium | reverse complement strand
GTCGACCAGGGCGCCGCCGGCGCCCATCACCTCAGGAAAGGAGAGCTCGCCGGTGCCGCCGTGTCGGTGGACGAAGTCCGGCGTCGACTCGAGCTCGACGAAGAACGGCGGCGGGGGGGGCGCCGCCTCGCCGCAGCCGACGAGCAGGGTCACGACCGCCGAGACGAGGAGTCCGCAGAGGGTCGATGCGCGGCCCCGCCGGCGGCCCTCGGACCGGGGCGCCGAACGGCCGGCGGTGTGTGTTTTGCAACTGACCATAGCGCGTCTCGATTATTGGCGAGCATCAGCAGCCGGTCAACGCGCGGGCCTCGGCGGCCATGCGATACTCTCCGCCACCCAACGACTCGAACGAGGTTCACCATGCTCCGTCTCATCGCACCGCTCGTTACCGTCCCGCTCCTCGCCGTCGCCTTGAGCTGCGTCCAGCCGCACACCGCCCACGCCCAGGCGCCGGCTGCGGACAATCAGGCCGAATCGGCGACAGCCAAGGCTTGGTGGAACCAAACCCGGTTCATCGATCGCCTCGCCCTCACCGCCGAAGCGCGCCAGAAGATGGACGCCCTGCTCACCTCCCACCTCGCGTCGGCCGACGCCAAGGCCCGGGTCGAGAGCCAGGAGAAGCTGAACGCCGCCCTGCTCGCCGGCGACTGGGACGCCGCCCGCACCGCCCTCGGGGCCGTCAACGATGCCCGCACCGAAGGCTTCACCGCGCAGACCGAGCTCAAGATCGAAGTCCTGCAGCTCTTGGCCCCGAACCAGCGTAAAGTCATCGCCGACGATTTCCCCCGGCTGATGTCCCGGCCGTGGGTCCGCCCCCAGCGGGAAGGCGCCAAGGCCGGCGGTCGTCGGACCGCCCGCGGGCGCTAGCTCACAGCAGGCGCACGCCCTCTCGGGCCTGCGCCTCCGCGAGGACCCGCCGAAAGGACCGTCGAGAAGGCGGTCCTTTCTTCTTGGGGCTGCATCAATTCTCCGGTCTCCGTCCGCCTCGGCAGTCCGAGAGGGCGCGCGGCGCGCGCAGGCGCTGGCTAGGCGGCCGCTGCCTCCCGCCGTTTGGCGCCGAGCGTCCAGAAGAGGACCGCCGCCAGCGCCATCCCGACCAGGTTGATCGGAGCGATGGGCAGCACCGCCAAGCGCCCGGCGGGCATCAAAACCAGGAGCGCGACGGCGAAGAGCAGCAGCCGCGGCACCATGGCCAAGCGTCCGCGGCCGAAGCCGGCGATCGACGCTGACAGCGGCACGATTCCCGCCGCGGCGACCAGGAAGGCCGCGGCGATCGCCAAGGGGCCGGCGGCGCCGCCGTCGGCGTCGAGCATGAGCAGCTGCGGTCTGTAGACGAAGAGGTAGGGCAGGAAGAAACCGACCAGCGAGAACCGAAACGCCGCGAACGCCGTTTTCATGATCGGACTCTCGGCGATCGACGCCGCGGTGTAGGCGGCGAGCGCCACCGGCGGCGTCACCATGGACATGAGCCCGAAGTAGAAGATGAAGAAATGGGCGGCGAGGGGGACGACGCCCAGGTCGCCGATGGCGGGGCCGATGAGGGTCGCTAGCAGCAAGTAGCACACCGCCGACGGCAGGCCCATGCCGAGCACGATCGACGAGAACATGATGAGCAGAAGGGCCAAGAAGAGGTTCTGCTCGGCGAGCGGCAGGATCGTCGCCGGAAGCTTGCTGCCGACGCCGGTCAGGGTCACCACCCCCATAACGATGCCCACACTCGCCGCGGCCGCCACCAGCGCGACGCCGCCCCGTGCGGCCCGCGTACAGGCTTCGACAAGTCGCGAGAAGCCGAGCCTCGTCGGACCGGAGAGCTGCGAAAGCACCACGGCGACCGCCATCGCTAAGGTCACAGAACGGAAGACGGTAAAGCCCGAGAGCAGGAGTACCACCAAAGAGCCCAGGCTGCCGAAGAAGATGATCCCTTCAAGGGCTCCGGGCATTGCTGCGTCGCCGCCCTCAGGCGTCTCCTCCGCCACTTTCTCTTCCGTCACGCCGTCCGCCGACGCTTCCAGTCGTTTGGCCGAGAAGTGGGCGATGAGAAAGAGCGACAGATAGTAGAGCACCGCCGGCAAAATCGCCGCCTGGATGATCTGCAGAATCGTCGTGGGTGGCACCACGATTTCTAGCATCATGTAGGCGCCGGCGCCCATCACGGGCGGGACCAAAGCGCCGCCCGAGCTCGCCGCCGCTTCGATGCCGGCCGCCTGGTGTTTTGAGAAGCCGCCGCTGCGCATCAAGGGGATGGTGAAGGTACCGGTGGTCGCCGTATTGGCCACCGCCGACCCGGAGAGCGACCCCATCAGGCCGCTCGACAGGATCGCCACTTTGGCGGGGCCGCCGGCGGTGCCGCCGAGCAGACGCCTGGCGTACTCGATGACGAAGCGGGTCGCCCCCGTCAACTCCAGGATGGCGCCGAACACCACGAAGAGGAAGACGTAGGTGAACATCACCTTCATCGCCACCCCGAAGACGCCCTGGCCGTGCAAGAAAGCCTGGGACACCACCCGTTCGTAGCCGTAGCCGCGGTGCGGGAAGAGCCAGTCGGGCATCGCGGAGCCCCACCGCGCATAGGCCAGGAAAAGCAGCGAGAGGATCGGAAGCGCCCAGCCGACGGCCCGCCGCGACGCTTCGAGCACGAGCACCAGGCCGATCACCGCGACGGCGATGTCGAGGGACGACTCCGCACCGGCCCGGTCACCGAGGCTTGCGCCGCCCCTCCAGAGGGACGAAAAAATCGGCTCGCTCTGCACCGCGACATAGCCAAAAACGGCCGCAGTGAGCGCCACCATCACGCCGTCGAGCGTCCGCGCCCAGCCGGCGTCGGCGACCCGGGGATGCACGGGCTTGATCAGAAAGGTGATCGCCAGGCCCAGGAGCGCGAAGATCGAGAGTTGCGTGTGGGGTCGCAACAGGGGGTAGTTCACCTCCGCCACGATAAAGAGACAAAGGAGCACCGAAAGGGAACGAATGATGTTGTGACGCCACATGCCTGACGGCTCCGCCTTTGGCTTCGAATTCAAACGGCTTCGGGTTAAACGACTTGGGTCCTGGGCGCGGGCTGACCGGGCGCAGTAGCTTAGGCTGCGAGTGCCTGAGGCTTCGAGTGCCTCAGGCCTCAAGCGCCCCAGAATCCAAGGGCCCCCGGCCTTCGCGGCGCGGGGGCGGGGATCTCATCCTCGACGCTAGGTCAGCACCGCCGGTGCGAGTTCAGCCTTCCGAGCCGTCGGCGACGTCGGCGGCATCGGCGGCGGGCGCCTCGGCCTCACCCTCGGAAGGGTCCTCAGCGGCGGCCTCCGGCCAAATACCGATTTCCCGATAGAAGCGCTCGGCGCCCGGGTGGAAAGGTGTGCCGGTATCCCGCACCACGTTGCCCGGAGCGATGGCCTTACCCGCGGGGTGGCGCTCGACGACGTCAGCCCGGCGCTCGTAGATCAGCTTCGTCATCTCGTAGACCACTTCTTCATCGGCGGCGGCCGACGTGATGAGGTGCATCGAGCCGACGTTCAGGCCCGCGAAGTCCTCGTCTTGGCCACGGTAGGTGCCGGCCGGGATGGTGGCCGGGAAGAAAAACGGATACTGCTCGATCAGCTGCTGGCGCGTCTCCGGCTCGAATGGCACGAAGTGCAGGTCCATCGAGGCCGAGGCCTGACTGATCGAGGCGGTGGGCACGGCGCCGCCGAGGAAAGCGGCGGCGGCGCTACCGTCGGCGAGCAAGTCGACGGCGCCGGACTGGGTGGCGTTGATCGACGTGAAATCGTCATAGGTCACGCCGTGGGCCTCGACCAGCGGCTGCACGAACATCTCGAATCCGGCCCCCGCCGGGCCGACGCTGACCCGCTGGCCGGCGAGGTCGGCCATGGATTTAACACCGCTTGATTCGGGGGCGATAAAGAGCGCGATATTCGGCGCCAGCGTCATCACCGCACGAATATCGTGGGCTTCGTCCCACGACGACTCGCCGCGCACGGCGAAGTAGGTGATCGCGGCGTTGGACAGGGCGAAATCCAGCTCGCCGGCGCTCAGTCGACGGATGTTTTCCTGCGAACCCTGGGTCGCTTCGGCGGTCACCTGCCAGCCGAGGTCCTTACCGAAAGTATCGGCGACCTCGGCGAGTGCGCCGCCGACGACAAAGAATGCGCCGCCGGCGGGCGCCGTGCCGACGGAGAGGAAGCGACGTTCGGGCTTCTCGTCGCCCGCCGCGTCACCCCCGTCCGGGGCGCCGCCACAGCCGACAAGGATCAGCACGGTCAGTGAAATGAAAAGAATCGGCAAGGCGGAACGGAAGTATCGCGAGATCATGGTTTTCTCGAAGAGCCAGACCGCAACCCGGGGGGCCAAAGCCCAAGCCAGACGCTACGGAATCATTGTGGGGGGATCGTCTTCTCGACGCGCTCGGGCACAGTAGCACGCGGTTGTCGATGCCCCTAAAGACGGCTCAGGCGTCCTTACTGAAGCTTTACAGCCCGCCGCGGCCATCGGATACGATCTTTCCCGGAAGGTACCCCGGTGGCTTAGTCCCCGCGTACCGCGCACTGCCCGTTCCTCGCCCACCGACAAGAGAGGCCTCCCATGTCCGAGACGCCAAGCCGCTCCGCCACGATCAAAGTTCAACGGGTCCAGACGGGGGTCCGCTTGGAGAAGCGGATGCTCAAGGTCCTCAAAGGCCTCGCCGAGGTCCTCGATATGACCCTGGGGGACCTACTCGAAGGCATCGTGCTCCACGCCTTCGATGGAAAAACGCCCTTCTCGGAGGAGACGCTCCAGCGCATCGCCCAGCTTAAAGAGGTCTATGACCTCGACCTCGACGCCGAGGCCAGCCACCGGCTGCGCGAATAGCCGGCCCCTTTCAAGCTGGACTCAGTGCAGATTCTGATCCCGCGGAACCGGACGGAAATCGAAATTTGAGAAGGCTTGAATGACCTGCGTCCGCGTCGGGCCGTCCGGGTAGCCGACCCACAGATCGCGCCACCGGACGCAGTCCCCAAGCCGACTATCGCGCTTTCCCTCGAGGGTGCGTTCCAGGTCCTCGCAGAGCCAATTCCAGCCCTCGACACTGCCCCCCAAGTCGGAGGCCTCGTCCACGAGGCGGCCGTTCTGCGACACCCGGAAAGAGATCGGGCGATTCGGAGAGATCACGGTCTGCTTGAAAGCGACTTCGATCTCCGCCGTCCCCCCCGGCTCGAGGTCGAACTCGATCGGATCCGGCAGGACCTTGGAGTAGTGCATCCCATCGTCCCCGTCGTGC
Source organism: Acidobacteriota bacterium (assembly GCA_038747035.1). Taxonomy (GTDB): domain Bacteria; phylum Acidobacteriota; class Thermoanaerobaculia; order Multivoradales; family J023; genus JAUIJL01. The sequence goes on along the minus strand of JBCDKB010000132.1, from coordinate 12,677 downwards.
TGCTCGTGGAAGAGGAAAAGACGCTGGCGTCCCGGCTTCAAGAGCTGGGTGAAGCGCAGGGGGCGTTCTGAAAGCAGCGTACCTTCGGAGATGAAAGTCACCGGCTCACCGTTCATATAAAGAAAGAGGCTCCATGGCTCCTCATCTTCCAGCCAATAGGGCACGTTCGAAAGCGTGAAGCGAGCGCTCACGGCGCCCCGTCCTCGCGGTACGAGCTCGGCCGCCTCCGACCGAGGAGGAGTAGTGAAAGGTCGGGTGCCGAGGCTGAAGTCCCGCGGATCGCCGGCGGCGCTCGGCGGCGCCCTTCGCTGCGCGGCCGCCGGAGGATCCGGTCGGACGACGGCGGGATTCGCAGTGGCCGCTTCGACCTCCGCCGACACCCCGTGGCCACTCACCGCCGGAGCGGCGGGCGGGACGCTCGGCGGTGCCGCCGGAACCGACGCTTCACCGCGGGCGGCCGCGAGCACCCCCTGGATGATCGCGTCTGAGGCCCCGGCCTTGCGTAGGGCGACCAGGTCGCGGGCGCTCGGCGGACGCGGCTGGTCTTCGGTCGTCCCGAGCCAGTCCAAGATCACCACGTCGGAGAACTCGGCGGCCAGCAATTCCACCACGCCGTCGAGTACGGGGTCGCCGATGGATTCGGCGGCGGCCGGGCAGACGCCTGAGAGCCAGAGGCATCCGAGGGCGGCGATGGTCCCCAGGACCCGTCGAAGGCGCCGGAGGCCGGCCGGGGCCTTCGGCGTTTGTTGAAGAAGCGCACGGTCGACGGAGGGCACGGGAGCGGTGGGACGCATGGCGGGGATCCTGGGGGGAAGTCGCGGGGCGGCGGCCGCCAACGGGGGCCGGAACGGTCGGAGTGGCGCATTCTAATCTCGGCATACCCGCCTTCTTTCCGCTCTTTATCGACACTTCACGCCGCCTTCACCCAATGGTTCGGGCGCCCGGCGGCCGAGGAGACCCGTCGCCAAACCCTGGCCGATTTCCCTGGGCAGGGGCAAAAGCTTGATCCCGCGCCCCCCGGCGGCGTAAAACCCATCAGTCGGTGGGGTTCCCGACGGCGAGGCCCTCGGCACCCTGAGCCCCTTCCGCGCCTCCGTCGACCGATCGGGAAGGAGCACCGCATGGCGTCGCGCCTCAGAGATATCGTGATTGGCGCCGGTCACCTCCGGCAGCAAGTGGCGTTCTATAGCGCCAACCTCGGCCTCCGGGCCGTGGCCAAAGGACGCATCCCCCCGGCCCTCTGCAGCAAACTCTGGGGGCTCGACGACTCCCTCGACACGGTGCTCATGGGTCGCGTCGATGTCCCCGACGCCGCCCGATTGCGCCTCCTTCGGACCTCGGGGCTCGCCGCCCGTCCGGATTTTGACGTCACCCCGCCGGGCCCGCTCGGGCTGGTGGTGGACGCCGTGGACCCGCGCCGCACCTACTACCGCTTTTCGGGGGCCGGCGTCGAGTTCCACGCCGCGCCTACCGGCACCGGGCCAGACGCCGACGCCGCGGACCGCATCGGCGGCGACGCAGAAGGCGAGAGTACGGAACGCCGCGTCGCCTACGGCCGGGCCTACGACGGGGAGTATCTGGTCGTCGAAGGACCGGCGCTGCGGGGCACGCCGTCGCCCTATTTCGGCGTGACCGAGCCCCACGGCTGCCAAATCGTCGTGCGCGACCTCGCGGGCGCCTCCACTTTCTTTGACCACGTGCTCGAACAGCGAACGATCGGCGCGGAGCGTCGCGGAGGCCACGCCTGGGAGACAGCCATGGGCCTCCGCCCCGGGGTCACCGTCACGGCGCAGCACCTCGAAGCCGACGGCGGCGGCTTCCGCACCACGCTGCTCGCGTACTCACCCTCCGTCGGCCCGGCGATGGATGTCCAGCCCCCCGCCCGCGGTTTCTGCGCTCTTCGCTTCGACGTCAACGCCCTCGAGGCCCGGCTGGATTTGGCGCAATCCCTCGGCGCCCGCCTCGTCTCCGGCCCGACGTGGGTCGAGCATCCCGCCCTCGGGACCGGATGGGCGGCGAGCCTGATGCCCGGTTTCGGTCTCCTGATCGAGCTTTGGCAGTCCGAGGCTTAGCGAGGCCGGGGCCACTCCGGGACCCGCCGGCCCAGTGACGTCAGTCGACTCGGCAGAGCAGGCCCTTCAGATAGGCGCCTTCTGGAAACGCCAGCGAGACCGGATGGTCGCGGCCGGGGCCGAGCTGGGCAAGGACCTGGGCGTCGCGCCGTGCGTCCGCCGCCGCGGAGGCCACGATCTTGCCGAAAAGCTCGACGCCGACCCGCCCGGAGCACGAAAACGTCAGCAGGTGCCCCCCCGGCCGCAGCAGCTGGAAGGCCAAGAGGTTGATGTCTTTATAGCCGCGCGACGCGCGCTCGACCCGGGCCTTGCTTTCGGCAAATTTCGGCGGATCGAGCACGACCATGTCGAGGAGCCGGCCTTCCGAACGCAGCCGCCGCAGCTCCCCGAAGGCGTTGCCGTGGATCTGCTCGAGCTGCCCGGCCCACTCCGTCGCCTCGACGTGGCGGCGGGCGAGCGTCAAAGCCGCTTCGGACGCGTCGAGCTGGGTCAACCTTCCGGCGCCGCCGACCGCAGCGGCGACGGAGAAGCCGCCGGAGTAGCAAAAGGCGTCCAGCACCTCGGGACCGTCGCCGACCGTGCGGACCAGGTCTTCAAGCACCGTCCGATTGGCGCGCTGGTCCAGGTAAAAGCCGGTCTTGTGTCCGGCCCGGCAGTCGACGGAGAAACGACGACCGCACTCTTCGAGGATGATCTCTTCCGCAGGCTCTTCACCCCACAGCAGACCCGTCCGCGCCTCGAGCCCTTCTTTGCTGCGGGCTTCGGTGTCGGAGCGTTCGTAGATCGTTCGCACCCCGTCCAGCTCGGCGAAGGCGGCGACGATCAGCTCGCGATGGCGCTCGGCGCCGGCCGATAGCAGCTGCACGACCACCAGTGAACCGAAGCGGTCGGCGATGAGCCCCGGCAGGCCGTCGGACTCGCCGTGCACGAGGCGGGCGGCGGCGTCGGGGCCCTGGAGCAGGGGACGCCGCCTTGCGGCGGCCTTCGCAATGCGGCGCCGCAAGAAGTCCGCGTCGGGCGGCCGGTCCTCCTCAAAACTCCACACCCTAATGCGGATCTGCGACGACGGCGAGTAGGCGCCGTAGGCGAGGAATCGACCGTCCGCGGCCTGGACCAGGACGGTCTCTCCGAGGTCCGGGTCACCTTCGACTCGGTTGACCGCGCCCGAAAAAATCCACGGATGCCGGCGAACTGCGGAGGACTCCCGCCCGCGGGCGAGCCGGACGGCGGGCCAGGTCAAGGTCAGTCGCCCCGCAGCCGTTCGAGCTGACGGCGCTCTTTCTTTGACGGGCGCCCCAGGCCCCGATCCCGCACCACCGGCGCCCGGCGCATCAAACGCTCCAGGGGATCCATCGTCGGCTTGGGCGGTGAGAGGTCTTCCCACAGACGCTGGGCTTCCGCCTTCGGCAGCGGTTTGTCCCGCAGCTCCTTGACGACCAAGATTCGGGTCCAGTCCCCAAATTCGACCTCCACACGGTCTTCAAGGGCCAGCTTGCGGTGCGGCTTGGCGACGTCGCCGTTGACCCGCACCCGGCTATTGGTGCAGGCCTTAGTCGCCTGCGTCCGGGTCTTGAAGGCGCGGGCGACTTGCAGCCATTTGTCGAGGCGAACGCTGTCAGTCATCGACCCGAAGTCTATACCGCTCCATGTGGCAAGATTCGGCCATGGGAAGCCACCGCAGACGCCTCCTGCTCCTGCTCGCGGCCCTGCCCGTGGTCCTGGTCTCCGTCGCCTTGGCCTACAAGACCGGCATGGCCGTGCTCGAGGGCGAAACGCGCACTTTCTGGCAGGCCCTCGAATGGGCCTCGGAGACGCTCACCACCACGGGCTACGGCGCCGACTCGAGGTGGCACCACCCCTTGATGATCGCCTTTGTGATCGCGCTGCAATTCGTCGGCGTTTTCCTGGTCTACATGCTGGTGCCGCTGATCATGCTGCCCATGCTCGAAGAACGTTTCGAGCTCCGCCTGCCGCGCAAGGCGCCGAAGCACCTCCGCCAGCACGTCATCATTCTGAGACACGGGCCGGCGGTGGAGACTCTGATCGAAGAGCTCGTCGACGCCGGTCTGCCCCAGGTCCTGATCGAGAACGACGACGGCCGCGCCCGCGATCTGCTCGAGCAGTGGCGGGAAAAGCCCAAGCGATATGCCGACGTGCACGTGCTCAACGGCCCGACGCTGCGAGTTAGTTTCGAATCCGCCCGGCTCGATCAGGCCCGGGCGATTATCGCCAACGGCGGGGACGAAGAAAACGCCATCGCCGTACTGATCGCCCGGGAGTTGGGATTTCGAGGCAAGATCCTCGCGGTCGCCGAGGAGCCCCACCACCGCCAGCCCCTCTCGATGGCGGGGGCGACCGAGGTGCTGACACCCCGCCACGTCCTCGGCGCGGCGCTCGCCGCCCGCGCTTGCCCGCATCTCCGCCCCAGAGTCGACGGCGCCGGCCAACTCGCGCCCGCGCTCGAGGTCGCGGAGATTCGCATCCACCGCCACAGCGAGCTCGCCGGCCGCACTTTGGGCGAAGCGCAGGTCGGACGTCGCACCGGCGCTACAGTGCTCGGCCAGTGGCGGCAGGGCCGGCTCGACGCCGAGCTCACGGCCGACACCCGGCTCGCCGCCCGCGGCATCTTGGTGGCGATCGGCGAGACCGGGGCGCTCGACAAGCTGAGCGGCCTCGCCACCGATACCTCCAAGCCCCGGACGTCGGGCCCTTTCATCGTCGCCGGCTACGGCGAGGTCGGGCAGCGGGTGGCCCAGGTCCTGCGCGACGCCGGCGAGCCGGTGGTGGTGATCGACAAGGACCCCGACCTGCCGGGCGTTGACCGCGTGGGCGACGTGGTGGAGAGCTCACTGCTCGAAACCCTCGACCTCGACCACGCCCGGGCTATCGTGCTGGCCCTCGATAGCGACAGCGCGACTCTCTTCGCGACTTTGGTCATTAAGGACCGGGCCCCGGACCTGCCGACCGTCGCGCGCGTCAACCACGCTTCAAACCTCGAGCGGATCTACCGAGTCGGGGCTGATTTCGCGCTGTCGATCGCCCAAGTCTCCGGCCAAATTCTGGTCCATGAGCTCACCGGGCGCGACACCTTGGCCTTCGACGCCCAGCTGAAAATTCTTCGGGCCTCGGCGGTCAACCTCGCCGACCGGGCCCTGTCCGCCGTCGACATCAGACGGGCCTCCGGATGTTCCGTCATCGCCGTCGAGCGCGAAGGGCGGGTGATCCACCAGCTCGACAGCGAATTTACCTTTAGGGGTGAGGACTTCATCTACGTCTGCGGCCACCGCGACGCTACGGAGAAGTTCTCTCAACTCTTCGGCGCACCCGGCTCACCGAAGGTCACGGAGAGCTAGGGCCTAGCCGCTCCGGTGAGCGCGCGCCTCGTCAGCGCGCCATCGATGCGCACCACGATCTTCGTGCCGAGGATGCCCTTGGCCAGACCGCCTTATCCAAGTCTGTGCGTCGCCGGGCCCGGTCAAGAGGCTCTGTGCAGAGGGCCTGACCTGAACCATCGACAACGGGATGGCCTGTCGTTTTGCCGCCGTTTCCGCTACTATCTGTGGCGGGGTGGCATCGGACGGCCACCCTACTCCCTCCCGGAGGTGCGATACGCACCGCCGCTTTTTTTTAAACTATTTTTTTCTCAAATCGTCCCCGACGCCCGTGTCCTCGGCACCGGGATCGAGCTCGCACCACGAGCCCGCACGGCCGGCTCGCGAAGCGGCCACACCGCGGATGCTCAGCGGAGGGCGATAACCGCTGACTCGACGCGGCTGGCGCGGGTGCCACTGGGGTGGCGGCGCAACAAAATCGTCGGCCGGGCTGCGAGACTGGGATCGCCAATTGCCGCCGGGATCGTCGCTGAGACTAGGCCCTCAGCCGTCTCATGAACGCATATCGCGGGCGAGAAGCTTCCGGTCGACACTCCCGGCCCAGATCGCCTGAAAGAAAAAACAACCCAAAGCGCCGAACTTATTAGCAAAATAAGCCGGTTTCTGAGAGACTGGGGTGTCGGAAAAAAGACGTACCCCGACCCCCCCTGGTGGGTCGGGGTACGGTTGGGTGTCTACGGTCCGTGTCTGAACCGTAGGCGAGAAATCAACTCAATTTGTGTCATGCCCGAATGCGGGGACCGTTGGGCCGGTCCAAAGGGAAAGGTCGACTCTGCTCGGCCTTGCGACCCGTGGTGTTCGGAGCGAGGGCTCCGATAGGACGCAGCGAGCTGTGGGTGGGCGAGGCGCAGTTGCGCCTCGTTCAAAGGGGCGTGGTGCGTCAGTGGCGCCGCGCCTAATGGAAGAGAGTGTGGTGTGGGCATGTTTCAGGGTCTACCAAATCGGTCTGTCGAGGTGTTCGCGTCCTTGCAGATCGCGGATGCACTCTTCTCAACAAAACGTTCAAATCGTTCACGACGATAAGTAAAGCCCGCGTTCGCTGTCAAGCGCAGGCCCGACATTGAATCCAAATCAGCGTTTGTGGATAATCCTCGTGCAGACAACGACCGCCATATAAACATCTCGACCTGTGGCGCTCGAAGACATCTCCAGGCGCCGCCCATTCGATCCTTACCGAACCGCTGGCGGCGCCGCCGCAATGTGGGACGCGAAACCGGGCCCCTAGCCTTCGAGACATATCGACCTTCGGGACATACCGGCAGAACGCAATTCGACAAATCGTCCAGAACGTTCTCCTTAGCGCCGACACTTGTTGCGACAGATTTAAGCACGACCGACAGCCATACCTGCCTCCCATCGCCGGATATAGCCGCCTCGACCGCCATCGTGAAAGACCTCCTCTCACCTAAAGAATTCGCCGAAGCGATCGGCGTCAGCCAATCGTCGATCAAGCGGTGGGCTGATGAAGGTCGGATTGAAGCTGCGCGGACTGCCGGCGGTCATCGGCGGATCCCGATCGCCGAGGCGGTCCGATTCGTGCGCGAAACCGGAGCTTCAGTCATTCAGCCGCAGGCCCTCGGCCTGCCCGGATCGTCACGGATCGGTCGCGGTGTAGCCCGGCTGGACACGGCGACCGACGAGCTCGAAGCCCATCTCCGGTCTGGGTCGGCGAGCGCCTGCCGCGGTCTCGTGCTGTCGCTCTACTTCTCAGGTCTCGAGATCGCGGAAATTGCCGACGGCCCGGTCCGCGTCTGCTTCCAGCGTCTCGGCAGCCTCTTCGAACACAAAGGCGACGAAGGCATTTTTGTCGAGCACCGCGCCACCCAGATCTGCCTCCAGGCTTTCCACACGCTGCGCTCGGTGATCACCGAGCCGACGGAGGGCCCGATGGCGATCGGCGGCGCGGCCCCGGGCGACCCTTACCAGCTCCCGACCCTCATCGCCTCCACGGCCCTGGCCTCCATCGGCTTCCGGGCGATCAACCTCGGGCCGGACACTCCGCTTTCGACCCTCGAAGAAGCGGCGCGTCGACACGGCGCGAGGGTCCTGTGGATGAGCATTTCGGCCGTCGAAGATCCCGAAGGCCTCCGCGACAGCGTCGATTCGCTGATGGACTCCCTCGGAGAATCCGGCACCGGTTTGGCGATCGGCGGCCGTGCCGTCGGCCAGATCTCGCTACGCCCTCGGCCGGGTCTCTTCGTCGGACGTTCGATGTCCGAGCTGGTCGCGTTCGCCCGCGGCATCGTGACGCTCCCCGCCTCGTCCTAAGATCGCGCCGAGCCAACACCCCGCATGCCGCGGCTCCCGGCTCCTCGGGGGACAGCGAGCCAGTTCCGGTTTTGCCCGGCCGACTCAACCTATCCGGCCGGACGTCAAGGCCCGTTGACCTTTAAGACCAGCGCCGTGCGGTCGTCTGAGGCCGCCTTTTTATCGGCGAAGCTGTCTGCGGCGTGGAGCACGGCCGCGGCCATTTCCTGAGCACTGAGATGGCGGTGGGCGACGAGGGTCTCCCCCACCCGATCCGCACCGAATGCGCGACCTTCGGCGTCGCGACTCTCTTCAACGCCGTCCGTCGCGAAAAGTACGATGTCGCCGGGCTCGAGGACCAGCTCCAGCTCATCACGCGGCGCCGACCCCAAGGCCATCGTGCCGAGCGGCAGACCGCCGACTTCAAGCTCACGAACCTCGCCCCGCCGCAGAAGCATCGCGTAGGGAAGACCGGCATTGGCGAGTTGGAGGCTTCGGGAGTCGCTATCGAAAACGGCGAACGTAAAGGCGAGGAAGCGCCGTTCGACTTCGAGCTGCCTCAACTCATCGTGGAGGTGGGAAAGGACGCACGACGGCGAGCATTGGGTCTGCTGGACGTGGCCGCGGAGGGCGCCGAGCACCAAAGCAGCGTAGAGAGCCGCCGCTGTCCCTTTGCCCGCGACGTCGCCGAGCGCCAGGGCGACCCGTCCGGATCCGTAGGGGAAAAAATCGTAGAGATCTCCCCCGAGGTGCTTCGACGCTGAATTGGCGGCGCCGATTTGAAGGCCGTCGATCCACGGGCTGGAGCGCGGGACCAGCAGGCGCTGCACGCCCCGGGCCGTTTCCAGGTCCTTAGCCATCATGCGCTCATCCCGGCGCAGCTGCTCGTAGAGCTCGGCGTTGGCCAGCGCCACGGCAACGCTGGAGCCGAGGGTCAGGAGCATCTGCTCCAGCTCCGGAGAGAACGCATCGATCTGGTGGCTTTCCACGTTGAGCACGCCGAGGAGCCGGTCTTCGAAGAGCAGCGGCACCGCCAGCGCCGAGCGGACCCGCTCGTCGCCGCACGGCAGAAATCGGGGGTCAAGACGCACGTTGCCCACGCGGATCGACTGCCGGAGCGCCGCCGCCGAACCGCAGAGCCCTTCGCCGAGGCGCAGCTCCATCGGGGCCGGCGCGGACCCGCTCCCCCCGCCGGTTCGGTGGGTAAATGCATCCGTCAGGACCTGCTGGTCCTCACTCCACAGGAAGACCGAAAACAGCTGGTAATCGATCAACCCTTCGAGCCGGTCGGCAATACGCTTCAGGAGCTCGCCTCGGTCGAGGATCGACGTCAGCTCTCGGCCCGTCTCTTGGAGCAGCGACAGGTTCTTCGCCAGCCGGCGGGTGGTGGTGTGGGCGCAGGAACTCTCGATGGCGCGGCCGAGGTGGCGGCACATGATTTCCACCAGCTCGACCTCCCGATCACTGAACGCCGTCCCAGCTTCGAATCGGCCCAGCGACAGCACGCCCAGCACGCGATCGCCGCGGTCGACGAGCGGCACGGCGATCTCAAAGCCGTGGCCCGGCAGCAGGCCCTCGGCGGCGCCGTCGGAACTTTGGGTCTGGCCCGCCAGGGCGCGGCCGACCAGACCTTGCCCCGGCCCGAAGACCCAGCTCTTGACCCCGGGGTCCGGGTGGCCGTCCAACCACCGAAAGTAGAGACGCCCTTCATCGTCGCGAAGCAAAACGCTGAAGGTGTCCCAGGGCATGAAGCTCCTGAGTCCGTCCGCGATGCGTCGATAAACCGCGTCCGGCTGCTCGGCGGTCGACAGGTCGAGGACCGCTTCCAGCAGGTTCGCGATCGTGAGGAGTCCCCCCGAAGCTCCCCGGCCACGGGCCCCCGCGTCCAAGGACTCGCGGGCGGCGGCGGAGACGCCTGGGATCGGAGGTGAGGTGGCGGGGGACATGGCGCGAAATCGGGACTCAGTGGCGAAGCATTGGTGAGGTCTCAGTGGACGTCGAGCGCGACAACCGGAGTCGTCGGGCCGGGGGCGTCACGCTCATTGAATGCTAAAACCCCCCAGCCGCCTCTCGAATTCCCGGGCGCCGAGGCTCCACACCCCCGGAACGACGAAACCCGCCGGAAAGGGCTCCGGCGGGTCATCGGCGGGTCGGCGAGCGGCGACCCTAGGCGCGACGCCGAGGATCACTCAGCGACCGCGACCGCGGGGGCCCCGGCGCCGGGGCCATTCGTCGTCGGCAATCACGCCATCCTCATTCGCGTCGAGCATCGTGAAGAGAGCTTCGAGGCGCTCGGTCTCCAGGCTCGGCGCTCCTTCCGGCCGCGTCGCCGGGGCCGCGGGCGCGCCTTCGGGGCGCACGGCCTCGAGCTCCGTGCGGCTCAAAGTACCGTCGCCGTCGGCGTCAGCGGCCTGGAGGAAGCTCTGCCATTCCGACAGGCTGACCCGACGATCCTGGTCACCGTCGGCCGCTTTCAACAATCCCATCCCGAACCGGGCGCCACGCTGGCCGCGATCCTTGCCCCCGCGCCGACCCTGCGGCATCTCATCCGCAGAGACCGTACCATCGCCGTTGGTGTCGAAGGACGAGAAGAGGGCGGCCCGCTCAGCGGCGTCGAGGCCACCGCTCTGGTCCGCGTCAAAGGGGCTCTGGGCCTGGCCGTCGAAGGACTTCTGGCCACGCTTGGCATCGCGGCCGCCGAAGCGCTGGGACCGCTCGCTGCGACGGACATCTCGGAGCGCCTGCATTTCACCGTCGCTGACGACGCCATCGCCGTCGACGTCGAGGGCCTGTTCGAAGCTCGCCCACTCCTCGGCGGTGACGCGACCGTCCCGGTTGATGTCGGCGCCGCGGATCAGGCCGCGATTCTGGAGCTCGCCGAATCGGCGGGACTTGAGGCCTTCGAAGTCGGCCTCGGTGAGCTGACCGTCGAGATTCTGGTCCAGGCGCTGGAAGCGTTCATCGTCCTTCTGGAATTCATCGCGGGTAATGACACCGTCCTGATTGGTGTCGTGGCGGGTGCTGAAGCGCTCCCAAAGGCTCGGCCGTTCCGCGGTCTGGGCCGACGCGTCGCCGACGACCGGCTGGTCCGCGCCTTGCGCTCCGGAAGCCACGGCCGGTGAAGCCAGGATGGCGGACAGGCAGAGGGCGAAAGTTATCGAAGTTGAAGTCGTCATTTCTTTAATCTCCTGGGTGGCGGGGCGGGCTCATGCCCGACCTGCAACCATCTTAGGGAGGGCCCGGCGATGAGACTTCATCGCGGCGCAAGACGTTTGTAAGGACTGTAAATCCGCGGCCCCGCTGACGATATCGCTTCTATACTGCCGCCATGCTACGCGACGCCGCGCCCCGGATCCGCCCATTGAAGGTCGTCCTACCGGTCCTCGGACTCGTGGCGCTGCTCTTGCTGCTGGCGGGCCTTCAGGTGCATTGGCTCGAGCGCATGCGCAACGCCGACCAGGAGCGGACCCGCGCCGATCTCGAGTCGCGCCTCGGACGCGTCGCGGACGATTTCAATCGTCAGCTGGCGCGGCTCTTCCTCGACATGCAGCCCTTGAGGCGTCGGGACCTTCCCGCTGCGGCCGAGGACTTTCCGGCGGTCCTGGCGGAATCGCTGGCGGCGTGGCGAGACAAGGCGGAGTACCCGGAATTGGTCTCGGGCGCCTACGCCCTCAACGCCGAAGGTGAAGCTTGGCGACTGGATGCCGTACCGGTGGCCGTGGACCGGGGGACGATCCATGCACCACTGCGGGAGGCCTTCGCGTCACTCCAGGACTTCCGCGCGCGGGAACGACAGGGCCGCCGCGACCGCGCCGAGCCCCGCGGCCGCCCCGATCACCCGGCCCTTTCGCTGCTGCTTCCGGACATCCCCGCCGTCTTGATCCCCCTCGCCATTCCCGCGCGCTCACCCGGCCCCACCGAGGAGAATCGACGCCAGCGATTTCGCAACCGCCGCGGCACCTTCTGGGTCATCGCCGCGCAGCTCGACTCGGAAGTCCTCCTCGACGAACTGCTGCCGGCCCTCGTTGAGAGCGCCTTCGGCCCGCAGTCCGACTACCGCCTTCAGCTGCTCAATCGCCGGGACTCGAGCGTCCTCCGCCGCCTCGGCGGCGACGGCGGCGAAGCCGGTAGACCGTTGACCGTCGACGCCTCCGTCGATCTCTTCGGCCCCATTTCCCTCGACCGCCGAGGACGCGGCCGCCCGATGAACCCGCGGTCATTCAGCGAAGGACGCGGCCTCGACGTGGGCCACTGGCGCCTCCAGGCCAGCCACGTCGCCGGCTCCCTGGACGCCGCCATCGCCGGCGCCCACCGGCGCAACCTGGCCTTGAGCCTGGGCATCTTGACCATCCTCGCCGCCGCCCTTTTTCTGCTGTCCCGGGGAGCCGCCCGCGCGCAAGACCTCGCCCGTCAGCAACTCGATTTCGTCGCCGGCATCACCCACGAGCTCATGACGCCGCTCGCCGCCCTGCGCTCGGCCGGCCAGAACCTCGCCGACGGAGTCGTGCGGGACGGCGACCAGATTCGACGCTACGGTCGCATGATCGACCGGGAAGGCCACCGCCTCAGCGACCTGGTGGGCCAGGTCCTCGCCTTCTCTAAGATGCAGTCCGGGCCGCCTCAATTCCACCTCCGAGCCCTCGATCCGGTCGCTTGCGTGGAGCGAGTGCTGGATGACATGCGCCCCACGCTCGAGGCGGCCCGCATCGAACCCGAAGTGCGAGTCGACAGCGGGGACCTTGGTGATGCGCTCGCCGACAGCCAGGCCCTGCGCCGCGCGATCGCCAATCTGATCTCCAACGCCGTGAAATATGGACAAGAGCCGACGTCCCCGTGGCTCGGCGTCGCCGTTGGCCGCGACGGCGGGGAGATTTACTTCGCCGTGGAGGACCGCGGGCCCGGCATTCCCAGCCACGACCTGCCCCACCTCTTTGAGCCGTTCGTGCGCGGCGCCGGCCTCGCCGCC
>JBCDKB010000131.1:0-17964 GCA_038747035.1 Acidobacteriota bacterium | reverse complement strand
GGGCCGCCGCCGGATCCCGGTCCGCCGGCGGCGCTCAAGCGACGGGTTTTAGCGGCGCGTATCAACCTCTATCCGCCGTTCCTCGGCGCCGGCATCCGCGTCATCCGACGCGCCCCGGACCTCGCCAGCTTCGACGTGCGCATGGACCTCACGCGGCGCAATCGAAATCTCGTCGGCACCCACTTCGGCGGCTCGCTTTACGCCATGTGCGATCCGTTCTTCATGTGGATCCTCACCGAGCAGCTCGGACCGGACTATGTCGTGTGGGATAAAGCCGCCAAGATCCGCTTCTGGCGCCCCGGGCGCGGCACGGTGTGGGCGCGATTCCACATCCCAGAACACGAAGTGGAACGCGTCGAGCGCGAAGCCGAGTCCGGCCAGCCGGTGGAGCCCACCTATAAAGTGCGCGTGCTCGACGACCTCGGAAAGATCGTCGCCGAGGTCGAAAAGCTGCTCTACGTGAAGCGTCGCTAGACCGGCACTACTCGGACCCGTGTTGAATTCTCGGACGCATCTCAGGGACAGCTTCGAGCGCCGGATCGTCACGGTCCATGTCCTCCGCGTGGCGCGAATACCAGCCGGCGCCGGCGTTCGCCGTCACGCCGTGGAGCACCACCGAGAGCAGGACCGTCACCAGCACGACGGCGAAGATCTCTTCGCGATTTTCCAGCTGTGAGCGGTCGATCACCAGCAGGCCGAAAAGGATCGACGCGATGCCGCGGGGCCCGAACCAGCCCAGGAAGAAGATCGTCGGCGCCTTGAGCTTGGCGCCGAGCAGGCTCAGGGCGGTCGGCAGCATGCGCACCACCGTCAAGCTCAGCAGGCCGTAGACGACATACATCGGATCGACGTGCTCGACGGCGTGGGGCAGAAGCCAGCCGCCGAAGACCAGGAAGACCAGCAGAGCCAGTAGCTGGCCCTCCGCCTCGGCGAACTCGTAGAGACTGTCGGACACCGACTCTGAGACCGTATTGCCGAGCACCAGGCCGGCGACGAAGGCGGCGATAAAGCCGTTGCCGTGCACCTGTTCGGCGCCGGCGTAGGCGAGCAGGGCCAGACCGAGGGCCGAGAGGTGCTGGAAGGCGTGATTCATCCAGCCGGTTCGCGACGCCCAGTCGACGAGCTTGCCGCCCAGCCAGCCGACGAGCACGCCGGCGAGGGGGCCGAAGGTCAGCTGCGACGCCGCGAAGCGCAGCCAGTACTCGGTGCCGCCGAGGCCCGGAACGGCGGACGAGCACGCCGAGAGAAAGACCAGCACCAGCGGCAGGGCAATGCCGTCGTTCAAGCCGCTCTCGACGTTCAGCGTCTGGCGAATGCGCACCGGCACCTTGGGGCTCGAGACCACGGCCTGGCCGAGGGCCGCGTCGGTCGGGGCCAGCACGGCGGCGAGCAGCGCGGCTTCCCACAGCGTGAAGGCGGGGAATAGGCCCGCCGCCGCCAGCGTGCCGAGCCCGATGGTCAGCGGCAAGGCGATCAGCAGGAGGCGAATCGGCAGATTGTGTCCCCGCTTCAACTGCGACATCTGGATCCGAGAGGCGTCGGTGAAGAGAACGACGACGAGGGTGATCTCGGCCAGCAAATGGATGACGCGTTCGCTGATCTCGACCTGGATCAGACCGAGGCCCGCGGCGAGCAGCCCGAGGCCGACGAAAAAAATCGGCGGCGTCAGCACGGTGCTCTCGGCGCGCCGAGAGATGACGCCGAACGCCAAGATGGCGGCGGCAACGAGGGCGAGGATCTGTCCTTCCATGGGGGCACCTTCTCCGTGAACTGAACAACGGACGCCGGGGCGGCCACTCACTGGGCAAGAATCTGCGGATATTGTGCCCTAGATTACGCGCCGCATCCGCTTTCCGGTCGTATCCCTCGACTCTGGGGCCGCAGCGGCGCCTTAGGGCCAACTCTTTTCGACATCCGCCGGGGTCGACCCGCCGAAGCCGCAGACATGGACACTTCGACGAACAAGACTCCGACGGCCGCCGCCGAGGTCCGGCCCCAGGTCCGGGCCACATCCCGGGCCTTGAAGTCCCCGGCGCCCTATATCCTCGCGCTCGCGGGCCTCGCGGCGACGAGCCTCATCCTCTTCTTCATCCTGGCGGGCGCAGCCGACGCGTCGGACAGCCGGACTTTCAACGGCCGCTACGACTGGTCGAGCGGCGGCTCGGGCTCCCTCGACGTCACTTTTACCCCGGAGGGGCGCGCCGACGGTGTGCCGACCTGGAAGGTCCGATTCGACTTCACCTTCAACGGTAGGGACTACACCTGGAAAGGCGACGCCGCCGGCGGTCTGGAAGAGGGCGCCACGGTCGAGGGTAAGGCCCGCGGCAGCCGCCGAGACTGGGTCTTTCGCGGCACCGTCAAGGACGGCGTGATCAGCGGCGACCACGCCCAGGTCCGCAGGAACGGCGGCGAGCGCAAGAGCGGCACCTTCTCGATCACGGCGCAGGACGCCTCCAACCCGGCGCCGCAGTCCACCGTCGTGCTCGCCCGCTAGCGGACTCCGGCACGCGCCGCGACCTGTCCGCTCAATAGCCCCAGGGCGGCCACAGGGCTTCGGTGCCCGTGATCTTGCCCATGCCTTCGTTATACATGCGCACGGTCTCGATCAACCCCGGCGACAGCAGGTGGCGCCCGTGCCGGTCTTGCCGGAAAAGGTGCTTCCACGTCTCCCGGGTGCCGAGCTGGACCTTGCGGGAGGTCACCGACTTACCGAGGCGCCGCAGGCGGTAGAGCAAGGCGACGAGTCCGGCGGTTGTGAAATACGCCCCGGATTCGAGGCCTGAAAGCCACTCGACGAGCTCGGCCTCGGATTCGAAACGACCGACGTGGCTCCCCAGATCGGCCGCCGGCTCCTTGGCGGCGCTCGACAGGGCGTGGGGCCGCAAGTCAACGAAGCCGTTGTTGACGATGACCCAGTCGCGAAAGTCCTCCTCCGCCGTGCCGTGCTTTTCCGCGAGACGACGCCAGAGACGCGGCAGGTCGTCCGCCTCGGCGATGGCGGCGTCAAACGGGGCGGCGTAGGGCCCGAGCAAAACCCGGTCCTCGCCGTGGGCCCGGCGGTACAGGATCGGCACGCCCAAGGACGTGATGATCGCGAGGTGGCGCTGGATATGGGTCGCCAGGCGCGACAAGAACTTCTCGCGGCCGGGCGGGCGCACCGCCTGGCGACGCGGGTCATAGCCCAGCAGACGGCCCGCGTCTTCCATCGACGCGCATTCGCAGAGGCGGGCGAAGTCCTCCGCCAGCGAGCCGGCGTCGAGCTCCAGCAGGTCCTGGAAGGCCGGAATCCGCGTCCGGTGCCACAGGAAACCGTCGAGGTCAGGCAGCGCCGCGGAGAGCTCGTCGTCGGGGATGTCGAGGAATTGGTCGGCGAGCTCCCGTAGCCGCAGGACCAGCATCACCAGCCCCAGCTCGTGCAGCCGCGCCTGGTGCGTCGAGGAGCCGAGGGCCTGGTAGGCCTGGATCGCAAAAGCGCTGTGGTGGGCCCGCACCAGCTCCGGATAGCTATCGAGCAGGCGCAGGGCGAAATAGCAATTCTCGGTTTCGGCGTAGTAGCAGATGCGCTCCTGGAACCAGTCCCGGCGCCGTTCGGGGCCGAAGAGCGCGTGCCGCACCAGCGCCAGGGCGAGCTCTTCCGGAATCGCCACCTTCATGACGTTATAGAGCGCGACGCAATTGGCCACGGAAAAAAGACCGTTCTCGCCGGAGCGAATCGCCGCTTCGACGATGAGCTCTTTGCCGCGCCCGAAGGACAGGTGGCCGGTCGCCTCGACGGCGGCGCCGGGTTCGCCGGCCCGTCCGTCTTCTTCGGCTCCAGCCGCAGCGACCGCTCCGCCCGCCGCGACGTCGGCGTCGGCGACCTGCGCTTCAAATGCCGGCTCGAGGCCTTCCTCGTCCGTCGCGAGCTCGGCGGTCAGCGGATCCACCGCCGACAGATCGTCGCTCGGCGCCGCCGCCGTCGGCTCGTCGGGGGCGTTGGGGATCTCGTCGACCGGCGGGTCGAAGGCGAGGTTGCGGCTCGGGTAGAGCAAGATGCGCCCGGCGTCGAGGTCGTCGGCGGGCATCAGCTCGTGCTCCGCGCGCTGGACCCGGTCGCGCAGTCGGGACGTGATCGCCCGGTCGCTCGGCAGGTGGACGCGGAAATCCACGGCGTCGATGCCGATCGCCGCCGCCGTCACCATAACGTCGAAGCCCTGGTCGACGAAGAGCTGGGTGAGCTCGTCGGCGAAATATTTCTTATCCACCAGCTTCTTGCCCAGCGAGCTATGGGCGAAACCGAGGCGGATCTCCGCCGTGCCGCCGTCGACGCGGTACATGCCGCCGACGGCGGTCGTGTGCGCCATCACCACGCGCCGGGCGTAGCGCTGGTGGATCACCGCCAGGCCGCGGACAAAGGTCGTCAAATAGCGCTTCTTGACCAGATGCCCCGTGGCGGCGTCGAGTCCCGCCTGCTTGAGCAAGGTGTCGATCGACGTGAGCGTATAGGTCGCGACGCTCGGCAGCGGGATGGCGACGATCGCGGCGTGCAGCGGATCTTCAATATTTTCGATGAAGCCCAAGAAAGGGCATGGCTGCTCGGAAAAATAATCGCCCAAGGCCCGCGGCAGATCGAGCGAGGGATCGGCGGCGAGGCGTTCGTCCATCCGCTCGCCGAGGTCGGAGGGGATATGCAGGCGAAGGATCGAAAACCGCAGGTCGATGCGACCGTCGATGCGGTAGTGACGCAGGGGTTCTAACTTTTCAATACGCGCTTCTTCTTCGAAGGCGAGGTAGAGGCGAGAAACAAATTTAGAGATTTCCTTATCGCCGAGGCCGGTGGCCCAAATTTCGCCGCGCATCGAGCGGGCGGCGAGGCCCCTGGACAGCAGCACCAGCCGGCACAATTCCATCACCGCGGCGCCGCCGACGGCGCCGGTGCCGCCGAAGACCACCAGGCGAATCGGCTGGTCTTCACCGCCCGGCAAAAGCCGATTGGCGAGCAGATGCTCTAAAGACTCAAACTCATGGTAGAGCGTTCTCATATGCGAACAGTTCTCAGGATTTCAGAATCAAAAAAAGGAGAGGGCGTGCGCCATCTTAGCTTGAATGGGGCCGGGCTTTCCACGGGCCGCGGGCCGTGAGATCCTTGGCCAATGCCTGCCCCCCAGCGCCTTTTACCGCCGGTTGAAACCCGCCACTTTCTCCTGGCGCTCGCCCTCCTTTCAGCCGCCGTCGCCGCCCTCTGCGCCCCGCGGACCGCCGTCGCCCAGGAGACGGGCGAGGGCGCCGAAGCGGGCGAAGACGTCGGCGGTTTCATGGAGAGCGTCGATACCGAAATCGTCAATATCGACGTGTGGGTCACGGATCGGGACGGCGGGCCGGTCGAGGGCCTCTCTCGCGACGACTTTCTGGTCTTCCGCGACGGCGAGGGCGTGCCGATCAGCAACTTCTACGCCGTCGCCGGCGGCGTGCCGGTGGGTGAAGCGCCGCCGCAGCCGCTTCCCGACGCCCCCGGCCGCAGCGCCGTCGAGCTCGAGCGCCTCGGCGTGGGTTCGGATATCGCCCCGCAACACCGGCTCTGGCTCATCGTCTTCATCGACAACTACAACATCGATCCGATCGAGCGGAATCGCGTGCTGCCGGGGGTTCGACGGTTCCTCGGCCAGACGCTGAGGCCCGGCGACCGCGCGATGCTCGTCACCTACGACCGCGGCCTCAAGGTGCGCCAGCCCTTCACCGACCGCCGCGACGAGATCTTCGCCCAGCTGGATGAGATCACCGAGGAATCGGGCCTAGCGACCATCCGTCGCCGTGACCGTCTCGAGGCGCTGGAACGCATCGATAAGTCCAGACGTCCGACCGAGGCGCTGCTCGCCGCGCGCAATTACGCCGAAGAGCAGATGAACAGCGTCGAGTACACGATCGACGCCCTCGAGCGCCTGGTCAATTCCCTCGGAGGACTCCCCGGCCGCAAGGCGCTCGTGCACGTCTCGAGCGGCATCCCGCGCCTCGCCGGCGAGGAGCTCTTCCAGGCCGCGGCCGTCAAGTGGGACTACGCCGAGGCCTACGCCGAAATCCCTCGCCACGATACGACCCGCTCCTTCGAGCGCGCCATGCGCTATGCCAATACGCACCGCGTGGTCTTCTACACCCTCGACGCCGGGGGCCTCCGCGGTCTCGAGTTCGGAGCCGCCGAATATGGCACCTTCGTCTCGCCGAAGCTCCGGACCACCCTCGACTCGGTGGTGCCCGAAAACCTCCAGTCGTCACTGCGCCTGATGGCGGACGAAACCGGCGGGCGGGCGATCGTCAATCGCAACGAGGTGCTGCCGGCGCTCGAAGAGGCGGCCCAGGATTTCGCCTCGTTCTATTCCCTCGGCATCGTCTCGGACGGCGTCAGCTCCGGGAGATACCACGACATCGAGGTCGAGCTCAAAGCGGAGCGCCGGGGCGTCCAGATCCGTCACCGGGCGGGCTATCGCAGCAAATCCCAGCAGACGAAAATGCGCGAGAGCCTTCGCTCCGCGCTGCTCTACGCCCACCAGACCAACCCCCTCGGCCTCGACGTGCGCTGGGGCACCCCGGAGCCCCATGACGACGACTCGTGGCTGGTGCCGATTCAGCTCCGCCTGCCGCTGCGCGATCTCGTGCTCTTGCCCCTGGGCGGCAAACGCGAGCTCAAGCTGGAGCTCTACGTCGGCGCCGCCGGGGACCAGGGCGAGATCTCCGAAATCGACCTCGTTCCCCTCGGCCTGCGCATCGCCGAGGAGAACGTCGAGGCGGCCCTCGACGAGTCCTTCGTCTACGTCCACAAGCTGGTCACCAGCCCGGGCCGCAAGAAGATCGGGCTGGCGATCCTCGATGTCTTCGGACGCCAGTCTTCGATCAGGACCGGGTTCCTCGACGTCGGTCCCGGGGGCTAGGTTTCGGAGGCCCTAAGGTCATCCCATCGCGACCTTAGTTCTCCAGAAGACCTCGTTGACTACTGAATGTAGGTCAGCATCTCCTTCGCCGTCGCCGCCTCCGGGTCCTCGGGCGCCAGCTCGATGAACTTCTCGAGCGCCGACTTGGCTTCCGGGTTGCGGCCGCCGGAGAGGTGATCGAGGCCCAGGAAGTAATAGGCCTTGGGGATCGTCGGATCGATGGCGAGGGCCTGCTGCGCCAAGGCCACCGCCTGGGCCGTTTGGCCGGCGTTCCATAGCTCGGCGGCCTGCTCCACCAGCTTGGCGCCGCCGAAGTCCGGGTCGACGGCGGCGAGGCGGGGCGCGATCTCGGTGAGCTGATCCATACGACCGAGGGCCTCATAGGCGTCGTAGAGCACGCGCAGGGTCTCGAGCTTGTCGGAACCGAGCGAGAGGGCTTTTTCCGCCGACGTGGCCGCGGCTTCGTGGTTACCGGCGGCGAGCTCGAGGGTGGCGACGGCGTGGTGGGCGTCCACCAAGTTGGGGTCGAGCTCGGCGGCGCGCCGGAACCGCTCGAGCGCGGTGGCCCGGTCGTCGGCCTGGAAGGCGGCGCCGCCTTCGTTGTAGATGCGCCGGGCCGCCGCGACGGCGTCTTCGGCGCTCTCGAGCTCGGCGGAGACGGCCTCGGCTTCGTCCTGGCGGCCGAGGGCCCGTAGCGACTGGTACTTGACCCGCAGCGCGTCGACGCGACCGTTGCCGGCGGCGAGCGCCGTCTCGGCGGCGGCCAGCGCGCCTGCGTAATCCTGCAGGTCGAGGCGCACCTGCGAGAGGGCCACCTGCGCCGGACCGAGGTCCGGGTCCGCCGCCAGCGCCTCTTCGAATTTGGCCTTGGCTTCGTCGAGGTTGCGATCGAGCTGGGCCGCCAAGCCGGCGTTGAAGGCAGAAATCGCGGCGTTGCTCGAGCCGGTCACCACCGACTGCAGGTCGCCGTGGCGCTCGACGGCTTGGGTCTCCGAGACATCCATCACGAAGGTCTCCCGGGTGACGCGGGTGGTCGACGGCGAGATCTCCTGCGTGAAGCTCTGGTAGCCAGGCTTCTCGAAAAGGAATTTGAAGGTGTACTGGGCCTGGTTGCGGGTGAACCGCAGCACGAACTCGCCGTCCTCGTCCGTCGAGAGGCTTTTGCGAAACGACGTCTGCTCGTCGGAGGTGACGGTGATCTGCACCGTCTGGAGGGGATTTTTCTCCGAGTCCGTCACCGTTCCGCGCAACATCTGCGCCCACGTGGCCGGAGCGGAAGACGCGAGGAGAATGCCGACGAGGATCAGGCGGCGCAGGCCGGACGGGCGCGAGCGATTCGAACCAGACATGGGGGACTCCGAAACTCTTAGTGAAGGGGGATACCGTGCGGCTATCATATCGAGATTGGCCGATCTTTCCGTCGGCCGACGCCCCCAGTTCGACCCCGCCTTCCAGCCGTTTTCCCCGAGGGTCCCCATGATTCTGAACTTTGCTCGACGCGCCCTGCCGCGGGTCGCCGCTATCGTTGCTTTCGCCACTTCTCTGAGCATCCTGTCCGCCGCACCGGTGCGGTCCGACGACGCCGACACGGTGCCGAAGGGCTTCGGCGAAAGGGTCGATGTGCGGGTGGTGAATATCGACGTCTTCGTCACCGACCGCAAGGGCCAGCGCGTGAGCGGCCTGAGCCAGGACGATTTTGAGCTCCGTGTCGACAAGGAGCCGATGCCGATCTCCAATTTCTACGCCGAAGAGGCAGGTCGAGTGCGGGAATCCGTCAGACCCCTCGAGCGACGCAGCGATACGGAGTTCACGCCGATCGAACAAACCCGGGTGGACCCCGAGCGCCGGGCCCACGTGGTGGTTCTGATCGACCATTCGAGGATTCGACCCGCGAATCGGGCCCGCGCCTTCAAGGCCCTCCGCCAGGCGATCTCCACCCTCGGCGACGAGGACCTCATCGCGGTGGTGGGCATCGAAGGCTCGCTGGTCTTCTATTCGGACTTTCTCTACGACCGCCGGGCGATCGGCGAGATCCTCGACGACGTCGACGACCTCGCCGCCGAGGTGCCCCTGGGTGAGATTCAGCGTCGCGAGATCTTCGGCCTGCTCGCCCGCGGCCAAAGCGGCACCTTCCTGGCCCGGGCCAGCACGAATATCGAAGGCATCGACGTGCTCAACCGCATCCAGGTCTACGCCGCGGAGGAATTCGACCGCAGCCAGCGCACCCTGGGCCAGATCGAAGCGGTGGTGTCGACGCTCGCCGGCGTCAGCGGCCGCAAGTCGCTGCTCTACGTGGGCGAAGGCATCCAGCAGCGCCCCGGCGAAGGGATGTGGGTGGAGTGGCGCAATCGCTTCGGCGGCTTTGACGAGAACGCCGAGATGGGTATCCGCCGAGTGGACTTCAATACCGACTACACCCGCAGCGTCGGGCGGTTTGACCTCTCCGACCGGATGCAGCGCGCCGCCGACGTCGCCAATCGGGCGGGCGTCACGATCTACGCCATCGACGCCGAAGGCGGCCACGGCGCCAAGCTGCGGTCGGCGCTTACGGAGCAAGGCTCGACGTCGGAGTCGGTGTCGGTGGTGGAGGAGAACTTCCGCGCACCCCTCGAATTCACCACCCAAGCCACCGGCGGCAAGCTGCTGCGCTCCTCCGGCACGCTCGCCGAGCAGATCGATGACCTGCTCGACGACTTCGACACCTATTACTCCCTCGGCTTCACCGCCCCGGACGGCTGGGAGCCCGGGGTCGAGTACGACATCAAAGTCAAGGTGAAGAAGCGCGGTCTCCGCGCGCGCCACCGCGAGAAGTTCCGCGTCCCGCTGGCCGGCGAACGCGAAGCGAGCGCCACCGTCACCGCCTTGATGTACGAGACGGTCGACAACCCCCTGGGCATCAAAGCCACCCCCGGCAGCGAAGCGCCCCGCGAAGACGGCACCGCGGCGCTGCCGATCCTGCTGGAAATCCCCGTGGGCCAGCTCGACCTGGTTCCCCAAGGCGACACCCACGCCGTCTCGGTGACGCTCTTCGTCAGCATCCGCGACAAGGACGGCAACCCCGGCCCGGTCCAGCGCGTGCCTTTCCACCTCAATATCCCGGCCGACAAGGTCGAGGAGGCGAAGGGGCAGTCGGCCCACTACTCGCTGCCGCTCGTGCTGCGGCCGGGCGATCGCCAAGTCGCGATCGGCGTCCGGGATGACGTCAACGGTCGACTCTCGACCCTCCGCCTCGACGTCGCGCGGTTCTCTCAGGCCCTCTAATCACGAAACACCGTCGCGAGGGGCCGTCGAGGGCTGGGGTGTGGACAAGGAAAAAGCGGGTCCTCGCTCCTCGACCCAGAAATGTAGGTCGCTACGGCTTCACGGCAGGTCGCCTCCTGAACTTTAGGGACGAGCTCCCTGCCGCAAGCACTCCATAGAAAAAGGCCCTCCGAGCGGAGGGCCTTGGTGCTGTCCGTGGGAACTCGAAACGCTAGAAGCGTATTCGGGCTCCGAGGAAGTAGCGGCGCGGTTCGACGAAGTCGATGCCTTCCAGGAAGGCGAAGCCATCGCCGCCTCCTTCCAGATCCTGCACGCGGATGACCTGCTGGTCATCGAAGGCGTTGAAGATATCGAGGAAGAAGTCCGCTTCCAGCGAGTCGTTGATATTCCACAGATACGACACGCGGAGGTCGAGCACACCGTACTCGTTGCCGTCGATGAAGCCCAAGGCGTCTTCGGCGATGAAGTCATCCTCGAACGTTCCGCCCGGCCAGCCGCCGAACTCGAAGGGCACTTCCGCACGGTCGGGCAAGGAGCGGCTGAAGGCCTGACCCTGGTTCCGATTCAGGATGAGACCCGAGTTCCAGCGGTAGCTACCGCCGACCTGGAATCCGTTGTCCCAGTTATAGGAACCGTGGACCTTGAAGAGGTGCTCGACGAGGCCCGGCTGGACGCCGGTGCGGTTGGGCGCGCGCGGATCCAGGAAGATCACGTCGCCGGCGCCGTCAAAGTTGCCGTCGGAGTTGCTGTTGCCTTCGGCGTCGGCGAAGTTGTACGACGCCAGGAGCTGCCAGTTGTCGCTGTAGCGCTTGCGGAAGATCAACTCGACGCCCTGCCAGTCGCGGAAAGCTTCGCCGGGCAGCGTGCCGATGAGGAAGTTCAGGTTGGTCGGAATGTCGCCCAGGCCGTTGAAGCCGAAGAACTCCGGGCCGAGGAAGAAGAACAGGTTGTTCGGATCGCCGGCGCCGACATTCGGCGTATTGGCGATGGCGTCGTTCAGAAGGCCGCGGTACTGGGCCTCGTTGTAGTAGAACGAGCCGTAATCCTCGGCGAGATCGGACGCTTCGCGGTCGATCAGGTTGATCTCGAACATCATGTTGCGGCCCAGATCCTGCTTGTACTGGATCTGGATTTCCTGGGTCACCGGCGTCTCGATGGCCGGTGCGAAGAACGCGTCCTGGACGCTCGGGCCGCCGCGGGTGCGGAA
Source organism: Acidobacteriota bacterium (assembly GCA_038747035.1). GTDB lineage: Bacteria > Acidobacteriota > Thermoanaerobaculia > Multivoradales > J023 > JAUIJL01. Next base: position 6,594 of record JBCDKB010000131.1, on the reverse strand, counting down.
GGTGACCCAGTCGTTGAGCTCGTCGACGAAGACCTGCTCTTGCACGATACGACCGGTCAAGGTGCCGGCGAAATCGATGGCGGTGTCACGGAAAGCGTCGAAATACTCACCGTAGAAGACGCCGATCGAGCTGCGGCCGTCACCATTGACGTCGTACGCGACGGAGAGGCGCGGGGCCACGGTCTCATCGAAGGTGCCGACGCTGGCGCCGGTCGAGTCGATGAAGTCCCAATCCTCGACGCGGAGACCGGCGTTGACGCTCCACTTATTCCACTGCCAGGCGTCCTGGACGTAGTACTGGAGAGCCTCGGAGCCCTTCTCGTTCGCGCCGCCCACGGACTGGAAGTCGCGGGTGTAGTTGATCAGACCGTTCGGGTTGCCCGACGTGCTGTTGAACGTCATGTTGTTGACGATCTCGATGTCGTCAAGCGCGCCGTTGCCGTTGTCGTCCCAGAGGCTGATCAGCGTGCCGAGCTGGTCGCCCGTCAGATTCTCGCGGAAACCGTTGGTCTCGTCTGAAGAGACACCGAAGTCCTGGGTCGACCACGGATCGAATTCGCCGGAGCCGAGGACTTCGTCGAGGCCGATCGGACGACCGAGGCTACTCAGCGAGAGGTAGGACGCCGGCGGTTCGCCGGTGCTGCTCTGGTCCTCGAAGAGGGTCGATTCGCTGTTGTTGATGCCGAACTTGAGGCTATGGTCGCCCCAACTCGTATCGATCAGCGTCTCGAAGGAGGCGCGCTGCGCCTCGGTGGCGCGGGTCACGAAGCTATCCGCACCGGCGCCGCCGAGGCGCTCTTCGGCGGAGCTGAAGGTGGTGCCCGGAGCAAACGACACGGTGTTGGCCGGGGAGCGATCCTGGGCCAGCGAGTTGCTGTCGGCGTCGTGGTCGGTGGCGGCCAGCTCGAAGGCGGAGGTGCCCCACACGCGGTTGTAGCCGATCGAGAAGCGCTCGCCGCCGGACTCGGCCGTGATGTCAGCCTGGTTCGGGGTCGAGCGGCTGAAGCTACCGTCCTGGTCGCGCGGATCCGACATGAAGGAACCGGAAAGCACGTCGCTGGAGGTAATCGACCACGTCAGCTTGGCGAAAGCCTGATCTTGCTCCAGGGTCGGGCTACGGAGGAAAACGCCTTCCTCGTTGACCACGTCCTGCTGCGTTTCGAGCAGGCGGTACGACGCGAAGAACCAGGCCTTGTCGCGGGCGATCGGGCCGCCGAAGGTGACGGCGGTATCGAACGAATCGAAGGTTTCATCTTCGAAGTTTTCATTCGACTCGACCAGGCTGTCGTTCTGGAAGTAGTAGTTGAAGGAGCCGGAAAACTGGTTGCCGCCGCTCTTTGTGACCACATTCGAGATCAGGCCCGGAGCGCCGACGAACTCGGCGGGGATCGCGCCGGTGAGCACGGCCTGCTCCTGGATGATTTCGGTGTTCAGGTTGGCGCCGTTGGTGCCGAGGGTCCGGTCCGTGACGTTGATGCCGTCGAAGTAGTAAAGGTTGTCCGTCGAGCGGCCGACGTCACCCTGCGAGCCGTCGGCGTCGCGGTAATTCACGCCGGAGCGGGAGGCGGGGTTGTCCGTCGAACCGAGGGCGTCTTGCACACCCGGCACGAGCTGCAGGTAGTCCTGGTAGCTACGGGCGGTGGGGAGGGACTCCGTCAGCTCGAGCGTGATGTCCTGACCGGCCTGCGTCTTCGTGACGTCGACCAGCGGCGCTTCGGCGGTCACGATCAGCTCTTCCGTGACCTCAGCGAGGCCGAGCTTGACGCCGACCGAGGCCGTCTGCCCGGCTTGCACCACGATGCCTTGCACCGTCTGGCTGGCAAAACCTTCGAGGCCCACCGCCACCGAGTAGTTGCGGGCCGGGTCGAGGGAAACGACTAGCGCTTTGCCTTCACGGTCGGTGAAGACCGTGCGTCGAGTCAGGGTCTGATCCGACGACGCGTTGACGCTAGCGCCCGGCAGGGCGGCGCCATCGGCGTCGGTGACCGTCACTTCGATGGCACCGCGTTGAGCCTGGCCGTATACCGCCGACGTCGCGACGAGAAGGGCCAAGACTGTTAGGGCGAGAACTCTGCGCATTCCTTCCTCCTTGGGGAGAATTGTTCGAACCTGGGCCGATCGGGGGTGTACAACCTGCTTCAGCAAAAACCAAGCCACGGGCCACCCGCGGGCTATCCCGCTGAGATGGCACATAGAGACGATAGCTCTGCATCCCCGTCCTCAAGTGGGGAACGTCGCTACTTCTTGGCTATTTAGGGCATCTGGTCCCTATCTTATACAGCTAGAGCCAAAAATTAACCGAATGGGCGATTTAGACGATCACACTCAAAACAATGAATTTAGTCCAGTTCTTTGGATATAAAATCCGGCGGATTGAACCCGCAACGAATCGCCCATGGGGCCCCCTCGGCGCCTCCTTTTTAGCGACCGAAGGGCCTGCTCGGGCGCTCAGGATGCTCGCCCGACGACTCCGATTGACCACACTCTCCGTCACCCGGCCCAGGCTGCCCTGCCGGCGGTCTAGCGATGTTCTGCGAACGTCAAGGGCAAGTGCGGCCGAGGCGCTGGAGACGTTCTGCGGAGGGCGGATTCGGCTGAATCCGCGTCGATCGGCAGTAGTACTCCACCGCCTCGTCCGGGCGCCCCGTGCCCTCATAGACCAGCCCGAGGTAGAAGAGCGTTTGCGGATCGTTGGGATCCGCAGCCAGCGCTTTTTCGAACTGGGAAAACGCTTCTTGCAGGCGACCTGTTTGCGCCAAAGCGGCGCCCCAATCGTTGTGAGCCCAACTCGGGATCGAGGCGCCCGATCGCCGCGCGGCTTCTCGCGCGGATTCGAAGGTGGCGACGGCGCGGTGGACCGCGCCGGTCGCCATCTCCGCGCGGCCGAGCAGCCAGCCGGCGTCGGGGTCGTCCGGGGCCCGTTCAAGCACCCGGCGCAGGGGATCAACGGCGGACGCGGGTCTCCCCAGGTCGAGGTGGAGCTTGCCGAGCTGCACCTGGGCGTCCACCAGCGACGGATCCGCCTCGACGACCTTTTCCATCTCGGACAGCGACTTTTCTGGTTGATCCAGGTTGCCGTAGACGATCGCCAGCTGGTAGCGGGCCTCGACGTTGTCCGGCTGCAGGCGCACGACCTGCGCTAAGCCGAGGGAAGCCTGCCTGAAATTTCCGTCCTCCAAGAACGCCTTCGCCCGCTCCCAGATCAGCAAAGAGCTCGAGCCTTCCTGGATCACTTCCCCCATCATCGGGTCGGTGAAGAGGTTGTAGAGCGCCGCGTCATCGCGGGCGCGGGCGGCGACGGCCCGGGCTTCGTCACGGCGCCCCGTGCGCATATAGACCTGACCGATCGTCGACAGGGCCTGGGCGTGACGGGGAGCCTCCGCGAGCACCGCGTCGAGGAGTGACTCGGCGCGATCCAGCGCGCCGCGGGCCAGCTCGATCTGCGCCAGCGTCACCTGCGCCGGCTGCAGATCCGGATCGAGGGTGAGGGCTCGCTCCAGCTCCTTGGCCGCGGCGTCGGCTTGATTGTCCGCCACGAGCACCCGCCCCAGCCGCATGTGGGCGGGCGCGTAATCCCGACGCAGCGTCAAGGCCCGCCGAAAAGCACTCGCCGCGCCGGCGAGGTCCGTGCCGATGACGCTGCGCAAGTCGCCGAGGAAATAGGGCCAGCGTTCGTCGCTCGGGTCCAAGCGCTGGGCTTCTTCGTAGGCGACGCGCGCCTCCTCCCACAGCTCGTGGGCGTGGGCGACCTTGGCGAACTCACCCCACGCCGCGGCCGACTCGGGATCTTCGAGGATCGCCCCCCGGGTCGTGCGCAGCCGTTCGGCGACCTGCGTCTCCATGCCCTCGAGATCGGGACTCGGCACCGAGTCGGCGGTTGATCGCCCCCCCGGCGCAGCCGACGGCGGATCGGCGGCCGAGCCGGCCGGCGCCGATGAATCCTGCGGCGCGCAGCCGATGGCCAGGGCGGTGAGCGCTAGGGTCACCAGCGCCTGGGTCGCGAGCGCCACGGTCGAGCTCCCTGCGATTGGCCTGCGACTGAGCCGGGTCACTTCGAACCCTCGCCCCGACGCAGGATGACCGCCCGGTCGACCGCCACGTCAACAAATCGCTCGACATCTCCGCCGGGCCAGCGCACGGACACCGTCACCGGCCCGAAGGCGTCGCCGAGCCCGAAATGGGCCCGCGGGTCGCTGCTTGACAGGTAGCTCATCGCGCCTTGGATCGTGCGCACCTGTTGGCCGCCGGCGCCGCTCACCGTCACCCGGGCGCCGAGGGCACGCCGGGAGAGCGCCGGGTCGACGGCGTCCACCAGCAGCCAGTGGCGGCCGGCCGGCGGATCGGCCCGGTAGAGGCGGACGGCGCTCTCGATATTGCCGAGCACCACGTCCAGGTCACCGTCGGCGTCGAGGTCGCCGGTGGCCAAGGAGCGGCTCACTTCCATCGACTCCGTGAGCGCGGCGACTTCCGCGCCCCACAGGCTGAAGGCCCCGCCGTCATTGCGGTAGACCAGATTCGGCTCGGCGTAGGGGTTCCACGGCCCCGGCAGGTGGTCCGTCAGCGCGTCGCCGCGGGTGACCCGGCCGTTGGCGATCACCAGGTCGAGGTCGCCGTCGAGCTCCAGATCCAGGGCCGCGGTGCCGAATCCGGTGTACGGCGTCGAGGCCACCGCCAGGCCGACCTGGGTCGTCGCGTCTTCGAAACCGACGCCGGCGCCGAGGTTGCGGTAGAAGGTATTCGTTTCGTCCCGGAGGTGGGTCAAGAAAAGGTCGAAGTCCGCGTCGTTGTCAAAATCCGCCGCCACGACCCCCATGCCGGCTTCGTAGAGACCGGCGGCGTTGACGCTCGTGCCCATGATCAAGGCGTCGTCGACGAAGGTGCCGTCGCCCTGGTTCACCCACAGCTGGTTCGGGTCGCCGTCGTTGGCCACGTAGATATCGACCCAGCCGTCGTCGTCGACGTCTTCGCAGACCACCCCGAGGCCGGCGCCGGTGTCAACGTCCAGCCCCGCGGCGGCGCTCACATCCTTGAAACTGCCGTCCCCTCGGTTCAGCCACAGGGTGTCGTAACGGTCTTCAAAGCTGTCGGGGCCGCAGTACTCCGGTCGCCCCGCCTTGTCGGTGCACGAAATCGAGCGGTCAAAAACGACGTAGCCCACGACGTAGAGGTCCAGGGCGCCGTCCCGGTTTACATCGCAGAAAGCGGCGGAGGTGGACCACTCGCGATTGACGTCATCCGACGCCGTGATCCCGGCCCGTCGGGTGACGTCTTCGAAGGTACCGTCGCCCCGCCCCTGGAAGAGACGATCGGCGCCGATATTGGCGACAAAGACATCGTCGTGGCCGTCATTATTGAAATCACCGACCGCGACGCCGGTGCCGTAGCCGCCGTCGTCGAGCCCGGAGCCTTCGGTCGCGTCGACGAACTGACCGTCGGCCCCTTGACGGTAGAGGCGATTCACCGAGCGGCCAGCACCCTCGGCGCGGCCGGCCCCGAAGGCGTCGGATCCTGAAACGAGGTAGAGATCGAGCCGGCCGTCACGGTCTGCGTCGAAAACGGCCACGCCGCCGCCCATCATTTCGGGGAAAAGAAGTTCCCCGCCTTCTCCGGCGTCGTGGACGAAGTCGAGGCCCCAGTCCTCGGTCACCTCGACCAGCAGCGGCGGTGCGGACACGGCTGACTCGCCCGGCGCCCCGGCGGCCGCTTCTGCCGCGGTCGGGTCTTCTGCGGCTGGCGCCGTTGCGGAGCTCGGAGGAGTCGACTCACCACCGCAGGCCAGCAGGCTCAGGATCAGAGCGAATAAAGGCAGCGCCCGGCGCGTATGAAAAAGGGAAAAGGAACAAGGGATTCGTCCGTCGAGCGGCTTCATGGCCGGGGATGTTAGCCGGATGTCTCCGCCGCCGCCACCTGCCCGTGTCGGCGATGGATCCATCACCGCGGGTCGACCTTGTGTACAATCCCGGTAGCCTCCCTTTCCAATCACCCCTCAATTACATCCTTCAGCAGAGGAGAGAAGCCCATGGGTTTGTTTAGCTTTGTCAAAGACGCCGGAAAAGCGTTGTTCGGTAACAAAGAAGAAGAAGAGCGGATCGAGCGCGAGCTCGAAGCCAAGGCCGCGGCGCAGCGCGAGCGCCTCGCGGTGCTGAAGAAAGCCCACGCCCTCAAGAACCGCATCAGCGACATGGGCCTCGAGATCACCGACGCTGACATCGACGTCGACGGCTCCAAGGTCACCCTGAAGGGCAAAGTCGACAGCCAAGAGTCCGCCGAAAAGATCGTGCTCACCGTCGGCAATATTGAAGGCGTCGAGACCGTCGACAACCAGCTCGAGGTCGAGAATCCCGAGCCCGAGGCGACCTTCTACACGGTCGTGTCCGGCGACACCCTGTCCGGCATCGCCAAGAAGCACTACGGCAAGGCCTCCAAGTACATGGTCATCTTCGAGGCGAATAAGCCGATGCTCGAAGATCCGGACAAGATCTACCCGGGCCAGTCCCTGCGCATCCCCGCGCTCGAAGACTGACGCACTCCTAGGACGTCCCGGACGTCTCTGACGGGACCGTCATAAAAAAGGGCCGCCGGTCTGACCGGCGG